>JBDHRL010000047.1:0-19687 GCA_039807535.1 Rhodocyclaceae bacterium
CCGAAGACCGAGCCGATCGAGGCGACGTTGAGCACGCCGGAGGCGGCGACGATGAGGAACACGGCGAAGACGTGCGGCATGCCCCAGACGATCTGGTTGTCCATGCCGGTGACGATGTGGCCGCTGTGTTCGAAATGCAGGAAGGCGGCAAAGGCCGCCAGCAGGAACAGGCCGCCCGCGGCGAGCAGGCCCCAGAAGGCGACGGGGCGGCTTTGGGTTTCGGCGTAGGAAGCAGTGCTTGCCATGATATGTGCCCGGTGGCTAATTCGTCATTCCCGCGAAAGCGGGAATCCAGGGCCGTTGCAGGAACTGCTGGGTTCCCGCTTCCGCGGGAACGACGGTAATTATTCGGCCCATGCCCACAAATTTCATCAGATGCCCTCGTAGCGGACGCCGAGGTCGAGCTTGAGGTCGGCGCGCACCTGGGTGGTTTTCACCTCGCGCACGCGCTTCGAGATCGCGCTCCCGGGATCGTTCAGGTCGCCGAACAGCATGGCGTTGTGGCCCGCCGCCGAACAGGCCTCGACGCAGGCGGGCGTGCCGCCGCGGTCGACGCGGTGCACGCACAGCGTGCAGCCCTCGACGCAGCCCTGGCCGCGCGGTACCTGCGGGTTCTGGTCGGTGTGCGGCTCGTGCACGAAGGAGCGCGCCTTGTACGGGCAGGCCATCATGCAGTAGCGGCAGCCGATGCAGATGTGGCGGTCGACCAGCACGATGCCGTCGGCGCGCTTGAACGAGGCGCCGGTCGGGCAGACGTCCACGCAGGGCGGGTTGGCGCAGTGCTGGCACAGCATCGGCAGCGAGAGGGTGCGGCCGGTGGCGAGTTCCGTCAGGTCGATCTTGCGGATCCACTGTGCGTCGGTGCGCGGGTTCTTCACCTCGCCCAGGTGGTTCTCCTTGCCGCAAGCGGAAACGCACTCGTTGCAGCCGGTCTGGCAGCGCGTGGTGTCGATGAGCATGCCCCAGCGCACTTTCGAGGTGACGGCCTCGTCATCCGGCTTGGCGGCGGCCATCTCGACGAGGCGGATGCCCGGGGCCAGAGTCAGTCCCGCCAGGGCGGCGGCGGAGGTGGCGAGAAAGCCGCGACGGCTGACTGCGGAACCTTCTCCCAGGTCACTTTCCGCCGCAGGGGATTGGCGGTCGTTCGCGGGTCGCACCTGTTTCATGTCGTCACTCATGGCCTGGTCTCCGCGCTGCCGCGTCCGCGCTGCATGGCCTGGAGCAGGTCGGCGGTCGTGGCGCCGGTCGGCGTTGCGGCGGCCGGCGAGGCCTTGGGCTGGTGGCAGTCCCAGCAGTCGAGCTTGACGGCGGCGTAGCTGTGACAGCTCTGGCAGAAGCCGCCCTCGCCGAGGACGCTGCCGGTCTTCTGGCTGGCGTGGCAGGAGACGCACTCGTTGAGGCTGTACTTTTTGGTGCGGATGCCTTCATGCATCGTCAGGTCGCGCTGGTGCTTGAGGAACTTCATGTGGTCGCGCCGCATGACGTCCTTCGGCTCGACGCACTGGCCGGATTTCTCGATGGCGATCGCCGGCAGCGGCGTGCGGCCGGGCTCCGCCGCGTGCACTGCGGCAAAAGTCAGTCCCCACAGCACGGCGATGACGATCGCTTTCACGCTCACTCCCCGAGACCCATCTGGATGTAGCCGGTCGGGCAGACTTCGTGGCAGATGTGGCAGCCGATGCACTTCGTATAGTCGGTGGCCACGTAGCGACCGGTGGTCGACTCGGCTTTCTTGACCCGGTACACCGCCGTCTGCGGGCAATACACCACGCAGTTGTCGCATTCGAAGCAAAGGCCGCAGCTCATGCAGCGCTTGGCTTCGGCGATGACCTGTTTTTCGTCGAGCGCATCCAGGCGTTCCTCGAAGTTACCGAGGGCGGATTCCTCGGAGAGCGTGGTCACGTTGCGCAGGTTGCGCGGCGTGTAGCCGAAGTGGCCGAGGAACAGCTCCTTGTGCGTGATGACATGGCGCTCGGAGCGGTTGTCGAAGTTGTGCACGGCGATGTTCTCTTTGTCGGTGCCCCAGGTCGGGCCATGGACTTCCCGCGGCGGGTTGCCCTTTTCGATGAGCTTGCGCTCCATGTCCCAGTAGTGCACGTCGATCTTCGGCCGCTTGTCCTGTTCCTCGCCGCCGAGATAGCGGTCGATGCCCTCGGCGGCGATCCAGCCGTGGCCGATGGCGGTGGTGAGGAGATGCGGACGGACGACGTCGCCGCCCGTGAACACGCCCGGCTTGCCCTGCACCTGGTAGTTCTTGTCGGCGGCGATGCCGCCCTTGCCTGAATCGAACTCCTCGAGGCCGGTGAAATCGACCGCCTGGCCGATGGCCGAGACGATGAGATCGGCCGGAAGATCCGTTTCGGTGCCCTCGATCATCTTGATCTCGAGCTTGGGGCCGACGAACTTGGCCTCGCATTGCGCGACGCGCAAGGCGGTGGCGCGCCCGTCGGCGTCGCGGACCACGCCGATCGGCGCCCAGCCGCCGCGAATATCGATGCCTTCCGCCTTGGCCTGGGCGATCTCGTGCTGGTTGGCCTGCATCTTGTCGACCGGGAAGACCGAGGTCAGCGTCACCTCGGCGCCCTCGCGGGCGGAGATCTCGGCGACGTCGTGGGCGGCGCGGCCGCCGATGACGTTCTCCGGCCGGTCGTGCGGCTTCGGATTGTCGATGGCGCCGAGGCGGCGCGCCACGGTGGCGACGTCGATCGAGGTGTCGCCGCCGCCGACCACCACCACGCGCTTGCCGACGAAGCGCATGCGGCCGTCGTTGAAGGCACGCAGGAAGGAGGTCGCGGTGACCACGTTGGGCGCGTCGTTGCCTTCGCAGGGCAGCGCGCGGCCGCCCTGGGCACCGAGGCCGAGGAACACCGCGTCATACTGCTTGCGAACGTCCTCCATCTTGATGTCGGTGCCGATGCGCGTCTTCATCCGCGTTTTCACGCCCAGGTCGAGGATGCGCTGGATCTCGGTGTCGAGGACGTCGCGCGGCGTGCGGAAGCCCGGAATGCCGTAGCGCATCATGCCGCCGAGCTGTTCGTGCTCGTCGAAGATCGTGACCTCGTGCCCTTTCATGGCCAGTTGGTAGGCGCAGGACAGGCCGGCTGGCCCGCCGCCGATGACCGCCACTTTCTTGCCGGTCTTTTTCTCGGGGGCCTTGAACTTGAGGTTGTTCTTGTTGGCATAGTCGCCGAGGAAATGCTCGACCGAGTTGATGCCGACGAAGTCCTCGACGACGTTGCGGTTGCAGCCGGTCTCGCAGGGCGCCGGGCAGACGCGTCCCATCACCGAGGGGAAGGGATTGGCTTCGGTCAGGCGGCGCCAGGCGTATTCGAAAGCCGGCATGACCGGCTTGCCGTCGGCGCCGACCGGCGGTTTTTCCTGGCCGCGCACGATGGCGAGGTAGCTGCGGATGTCTTCGCCGGAGGGACAGCTGCTCTGGCAGGGCGGCGTCGACTGGATGTAGGTCGGGCACTTGTAGGAATAGCTGGCCTGGAAGATGTACTTGTTCCAGGGAACGTGCTTGTTGTCATCGTCCTTGAAACGGCGGAAGGTCAGTTGTTGGGGGGCGGGTTTCTCGTTGCTGGCCGACATCGTTGTCTCCTTGTAGTGCTTAATCGTTGTTGCCGAGCCGGATGGCCGTGCTGACGAGCTGGTGCACGCCGCCGACCATGCCGCGATTGAACTTGTAGTAGGGCAGGACCTTGGTGAACTGCGCCTTGCAGATGGCGCAGATGGTCGCCATGAAATTCACGCCGTGCCGTTCCACTACCTGGTTGAGCGCATCCATGCGCGGCAGCGCGCCCTTGACGCGCAGCTCGAGCAGTTCGTCGGTGAGGATGCCGCCGCCGCCGCCACAGCAGAAGGTCGCTTCGTGCGTGGTGCCGGGCGCCATCTCGAAATACTTGTTGGCAACTGCCTTGATGATATTGCGCGGGATCTCGAACTGCCCGCCGGGCGTGTCGCCCATGCGGGAAGCGCGCGCCACGTTGCAGGAATCGTGGAAGGTGACGATGCGGTGGTCGTTGGCGTCCTTGTCGAACCGGAGCGCGCCGCGCTGGATCAGGTCCCAGGTCACCTCGCAGATGTGCGCCGGCTGCTTGTAGCGGTGGTCGAGCTGGCTCTGCAGCTGCACCGCGAAGGGATCATTGGCGCCGGCGCCGATGCCGGTGAGGGTGTTCCAGAAGCTGTAGGCGACGCGCCAGGCGTGGCCGCACTCGCCGACGACGATGCGCTTGACGCCCAGTTCGAGGGCTGCCTCTCGGATGCGCAGGGCGATCTTGCGCAGCTGCTCGTAGTTGCCGATGAACATGCCGAAGTTGCCGGCCTCGGACGCCTTCGTGGACAGCGTCCACGAGATGCCGGCGGCGTGGAATACCTTGCCGTAGCCGATCAGGCTGTCGATGTGCGGCTCGGCGAAGAAGTCGGCCGAAGGGGTGACCAGCAGGACTTCGGCGCCCTTGACGTCGAGCGGATAGCGCACGTCGACGCCGGTGTCCTCCTTGACGTCTTCCTCCACGCCCTGCAGGGTGTCTTCCAGGGCCGGGCCGGGCAGGCCGAGGTTGTTGCCGATCTTGTGCACCTTGCCGATGATCTCGTTCGAGTATTTCTGGCCGTAGCCCACCGAGTCGAGGATCTCGCGGCCGGCCATGGTGATTTCGGCGGTGTCGATGCCGTAGGGGCAGAACACCGAGCAGCGGCGGCATTCGGAGCACTGGTGATAGTACTTGAACCAGTCGTCGAGCAGTTCGCGCGTGAGATCCGTGGCGCCGACGAGTTTGGGGAACAGCTTGCCGGCCAGGGTGAAGTGGCGGCGATAGACGCCGCGCATCAGATCCTGGCGCGCCACCGGCATGTTCTTCGGATCGCCGGTGCCGAGGAAATAGTGGCACTTGTCGGTGCAGGCGCCACAGTGCACGCAGGCATCGAGATACACCTTCAGCGAGCGGTATTTCTTCAGCAGCTCGCCGAGCCGGGCGACGGCCTTCTGCTCCCAGTCCGGCACCAGTTCGCCGGGGAAGCCGAGGGCCTCGTTCATCTTGTCGGAAGCGACGAAGGGCTTGCTCTCCGCCATGGCGCCGCGCTGCAGCGCCGGGATCTCCGGATAGTCCTTCAGTTCGGGCGTGGTGAATTCCGCGGCGGCCATGGCGTTCTCAGTTTCTCTCCAGTTCGGCGGCCCACGTTGCCAGGTGACGATGCTCGCGCGGGTCGTCGGCCTGATTGCGCGTCGGGCTGAAAAACACGCCCGGGGCGTGCAGCAGCTTGCTGAAGGGGAAGATGATCATCAGCGTCGCCACCAGCACGAGGTGCACGTAGAGGCCGGGATCGGCCGGCAGCGGCTGGATGTCGAAGCGCATCAGGCCGAGGAAGAAGGCCTTCACGGCGACGATGTCGGTGTGCATGAGGAACTTCATGCCGAGTCCGGAGGCGCCGATACCGGCGAGCAGGGCCAGCATGAGGTGGTCGGACGGCGTCGAGATGTAGCGGATGCGCTCGACGAGGAAACGGCGGCCCCACAGGCCGGCGAGCCCGGCCACCATGGCGAAGCCGGCATACATGCCGAAGGGCTGCACCCAGCCGACCCAGAACCACACCGGCTCGGTGAAGTAGCGCAGGTGGCGGGCGAGCACCAGCAGCAGCGCGCCGTGGAAGAGGATGCCGAAGGTCCAGATCCACAGGTTGGACTTGAACAGGCTCTCGAACAGCGCCACTTCGCGCAACATGCGCAGCACCACGCCCCCCGGGGTGGTCGGCGCCGGCGTGGTGGGGATCTTCAGCGGCGCCGGCGTGCGGAAATAGTCCGCGATCCTGTACGCCAGGCCGGCGACGAGAATCACCGTTGCCACGTAGAAGAGCACTGCGAAGAAGATGGTCATGGAAAGTCTTTCACCCCGGCGATCACTGCGGTACGGCAAGGAACAGCGGACACGGCTCGCGCCGTGTCGCCGTGGCCAGTCTTTTTCTCAGATGCAGCCGGTCGGCTTCGGCAGGCCGGCGATCTTGCATGCCTGCTTGCCCGGGCCGTAGGGGAACAGCTCGTAGAGGTACTGGCTGTTGCCCTTCTCCGGCCCCAGCTTCTTGCCGATGGCCTTGGTCAGCACGCGCACGGCCGGGGCAATCTGGAACTCGTTGTAGTACTCGCGCAGGAAGTTGATGACTTCCCAATGCTGTTCGGTCATGTTGATGTTTTCGTTCTCGGCGAGAATTTTGGCGACATCCTCGTTCCACTCGTTGATGTCGGTCAGATAGCCTTCCTCGTCGGTTTCGTAGGTCTTGCCGTTCAGTTCGATAGCCATATGGGTCTCCTAAAAAAATCGCTTACAGCCAGGATTGGCAGGTGGCGTGTTCCGTCACGAGATCGACGAAGCCGCCGTAATCCACCAGATTGACACCTTCCAGAACGCGATCGGCCATGCCGCGCGCCTCCAGATCGGGTTTCAGCGCATAGACCTTGTGCTGACCCATGGCCTGCTTCAGCTTGCCGGCGGCGGCGTTGCCGTTGGTCGCGGCGTACACGCCGTCCTCGATGAGGAGCAGCGCGCCGCCCGGCTGGGCCGTGGCGAGGCAGGTGTCCAGGGAGTTGCGGTCCAGGGGCGACTTGTTCACGATGTGCAGCATATTTTTCCTCTCAGAAGCTCAGGAGCACATCCTGGTTTTCCATCAGCCTGCCGATCTCGGCGCGAGGCAGCACCTCGACGGGCACGCACATGTCGTCGGCGGTGAGGCCGCGCGCCTCCATGGCCTCCTGCTCGACATAGAGCTTGTTGATGTCGTAGTCGTCCAGCGCGCGGTAGGTCGGCTGGAAGCTCTTCACCTCGATGCCCTTGGTGTTCCAGCCCTTCTTCAGCTGATATACGCCGTCGTCCATGAAGGCGAGGCTGACGTCCTGGTCGAAGGCGGCGGCGATCAGCACCACTTCGAGCGATTCGAGCGCGTAGATGGTGCCGTGCGGCGCCTTGCGGTTGACGTACATGAATTTCTTGACTTGTCCTTCGCTCATCGTGCGCTCCTCAATCGCCGAAGGTGACCAGGCGGTCGGCCTGGATGCCGGCCTCGATCAACTGCCCCAGGCCGGAGATGCGGAAGCCGGGCGCCAGGTTCTCGTCCTGGATGCCGCGGCGCAGGGCGGCCGCCACGCACACTACGAGGTCGATCTTGTGCTCCTCGGCCAGCTTGCTCCAGCGATTGACGATATGGCGGTCGTCCTGCGGCGGCTCGGTCAGGCGCGTCGAGTTGTTCACGCCGTCGTGGTAGAAAAACACCCGGCTGATCTGGTGTCCCTTCTCCACGGCGGCGCGGGCGAACAGGTAGGCGCTGTCCGTGGCCTGGTGCGTGTAGGGGCCTTCGTTGATGAGGATGGCGATTTTCATGCCGTCTCCGGATCAGAAGCGGATATGGGTCGAGGAGTTCAGGTTCACCCGTCCGCCGCGCCAGTCGTCGATCAGATATTTCGTGAAGGGCAGATCGGTCTTCTCGAAGAAACGCGGCCAGCCGATGCGGTCGATCCAGTCGGCCATGCGCTCCCAGGGGCGGGCATCTTCCTTGTACACGCGCAGAATGCGCTTCACCACCTCGGCGACTTCGGGCCAGCGCGGCGGGTTGTTGGGCAGACCCATGGCGACCATCTTCATGAATTGCGGCTTGCTGCGGGCGTTGGAGTTCTTGCCGCCGACCCAGATGGCGAGCTTGGAGTGCTCCGGATGGTTGATGGCCATGGGCGGGCAGGGCGGGAAGCAGGCGCCGCAGCAGACGCATTTCTTCTCGTCGACTTCCAGCGAAGGCTTGCCGTTCACCAGCGCCGGGCGGATGGCCGCTACCGGGCAGCGCGCGACGACAGCCGGGCGCTCGCAGATGTTGGCGACGAGATCGTGGTTGATCCGCGGCGGCTTGGTGTGCTGGATGACGATGGCGAGGTCGGCCTGGCCGCCGCAGTTGATCTCGCAGCAGGAAGTCGACAGGCGCACGCGGTTGGGCATCTCCTCGTGAACGAATTCCTCGTAGAGCTCGTCCATGAGGGACTTCACCACGCCGGAGGCGTCGGTGGCGGGGATGTCGCAATGCAGGAAGCCCTGGGTGTGAGCGATCATCGACACCGAGTTGCCGGTGCCGCCGACCGGGAAGCCGTTCTTCTCCAGTTCGGCGATCAGCGGGGCCACCTTCTTCTCGTCGGCGACCATGAACTCGATGTTGCTGCGGATGGTGAAGCGGACATGGCCCTCGGCGAATTTGTCGGCGATGTCGCACAGCTTGCGAATGGTGTGTACGTCCATCTGGCGCTGCGTGCCGGCGCGCACCGTCCACACTTCCTCGCCGGAGTGCGAGACGTGGTGCAGTACGCCGGGCCGCGGCCGGTCGTGGTATTTCCAGTTGCCGTAGTTTTTCCGCAGGGACGGGTGCAGGTACTGCATGTGGTCCGGCACGCCGCTCTCGATGGGCTTGCGCATTTGAGGTTGCGACATAGTGATGTCTCCGTCAGTCTGTGATTGTTAGGCGGCGGCCTGCCTGGCCTTGAGCTTGGCCACTTCATCGTCCCAGCCGTCCATGCGGATGAAGGGGTTGGTGCGCGGGGCAGAAACCATGTTCGGATCGACCTCGACCTCGATGCCCTCGAGGAAGTTCATCAGGCCGATGCGCTCGATCATTTCGCCGGTGCGCTCGTGCTCCAGCGCATTCTCGGCAAAGAAATCGATGATGCGCTGACCCAGGTCGATCAGCGCGGCGCGATCTTCGTCCGTATCCAGCTTCATGAACGGCACGATGACGGTGCCCATCAGGTCGCCGATCTTCAGGGTGCGCTTGCCGCCGACCAGGATGGTGGCGCCGCGGTCCTTGCCCGGGGCGAGAGCGCCGGTCATGACGTTGATGCAGTGCATGCAGCGCACGCAGTCCTTGTTGTTGATCTCCAGGGCCTGGGTGTCGTTGACCGCCACGCTGGAGACATGCGCGTCCTTCGAGACGGCCTTGATCTCCTTCAGCTGGATGGCGCGCGTCGGGCACATGCCGACGACGTCGTTCACCAGCTCGTTCATGCCGTGCTTGGCGAACCATTTCTTCGCCAGGGCCTCGTCGGTCTGGATGTTGTCGCGCCAGGTGCCGATGATGGCCATGTCCGAACGCTGGATGGAGTTCATGCAGTCGTTGCTGCAGCCGGAGAACTTGAACTTGAACTTGTAGGGCAGGGCCGGGCGATGGATGTCGCCGACGAAGGTGTTGATGATGGCGCGGTGGGCCTTGCCTTCGTCGAAGCAGGATTGCTCGCAGCGGGCGTGGCCGACGCAGGACATCGAGGTGCGCACGGCGGGCCCGGCGCCGCCCAGGTCGAAACCCAGTTCGTTGATTTCGTCGAAAGCCTTCTGCACGTTCTCGGCGGTGCAGCCCTGGAACATGATGTCGCCGGACTGGCCGTGGAAAGCGATCAGGCCGGAGCCGTGCCTGTCCCAGATGTCACACAGCTTGCGCAGGATGTCGGTGTTGTAGTGCATGCCGGGCGGCGGCATGACGCGCAGGGTGTGGAACTCGGCCGCATCCTTGAAGACCGGCTGGTCCTTGTCGTCCTTGATTTCGGTGAAGCGGGGGATGACGCCGCCGCCGTAGCCGAAGACGCCGACCGTGCCACCCTTCCAGTAGCCCTGGCGGGTCTCGTAGGAGTGCTCCAGGTGGCCGAGCAGGTCGGTCATCATGTCCTTGTCCTTCGCCAGGCGCTTCAGGCCGGTGACGAAGCTGGGCCAGGGGCCCGATTCCAACTGGTCGAGATTGGGCGTTGCATGCGGTTTCTTAGCCATGATTTGTCTCCGGTGCTCAGGTTGTGTGGTGCTGCTGGGGTCAGAACGTTTATAAGTTGGCGCTGATGTTACGCATGGTGCACTGCGATGGGCCATCTCCCGTGGGGGTAGGAAGCACCTACCCGGAAGGGGTAGGTCGCGGCACGCCATATCGGTTATAGGCGGCGTGCCGGGGCAGGAGGCATATTTCGGCCGACGCTAATATATCTATGCAGCCGGCGCCTTTGCCCTGTTGATGCGGCTTCGGGCCGTGGCATGACCGGGCAAAGCCGTCAGGTGGATGAGACATGGACGACAAGGAAAAACTCACCCCGCTGGACAAGTTTACCGCTCCGATCTGGGGGCAGGAGATCGAACTGCAGCAGGTCGAGTACCTGGCCGGCGGCACGCCGATGCTTCGCCTGCGCATCCGCGAGAAGAAGCGCTTCACCATTTTCGACATCGACGCCCAGACGGCAGCACGCTGGGGCAAGGTCCTGCAGGACTGGGCGGACGGGCAGGCATGAGGGTCGTCGACGTCAGCTTCGCGGCACGCAGCGAGCACCTGCCGCGCGACTACGGCTACGCCCTGTTTCGCGCGCTGGCCGATGTGCTGGAATGGCTGGAGGAAGCCCCCCTGACCGGCGTGCACCCCCTGCAGGGCACCACCGCCTGCAACGGCGGGCTGCTGCTCGGACCGCGCGCGCGCCTGGTGCTGCGGGTCCCGGCCGAGCGTGCCGGGCAGGCGCTGGCGCTGGCCGGCCGCCATCTCGATATCGGCAGCGGGCTGGAGGTTGGCGCCGGACGGCAGCGCGAATTGATGCCGTTCTCCACGGTGCATTCGCACTTCGTCAGCGCCGGCTGCGCCGACGAGATCGAATTCCTGGACAAGGTGGCGGCCGAGCTGCGCGAGACGGGCTTGCCGGAGCGCATGATAGCCGGCAAGGCGCACGCGATGGCCACTTGCGACGCCGAGGTGTGCGGCTTCAGCCTCCTGCTGCATGGCCTGTCGCCGGCGCAGTCGCTGGATGTGCAGGCGCGCGGCATCGGCCAGGGACGCAAGCTCGGTTGCGGCATCTTTGTGCCATACAAGTCGATCATCGCCGTCGGTGCCGCCGAATGAAACGCATAATCTGAATTTCCGGAGGAGTCATGAGCACGAAACCCGCAGTTACCCTGGATATGAGCGGCCTGTCCTGCCCGGCGCCCCTGATCGGCGCCAAGAAGATTGTCGACGACATGGGAGCGGGCCAGTCCCTGCTGCTCGTCTCCGATTGCCCCGGCACCTCGGACGATCTGTTCGCCTGGTCGCGCCAGACCGGCAACGAAGTCACCGTGAAGGACAAGATGGCCAACGGCTGCACCGCCTACCTCATCACGCGCGGCAGCGGCAAGAAGGCGGTCGCGCCCAACATCACTCTCGACATACGCGGCGTGTCCTGCCCCGGGCCGATTCTCGAAGCGAAGAAGCTGCTCGACGGCATGCGATCCGGCGAGATCCTGCTGCTGATGAGCAACTGCCCGGGCACTCCTTCCGACGTCGAAGCCTGGGTGAGGAACACCGCACTGGAACTGGTCGACCGGGCCGAGGTGGCGCGTGGCTCGTTCGAGTTCTATCTGCGCAAGAAATAAGCAACCATCCATTCGGGGAGAACCATGAGTTACACCATCAACGGCGAAGAAAAGGAAACCGACGCCGACGGCTATTTGCTGGAGCCGGACTTCAGCGAGGAGGCGGTGCTGGTCATCGCCGCTGCGGAGGGCATCGTGCTGACCGATGATCATCGGAAGATCATCGATTATTTCCGCGGCAAGTACCGCGAGGACGGCCATACGCCGAACTTCCGCAACTTCATGAAGGACATGGCGGAACTGATGCCCGAGGCCGACTCGAAGGTCATGTACGACCTTTTCCCGAAGGACGGCCCGGCCAAGCAGGCGGTGAGGGTCGCCGGCCTGCCCAAGCCCTACGGCAAGGCCGGCTACTGACAGGAAACAAGAATCCGACAATGTCGACAACCACCAATGGAGGAGCAGGATGGGAGACGCATATCGCGATACGCCCGAGCACTGGCTGACCGTGGGAGACCGGCAGATTCCGGTCGACTCGGAAGGCTATCTGATCAACCTCGACGACTGGTCCGAGGAGTTTGCCCGCACCCAGGCGAAGGAGGAAGGGCTCGAACTCACCGACGAGCACTGGCAGGTGATCCGCTACATCCGCGACTATCACAACGAGCACCGCGTGCAGCCGCAGGTGCGCGTGATGATCACCCACTTCACCAAGCTGTGGGGAGCGGAAAAAGGCAGCAACCACTACCTGCACGTGATCTTCCCGCGCGGCGGCCCGCAGAAGCAGGGCAACCGCCTCGCCGGCATCCGTCGCACGAAAGGCGAACATTGAGAACCATCAACCACAGGGGCACAGGGACATGGAGGAAGGACGTCAGGGCACACTTCTCTGTGCCTCCGTGTCTCTGTGGTGAGGGGTTTGAATGGCGGTTCGAATAAGAAGCCGCTTCCACGCCGGCGGGCGCGCGCGCTCGCCGGCGGCGCTCGCCAGCGTCGTCGCCATGCTGTCGTGGAAGCTCGCCCTCGAGTCGATCAGGCGCATGCGCGAGGCGAAGTTCGACATCGATCTCGGCCGGCCCTACTTCGACTACGTCGTCGAGACCATGGCCTTCCACGCCCACTACGCCGACCGCGTGGCCTTCGACAAGCTGGGGCCGGAAAAGCGCGGCGATTTCACCACCGCGCTGGCCAGGCGCATGGCCGAGGCCATCGAGGACAATGCCGGGATGCTGCTCGCCGCGACGGAACCGGGCGCCTGCCGCCGGTATTTCCTCGAGGTCTTCAACGCCGCCGGCACTGATTACGCCGAATACGGCTGCGATGCAAAGGGCCCCGACTTCGGTTTTCGCCGTGCCTATGCGGCGCGCGTGCGCGAGGGCATGCCGGAGAAGGACAAGAACTGGGTGTATGATCAAGTCATGGAGATCGAGACGCCCGACGCCGTGCAGGCCATCCGGAAAACCCTCGACGGGCTTTTCGGCGGCGGCGGAAAGACTGCGCGCAGTCCGCGCGAAACCGTGTCGGGCGATTGAGCCGCACATGAGCTTCCCGTCGCATTTCAATCTCGACAACACCGCCGCCTACGCCGCCTGGCGCGAGCGCAAGCTGGCTGCCCATCCGCGCCGGATCGAGGAACTCGTCGTCGAAGTCGCCGATCCGCGCAGACTGACTTCCGCCGAGCGCCAGGCACTGCTGACGCGCTGCGCCGCGGCCAACATGGCGCTCTACGCCTCGGCGACCGGCACCGATCCGGACAAGGACATTCCGCGCTTGCTTGGCCGCCAGTTCGGCCTCGAACGCCTTGACGCCAACATGCTCGCCGACGATGACGGCATCTCGCCGCTGGCGGTGGCGCCGGCCGGCACGCGCACCGAATTCATCCCGTATACTGACCGCGGCATCAAGTGGCACACCGACGGCTACTACAACACGCTCGACCGGCAGATCCACGGGCTCATCCTGCACTGCGTGCAAAGCGCCCTCGGCGGCGGCGAGAACCAGCTGATGGACCACGAGATCGCCTACATCCTGCTGCGCGACGAGAATCCGGCTTTCATCCGCGCCCTGATGGCGCCGGACGCAATGACCATCCCGCCGCGGCTGGAGGACGGCGCAGTGGCGCGTGCGGCGCAGCAGGGGCCGGTGTTCGCCGTCTATCCGGACGGCCACCTGCACATGCGCTATACGGCGCGCACCGTCAGCATCGAGTGGAAGGCCGACGACACCACCCGCGCCGCCGTCACCGCCCTGGAGCGCCTCCTCGCCGACGCGGACTGTCCCTGGGTCTTCCGCGGCCGCCTCGAGCCGGGCATGGGTCTCGTCTGCAACAACGTGCTGCACGACCGCGCCGCCTTCAGCGATTCCGATACGCGCAAGCGCCTGCTCTACCGCGCGCGCTATTTCGACCGCATCGCGGCGGATTGATCGCCTCCTCAACGGGAACCAATCGGCGTGACTGGGGACAAACAGGAAAACCACGCAGCCGGCATGCCCCAGGAACGTTCAAGCCTTATCCTCCCCGCCCCGGCAGCCATCCTCGCCGCTACTGCCGGCATGCGGACCGATGGATCGGCCGGCGTCGGCCCGATCCTTTCCTGCGAGACCTTCTGATGCGGGGGCGGGCATGATGGCGATGCTGCGCCGGATGCTCGCCCAAATGGCGCATCGCCGGCCTTGGGCCATCCAAGACGGGGTGAAATCCGGTGCTTGCGGCCGGTACCTGAGGCGTTTCACGCTCATCGGGCTGGTGGCCCCGCTTGCCTGCCTGGCCACCACCGCCGAGGAAGCGGCGCTGATCCGCCAGTCCGCCGAGCGCGGCAACCACGGCGCGCAGGTGCTGCTCGGTCTCATCTACCGGCACGGCGACGCCGGCTACCCGCGCGACGCCAACCAGTCCGCCTACTGGATGCTGCGCGCGGCGCGCCAGGGCAACGCCTATGCCCAGGCCGTGATGGGCGACTACTGCGAGCAGGGCATCGGCGTGGCGAAAGATCCGGCACTGGCCGCCCACTGGCGCGAGCTGGCGGCGGCGCAGGGCAATGCGGAAGCGCAGTTCAAGCTGGGCAGGATGTATCGCGAAGGCAATGGCGTCGCCAGGGATTACGCCCGGGCCGAGCGCTGGCTGGGCCAGGCGGCCGATCAGGGCAATGCCGACGCCCAGTACCTGCTCGGCAAAATGTATCACGAAGGGCACGGCGTGCCGCAGGACCTGGAACGCGGCAAGCGCTGGCTCGGCCGTGCCGCGGCGCAGGGTCACGACGATGCGCTCAAGCTGCTCAACGCCATCGCAGAGCTGGGGCGCAATCTGCTCGACGCCTATCAGGGCGGCGATGACCTGATGGAAAAGGCCCGTGCCGGCAATCCCGAAGCCCAGTACGAGCTGGGCCTGCGCTACGAAACCGGGGCCTGGGGCGTCGAGCAGGACAACAAGGCGGCGGTATACTGGCTGACCCGTGCCGCAGAAGGCGGGCATCGCCTCGCCATGCAGACGCTTGCGCACATCCACGAGAAGGGCCTGCTCGGCGTGTCGGCCGACGCCGCAGCGGCCCGCGCCTGGAGCGAGAAGGCGAGGGCCGGCCAATGACCCGATCATCCGCGAGGACGCCATGAGCAACATCGACTGGCTGGGCGCGACCGGGGTGGACATCGTCTGCTTCGCGGCGAGTCTGCTCGCCCTTGCGATCTACCACCTCTACATGCGCCACAAGCTGAAGCAGGATCCGGCCTACACCGTGCAGGCGGTGAATACCATCGCGCGCACCGCCTGGGTGGAGAACGTCATGGCCGGCAACAAGGACATCCTTGCCGTGCAGACACTGCGCAATTCCACCATGGCGGCGACCTTCCTTGCATCCACGGCGGTGCTGCTGGTGATGGGCACCCTGACGCTGAGCGGGCAGGGCGCCCAGCTGGAGACCTCCTGGCATGCACTGAACAAGGTCGGTGCGGTGCACGGCGAGATCTGGATATTCAAGCTGCTCCTGCTGCTGCTCGACTTTTTCGTTGCCTTCTTCAGCTTCGCCTCGGCGATCCGACTCTTCAACCACGTCGGCTACATGATCAACGTGCCGCGCGCGCTCGGTCACGAGGCCATCTCGCCGCAGCACGTTGCCGTGCACCTCAACCGCGCCGGCGGCCACTACAGCATCGGCATGCGCGCCTTCTACTTCGCCGTGCCGCTGGTGTTCTGGCTGTTCGGACCGCTTTTCATGCTGGCGGCGACGCTGGTCCTGCTGGTCGTGCTCTACCGCCACGACCGCGCGCCCTCCGAGCTGGCCGAGGATTATCGCTAGCGATTCCGGCCATGCGGTCCGCTCCCCGCGAAATCGCCACTCCCTACCGGCCGATTCCGCTCGAGGTGCCGGAGGGCATGAAGCCCAACGAGTTCTTCAACTCCGCCGAGAACCTCGCCGACCTGCTGCACAACAACGGCCTGCTGGACAACCCGGAAGGCCTGCTCTTCTACCGCAAGGCGATCGGCCACTCCAACCTCTTTGACGGCTCGATCATCTACAACACCTCGCAGCGTATCCTCGATCCGCTCGGCCGGCCGGTACGCCGCACCCAGGTGCCGGAACCGGTGCGCCGTGTCTGGAATCGCATGAACCGCATCGCCATCGAGTTCATGATCGAGCGCTATCCGGACCCGGGGCGCCATCTCGTGCTTGCCGGCGAGGCCAGCCTCGACGCCACCTGGCCGCTCACCGCGCCGGGCGTGCCGTCGATCCGCATGCTGCACAACCACTTCATCGTCTTCGACAAGGACGACCTTGCCGCCGCCGCCCACGCCGATCCCGACAATCCCAACCTCACCGACGGTGGCCAGCACTCGCTGTTCCAGGCGCACATGCGCGAGTGCTACCGCGCCTTTTTCGCCGGGCTCGACCTGAAGCTGCTTGCGCCGTGCGAACGCGGCGAGTGCCGCCTGGCGCTGACCGGCTATCCGCAGGGCCTGCCGAGCTGGGAGGTGAGGGGCGGCGCGGCCAGTCTCGGCGAGGTGCGCTTCTGGCACGAATACGACACCCTGCTGCAGGGCTTCCTCGACTTCTACCGCAGCTTTTTCGGCCAGGTGTCGACGCGCAACGCGCCGATGCTGCCGGACCTGCATTTTCCTGCGCTGGTCGAGGCGCGGCTGCTGTTCGACAATGCGTTCCTGAAAACGGCGAAGATGGTGCGCGAGCGCTGCATCAGGGACGCCCGCTACGCCAACGCCATCCGCTGGCAGCCAGCCTTCAAGCAGCTCATCTACCGCAACGACGATGGGAAGCTCATCGTCACCATCAGCCAGAACTCCATTGGCAATGCCATCACCGAACTGCTCGGCGTGGTGGTGAAGCGCGTGCCCGATGCCGAGGCCTATGCCCGTGCCGAACCGTGGCTGATCGAGCAGCTCCTCGCCCTGCGCCGCCGCTTCATCGAGGCCGACCTCGGCGAGGGCATCGCCACGCCGCACTGGCCGGCGCAGTAGCGCTGCCGGACACAATCCCTTACAAACTTTACAAATCGGCGGTCGTTTATCGGCGGCGCATGGGCGTTAAATCCATTGCGTGCATGACGCGAACTGGAGAACGCACATGAAACCTGCTGGATCGACCCGCAGCGCCCTGGTTGCCGCGGCGCTGTCCTGCCTGACCCTGGCCGGCTGTGTCGTCGCGCCCAGCGCGCCGCCCCCTTTTGTGCGCTACGAGCCGGTGATGGTGGCTCCACCGCCGCCCCGCGTCGAAGTCGTCGGCATGGCGCCCTATCCCGGCTATCTCTGGATCGGTGGCTTCTGGAGCTGGCGCAGCGGCCGCCATGACTGGGTGCCGGGTCACTGGGAAGCGCCGCGCCCCGGCTACCGTTGGGAGCCGCATCGGTGGGATCGAAGCGGCGACCACTGGCGCGAACGCCCCGGCCGCTGGGAGCCGCAAGACAGGGACCGGCGCGACCGGCCGGGGCGGCGCAGGGATTAGGCGAACTTCGCGCCGCGCTCGGCGAGCAGTTCGCGCAGCACCGAGCGTGGCAGTACGCTTCGTCCCCGCAGTCGCGGCAGTCCCTTCGCGCATGTTCTTGTTGTGTCCTCCGGAAAAGTCAGTCCCTGCGCCACGGCGACAGTGTGCTCCCGCGCACGTCCCTGCGGCTACATGCCCCCGCGCAGCCGGTTCAGTTGCCGGCGGTCGCGCTTGGTGGGGCGGCCTTTCACGTTCGCTTGCGGCAGCGGCGTCAGCCGGCGCAGCTCTGCCGCTTCGGCGCGCTTTCGCAGGCTCTCCGGCGTCTCCCGGTAGAGCAACCTGGCTTCGGCGGCGGGCCGGCGCTGCGCGTTGAAGCCCAGCACCTCCACTTCCCAATCCTCGCCCTCGGTGCGGATGTGCAGCCGGTCGCCCGGCTTCAGTTCCCGCGCCGGCCTGGCGGCGGCCCCGTTCAGCTTCACCTTGCCGCTGTCTGCCGCCGCAGCCGCCTGGCTGCGGGTCTTGAAGAAGCGCGCGGCCCACAGCCACTTGTCCAGGCGCATCAGTGGCGGCTGATCAAATCCAGGTCCACGTCCAGGCCGGTGACGGCATCCAGTACCTTGCCGACGACGTCGACATTTTCGTCCGACCACTCGGCGTCGGGATCGTCGGAGGTCGTCGCCAGCGGTGTCAGGTCGAAGTCGATGTAGTGGTCAGCGATCTTCAGCACGGAAATGCCCGAGGGATGCCGGACGAGTTCCCAGTCATCGGGCACTTCGAGCTCGGCGTGGATTTTGACGACCAGTTTTTTCATCGGGTTTCCCGTTCAAAAGGTTAGTGCGGAGAATACATAAAATACCAGCACCAGAGTCGCTGCGGCCAGCCAGAGCGTGCGCTTGCGGTTGGCCTCGATGCGCTTGACCAGCTGCGCATTCTGCTCGGCGAGTTCCTTGATCAGTTCGGAGGAGGCCAGCATCTGCTGGTTCAGGTCGGACACCGCGGCCTCCAGGGCGGCGGCGCGGGCTTCCAGCGCCTCCAGGGTGTGCGGTTCGTGCGATGCGGCCGGCTGCGCGCCCGCATCCGCAGCCCCGTCCGCAGCGCGCTGCTTGCCCACCGCGCTCCACAGCTTCTTCGCACCCTCGGCCACCTTCGGCGCATTTTTGATGACCTCGGTCCAGGGGACGCTCTTGAGGATCGTCAGCCAGCCGATGGCCATTCGTCTGTCTCCTGCGGGGGTGAAGGGGCCCGGAAAAAACCGGGCTTTGCCGGAGTGAAAAGTCAGCCGCTGCGGGACGGCGTATTAAGGCTGGCTGACAAGCGGATATTGTTCAGGGTGAAAGACCGACTCCACCGCGAGATCCGCGTCGAGATCGGGCCAGTAGAGATGGTGGCTGGAGGGAAGCTGGACATTCACCAGCTTGCCGATCGGGGCGTCGCGGAACCAGGGGAACTGCTCGAAGGGCAGGAAGGCCTCACGCTCGCCGGGCAGCAGCCAGAAGCCGTGCTTTGAGACGTTGGTGACCTCAACCGCCGAAATGTCTTTGCCAAGCGCTGCGGATGTCATGTTCGTGCTCCTGAACCAGACGAAGCGTTTCGCCAATTTCCCCCTGCGACAGGCCATAATTCTGCGCCAGTTCGATAACCGGCTCAATCCAGAATTTCGCCTCCCCGTTCGGGCCCATGACGTGAATGTGCATCCTGGGCGCCTCGCCGAGGCTGGCAGCCTTCCGATCCAAAAGTCAGTCTGCGCGGGACGGCGCCATCAGCGCCGGTATTCGCGCATGGTCGGGTTGAGGCGGTCGATGTCGGCCTGCACCTGCTCGCGGCTGCGCTCGTAGACGATCTCGCGCCCCATCACGCTGCCGGCGTAGGCCAGGCCGTTGCGCGTCGGCGACAGTTCGCACTTCATGCTGTGCTGTCCCTCGCCGATCACCACCGTGATGCCGCTCGCCCGCTTGTTGAAGACGACGACGTCCATGGTCTGGCCGGATTGGGTGACGCGGACTTTGATTTTTTCGGTGTTCATTGGAGGAATCCCATAGGGAGCCATGATCGGGCCGGGAATCTTCCCCGGCCCGGCATAGCTTGGTGAGTGGCTACACCAGCAATAACAGCAAAACCAGAATTTGCGCAATCTTGGCGAGCTGTGCAACGGTGATTCTCACCGACAGCGTGAACTCCAACATGGTATTTCTCCGTGAAGGAGCGACCGCCGACGCGCCAGCGACCGCGATTAGACGGACGTTGGTTGGTGGTTACGAGGTCTTATCCCGGTTATCGTCCGGTAACGACTTGCCCCTCTTTGCCACCAGACAGCAAGGTGGCGAACCTTGCAGGGAACCCGTGCAGTACCTCGGCCGAGGTATTTGTGTGCGGGGGATGATTCCGCTCACATCCAACTGCATGGGGTTCCGATTCTTTACATGCCTT
>JBDHRL010000174.1:0-3099 GCA_039807535.1 Rhodocyclaceae bacterium
CGAACAGGATCGGCATGGTGGCCATGCCGACCGCCGTGCCGATGGAGCCGACCATGGCGAAGATCTTGTCCTGCTGCAGCAGTTTCTGCGCGGCGAGCAGGCCCTTCTTCGGATCGTAGCCGCTGTCCTCGACGATGAGCTTGATCTTGCGGCCGTTCACGCCGCCTGCGGCGTTGATTTCGTCGACGCGCATCAGCATGCCGTTCCTGGCCGGCTTGCTGAAGCCGGCGAGCGGGCCGGACAGGTCCTGCAGCGAGCCGATGACGATCTGGTCCTTGGTGACGCCCTGCGACTGGGCGTGGGCGCCCCAGGCCAGGGTGGCGGCCGCGGCCAGCAGGGCGAGCTTGGTCTTGAAGTGCTTCATGGGTTGGTCTCCTCTCCTCAGGTTATCCGTCAGGAACGGTACATCGATTCTATAAGGTCTGCGTACTTTTGGTTCACGAACTTGCGCTTCAGCTTCATGGTCGGTGTCAGTTCTTCGTCCTCGGCCGTAAGTTTCTGTTCTATCAGGCGGAACCTCTTTACCTGCTCGGCCCGGGCGAACTCCTTGTTGACCCGCGCCAGTTCGCCCTCGATCAGCCTCAGCACCTCGGGGGCGCGGCACAGGCTGGCGTAGTTGGAGAAGGGGATGTCGTGGTCCTGGGCGAATTTTTCGACGTTCTCGTGATCGATCATGATCAGGCAGACGAGGTAGGGCCGCTTGTCGCCGATCACCACCGCGTCGGTGATGTAGGGCGAGAACTTGAGCTGGTTCTCGATCTCCGAGGGCGTGATGTTCTTGCCGCCGGCCGTGATGATGATGTCCTTGAGGCGGTCGGAGATCCTGAAGAAGCCGTCGGCGTCCACGTAGCCGACGTCGCCGGTGTGCAGCCAGCCCTCGGCATCGATGGCCTCGGCGGTCTTGTCCGGCTGGTTGAGGTAGCCCATGAAGACGTTGTCGCCGCGGATGAGCAGCTCGCCGCTGTCGGGCGCCACCTTCACCTCGCAGTAGGCGTTGGCGATGCCGATCATGCCCGGCTTGATGCGCGACACCGGCGTGCAGGTGGCGCCGCCGCCGGATTCGGTCATGCCCCAGACCTCGATCATGGGCACGCCCAGCGCCATGTACCAGCGCACCAGGTCGGGCGAGATCGGCGCCGCGCCGGTGATGAGGAAGCGGCAGCGGTGGATGCCGATCAGCTTGCGCACGTTGTCGAGCACGAGGAAGCGGGCGAGCCGGTGCAGCGCGCGCAGTCCGGCGCCGATCGGCCGGCCGGCCTCGTAGCGCGCGACCATCTTCATGCCGACACCGATGGCCCACTTGTAGGCGAGCTTCTCCAGATCGGTGGCCTCGGCCAGGCCGAGCATCACGCCGGAATAGAACTTCTCCCAGATGCGCGGCACGGCGAGGAACACCGTCGGCTGGATCTCGCGCACGTTCTCGGGAATCGTCTCCGGGTTCTCGACGAAATTGAGCACCGCGCCGGTGTACAGCGAGAAGTAGGCGCCGGCCATGCGCTCGGCGACGTGGCACAGCGGCAGGAAGCACATGTGCTCGTCGGTCTCGTCCTGGGCGATGATCAGGTTGAAGCCGCGCACCGAGTAGATCACGTTGTGGTGCGAGAGCATCGCGCCCTTCGGCTTGCCGGTGGTGCCCGAGGTGTAGATGAGGATGGCGAGGTCGCCGGGCCGGCGGCTGTCGATGCGCGCCCGCCACTCGGATTCCGCCGCGGCGCCCGATCGCGCAATGCGCTCGCGGCCGAGCTCGCGCAGGCGCTCCAGGCTGATCACGTCGGGGTCGTCGAGGCCGCGCAGGCCTTCCATGTCCCAGACGACGATCTTGCGCAGCAGCGGCAGGGCCTCGCGCGCCTCCAGCGCCTTGTCGAGCTGCTCCTCGTCCTCGACGAAGAGATAGACGGAGTGCGAGTCCTCCGTCAGGTATTGCACCTGCGTGGCCGAGTCGGTCGGGTAGATGCCGGAACTGACGCCGCCGGCGCACAGGGCGCCGAGGTCGCAGAACAGCCATTCCTGGCGCGTGTTGCCGAGGACCGAGACCGCCTCGCCCGGCGCGAAGCCGAGTTCGATGAGGCCCATGCCGATCTCGCGCACGATCTGCGCCAGCTCGCGCCAGGTGAGCGTCTGCCACAGGCCGAAGGATTTCTGGCGGAAGATGACCTTGTCGGTGCGTTTCTCCGCAGCGTTCCAGAACAGGCGCGGAATGGTGTCGCCGGGGACGACGATTTCCTTCGAGGACCAGAACTGCGAATTGTCTTTATGCCACCACATATTTGGGCCTTCCCCCCGGCCCCCTTCCCGCGGAAGGGGGTGACGGCAGTTCGCTTCGCTCCATGTTTACCGCCACGTCTTCTTCTTCTTCCAGCGCCGCGTGCCGCGCACGCCGGTGTCCTTGATGCCGAGGTAGAACTCCTTGATGTCCTCCTTCTCGCGCAGCACGGCGCAGGGGTCCTCCATGACGATGCGGCCCACCTCCAGCACGTAGCCGTAGTCGGCGTACTTGAGGGCGACGCGCGCGTTCTGCTCGACCACCAGGAGGGTGACGCCGCGCTCGCGGTTGATGCGCACGATGATCTCGAAGATCTCCTGGGTCAGCTTGGGCGACAGGCCCAGGCTCGGCTCGTCGAGCAGCATGATCGTCGGCCTGGCCAGCAGCGCCCGGCTGATGGCAAGCATCTGCTGCTGTCCGCCGGAGAGCTGGCCGGCCGGCTGGTTCGACCGTTCCTTGAGGATCGGGAAGTAGGCGTAGACCTGCCCGATTTCCTGCTCGACGGCGGCCCGCTCGCCGATGGAGCGCGTGTAGGCGCCCATGATCAGGTTTTCGCGCACCGTCAGCAGCGGGAAGATCTCGCGCCCCTCGGGCACGTGGGCGATGCCCTGGCGCACGATCCAGGCCGGGTCCTTCTTCTGGATCGGCTCGCCGCGGTAGACGACGCTGCCCTTCTGCGGGTCGATGATGCCGGAGATGGTCTTGAGGATGGTCGACTTGCCGGCGCCGTTGGCGCCGAGCACGGTGACGATGCTGCCCTGCTGCACCTTGAGCGAGACGCCGCGGATGGCCTTCACCGGGCCGTAGGACGACTCGACGTTGTTGAGCTGGAGGAT
>JBDHRL010000175.1:0-3078 GCA_039807535.1 Rhodocyclaceae bacterium
CAGGGAACGCGCCGCGATGAAGCTGCGTCGCGCTCCTGAACTTCGACTACAAGGGCTTCCACGTTATGCATCTATGAAGCACACAGCGAAGCGATGAAAGATCCCTCGATGAAAAAAATCTTGCTGCTGCATCTGCTTGTGTTCGTTTCCGCCACCCTCCCAATCCATTCCGTGGCTTCTGATGAGATTGAAACGCTTAAATGCACCATCATCGCAGACACCATTACCGGAAATACCTTATATGAGGCCGGAGAATGTGCCCGTCGCGTGTCTCCGTGCTCGTCTTTTAAACTTCCATTGGCAATCATGGGGTTTGATAGCGGAATCTTGCAGTCGCCAAAATCACCCACGTGGGAATTGAAGCCGGAATACAACCCGTCTCCGAGAGATCGCACATACAAGCAAGTCTATCCGGCGCTATGGCTAAGCGACTCTGTTGTCTGGTTCTCACAGCAAGTAACAAGTCGTCTGGGAATTGGTCGATTTACGGAGTACGTGGAGAAATTTCAGTACGGTAATCAAAATGTTTCCGGTGACCCGGGGAAGCATAACGGCTTAACCCACTCATGGCTGATGTCGTCGCTCACCATATCTCCCAGGGAGCAAATTCAGTTTCTTCTACGCTTTGTCGCGCATAAGCTGCCTGTATCCGAAGTGGCTTATGACATGGCGTACGCCACGATTCCACAGTACCAAGCAGCCGAAGGGTGGGTTGTACATGGGAAAAGCGGCAGCGGTTGGCTTCGGGACGATAGCGGCAAGATAAATGAAAATCGCCCACAGGGCTGGTTCGTGGGCTGGGCTGAGAAAAACAGTCGGCAAATTGTTTTCGCCCGGCTGGAAATCGGAAAGGAAAAGTCCGATACTCCCGGCGGGTCTAAAGCCCGCGAGGATATTCTTATGGAATTACCCGCGTTGATGCGTAACAAATGACATGTGGCGTCATCGAGAGCAGATGCATATGCCAATGCGGTTGGCTGCGAGCTGCAAGTCCGCCTCGTGCCACGGAAGGCCGCGTGACGCCTGTCTGGGATTTCGCCGCATTCTCCGATGTGCCGAAGAAGGACCTGAGCCGCGGCCATCCCGGGTACCGTGGATGACAAAGACATCGCTTCGCGGCGCGGTACCTTGGCCGGGAGCGGCGCCCGCACGCTTCGGGTTTCGGTGAAGCAATGCGGCCGGGCATCATTTTGTCGAGGAGCACGCGAATGCAATGGACATTTCTCGCCGCGGCCATCGTCAGCGAGGTCATCGGCACCTCGGCCCTGAAGGCGGCGGAAGGATTTACGCGCCCGGGGCCTTCGGCGATCGTCGTCGCCGGCTATGCGTCGGCCTTCTATTTTCTCTCGCTCACGATCAAGACGGTCCCGATCGGGGTGGCCTATGCCATCTGGTCGGGCGCCGGCATCGCGCTCATCGTGCTGGCGGCGTGGGTGCTCTACGGACAGTCGCCCGATCTTCCGGGTATCATTGGCATCTCGCTTATCGTGGCGGGCGTGCTGGTACTGAACCTGTTCTCGAAGTCCGCGTCCCATTGACGGTCCGCCCGGCCTGATCGAATCTTGTTCCACAGGAGGCGCTCATGAGCATTTCCATCAAACGCGTCTACGAACCCGCATCCAGGGCCGATGGCAAGCGGATACTGGTCGACCGGATCTGGCCGCGGGGACTGACGAAGGCCGAGGCCGGGGTGGATCTCTGGCTTAAGGAGGTGGCGCCGTCCACCGAGTTGCGCAAGTGGTTCGGCCACGATCCGGAGAAGTGGGCCGAGTTTCAAAGAAAGTACCGCGAGGAGCTCAAGGGCAATCCGGCCCTGGCCGAGCTCAGGGCGGCGGTCAAGGAAGGCAAGGCCACCCTGGTCTTCGCCGCCAAGGATGCGGAGCATTGCAATGCGCTCGTGCTGCAGCAGCTGCTCTCGCGCGGCGCCAGGTGATCCGCAGCCCGCCATGACCATCGAGGAATTCATGCAGGGTTACAAGGCGGCCTGGGAGCGGCGCGACCCGGCCATGTTCGCCGCCCTCTTCCACCCCGACGGGCAGTACCACAACACGCCGTTCCAGGTGCAGCGCGGCAGCGCGCAGCTCGCCGAATACTGGACACGGGTGCAACTGCAGGAGGATGTCCGGGTGTCGTTCGAGATCCTCGCCGCCACGGCAACCGCGGGCATCGCGCACTGGCATGTCACCTACCGGGTCGCCTCGGAGGAACTGTTCCAGGTCTGGGCCAGGTCCACCGGCACGAACCTCGTCGCACGCAAGCCCGGCGACCCGCTGCCGCGCATGGTGCTCGACGGCGTCCTCCAGGCCGCGTTCAGCGGCGGACTGTGCGCGCAAGCGCGCATCTGGTGGCACAGCATGCCCCAGCCGGCGTGAGGCGCGGCGTCCGTTCCTTCCCGAAAGTCAGTCAGCGCGGTACGGCGCGAGGGCGCCAGCGTGCAGCGAATCAGCCCTGCTTCATCCAGATCACCGGCTTGCCCTTGGCGGGCGGCGCCGGCTTGCACTCGTCATAGGCCAGCGCGGCTTCGCGCGCCTGGCGGATGGCCTGCCTGAGGGCCTCGGCGCCCTTCGCCACGGCTGCCTCGTTCTCGACGAGATCGTCGAGGATGCCGACGAAGGCGGCGCGGCTCTTGCGCCATGTCTCGCCGTAGCCGCGCACGAGACGGGCGCACTGCACGATTTCCTGCGCCAGCTCGGCATCCAGCGCGGCGAAGCCGAGGCGCTTGATGGCGCCGAGCCAGCGCTCGATCAGGGCCTGCTCCTCGATGAAGCGGGAGCTTCTGCGCCGCAGCGGCTTGAGCAGCGCCATGAAGCGCAGGGCGAGGAAGCCGGAGACGGCGCTGGCGGGCAGCTTGACGGCGCGGCCCGGCCCGGCGTTTTTGCGCAGGCGTTCGGCCCAGGCCGGCGGCAGGATGTCGGCGATCTCGTTGGCGCTCGGCTTGAGGTAGTCGGTGACGACAACGATCTGGCCGTCCTTCGCCGCCGCCTCCTTGCGCACGCGGGCAAAGCGGCTGGCGCGGGTCTTCAGGTCGGCGACGCGGATGACGTCCTCGTAGCTCATCCACAGGGCGAGCAGGCGCGC
>JBDHRL010000176.1:0-3077 GCA_039807535.1 Rhodocyclaceae bacterium
TGCCGCTGATCGTCTCGCACATGTTCGTCTTCTACTTCGGCATCATGGCCGACCTCACGCCGCCGGTGGCGCTGGCAGCCTTCGCGGCCTCCTCCATCGCCAAGGAGTCGCCGATGAAAATCGGCTTCAAGGCGGTGCAGGTCGCCATCGCCGGCTTCGTCGTGCCCTTCATGGCGGTCTACGACAACGCGTTGATGCTGCAAGGGGACTGGACCGTGGCGGCGGTCGCCTACATCGTCTTCAAGTCGGTCGTCTCCATCGCCCTGTGGGGCGCGGCGGCAATCGGCTTCATGTTCGCGCCGCTCAACTGGCAGGAGCGGGTTTTCTCGGCGGCGGCGGCCTTCTTGCTCGTCGCCGCCGTGCCGCTCACCGACGAAATCGGCTTCGTGCTCGCGGCCGCTTTTCTTGCATGGCACGCCTGGCGCAGCCGCCGTGCCGTGCGGACTGACTTTTCCTGATGCCGCTCTGCCTGTCCGCCGGGGCCGTGGCGGCGGTCCTGGCCGTCGAGTCCTTCACCCTGGCGTGGACGCACTCCATCGAGAAAACCCGCTGGGAAGAGGACTGGCGCATCGCATCGGGCCGGCTCCATCTCGTCGAGGCGCGCATCCGCGGCAGCGGCGCCGGCATGGAGCCGCCCGCGGACGCCGTGCTGGAAAACGGCGTCTGGCGCTACCGTCCGGCACTTGCCCCGCTGGCACGGCTGCGCCTGGCCAATTCGGATTTCACCGCCGGCCATGAGCTGTGCCTCGCCGAGCGCTGTCGGCCCCTTGCGACACTGCTCGGTGGCGCGGACAATGAACCTGTCGAGCTGCATGCCTGCGAAGGAGCGCGCCATGACCGCTGAATTCGATGCCATTCTGAAAACGCCCTTCGGCGCGCTGGGTGTCCGCACCGAGGGCGGCGCCATCGCGGAAATCCGTTTCCTGCCGCCGGGCACGCGCGCGCTCAGGCCGAAAACCCGGCTGGCCGAACAGGCCTGCGTGCAGCTGACCGCCTATCTCGCCAACCCGCGATCCGGCTTCGATCTGCCGCTCGCGCCCGCCGGCACCGCTTTCCAGCGCAGCGTCTGGCGCGCCATCGCCGCCATCCCGCATGGCCGCACCCTGACCTATGGCGAGATCGCAAAGCGCCTGAAGAGCGCGCCGCGCGCCGTCGGCCAGGCCTGCGGCCGCAATCCCCATCCGATCGTGGTGCCCTGCCACCGCGTCGTGGCAGCAAACGGCGGCCTCGGCGGCTTCGACGGCGCGCGCGGCGGCTACAAGCTCGACACCAAGCGCTGGCTGCTGGCGCACGAGGGCGCTCTTTGAGCCTGGCCGAAGCCGACGCCGCGCTGCTCGACGCTTTCGCCGACACGCTCTGGCTGGAGGCGGGCCTCTCGAAGAACACGCTGGCGGGCTACCGCACCGACCTGGCGCAGTTCTCCGCCTGGCTCGGCCAGCGGGACAAGGCACTGGATCGCATCGAACCGGCCGACATCCACGACTACCTGCGCGACTTCAGCCGCCGCGCCAGGTCCGCCAGCCAGCGCCGCCTGATCGCCTCGCTGCGGCGCTTCTATCGGCACCTGCTGGCCGCCGGCGAGATCAAGGCCGACCCGACTCTCAATATCGAACCGCCGCCGCGCCCGGAACGTTTCCCGAAAACGCTGTCCGAAGCCCAGGTGGAGGCCCTGCTGGCCGCGCCGGATGCCGACACGCCGCTCGGCCTGCGCGACCGCGCCATGCTGGAGGCACTCTACGCCACCGGCCTGCGCGTCTCCGAGCTGGTCGCGCTGAAGCTCTTCGAAGTCGGCCTCAACGAAGGCGTGGTGCGCGTCTTCGGCAAGGGGTCCAAGGAGCGCCTGGTGCCGCTCGGCGAGGTGGCGCTGGAATGGCTGGAGCGCTACCTGAAGCAGGCGAGGCCGCAGCTGCTCGACGGCCGCAGCTGCGACACGGTGTTCGTCACCCGGCGCGCGGCGGGGCTCACGCGGCAGATGTTCTGGACCCTCATCAAGCGGCATGCCGCGCGCGCCGGCATCGACCCGGCGCGCATCTCGCCGCACACCCTGCGCCACGCCTTCGCCACGCATCTCATCAACCACGGCGCCGACCTGCGCGTCGTGCAGCTGCTGCTGGGCCACGCCGACATCTCGACGACGCAGGTCTATACCCACGTCGCGCGCGAGCGCCTGAAACAGTTGCACGCCCAGCACCATCCGCGCGGCTGAACACGCCCAATGAAAGAGCCCCGCAAGCGGGGCCTCGGAAATGGAAGAGCCCCGCAAGCGGGGCTCTTGTATGCGCCGGTTCGGCGCGGCGCCTTCGATGAGGCGCGACCACGGGATCGACGATCCCGCAAGGGTGCTCCGGTGAAACATGCTTCCTGCTTCTTCCGGCTCGTTCTCCAGGTGATGGGAACGCTTTCTTTATAGCCGGCAGCCGCGCGGTGCGCAAGGCGGATTTTGTAGAATGTTGATATGAAACGCGAAGATCACGCACCGGAGACCCCGGCCACCGCCTTCCTGCGGCAGCACCGTATCGCCCATTCCAGCCATCTCTACGCATACGTGGAGCACGGCGGCACGCGCGTCTCGGCGCGCGAACTGAACGTCGACGAGCACGCCGTGGTGAAGACGCTGGTCATGGAGGATGAGGCCGCCAAGCCCCTGATCGTGCTCATGCACGGTGACCGCAAGGTGTCGACCAAGAATCTGGCGCGGCAGATCGGCGCCAAGAGCGTATCCCCCTGCAAGCCGGAAACCGCCCAGCGCCATACCGGCTACCTGATCGGCGGCACCTCGCCCTTCGGCACAAAGAAAAAACTGCCGGTCTTCATCGAGAAGACCCTCCTCGACCTGCCCCTCATCTACATCAACGGCGGCCGGCGCGGCTTCCTCGTCGGCGTGCGGCCGCACGAAATTCTGCATGTGCTGGCGGCGCGCCAGGTCGGGTGCGGCCTGGCTGACTGACCGCCGCCGTTTCTGCGACCTTATGTCGCAGGTCCGGGCCTGCGCAATTCGCTATCCTGCCTGCTTTTTCCGCGGAGCAGGTCTTGCGGCATGCGGGCCGGATCGGTGCATGGACAATGACAATGGCGCT
>JBDHRL010000048.1:0-19486 GCA_039807535.1 Rhodocyclaceae bacterium
CTAGACGATGACGGACGCACCTGAATTGCCGGTCCTGCTCAGTGTGGTCATGCCGGCCTACAATTATGGGAATTACCTGCGCAGGGCGGCCGATTCGGTGCTTTCCCAGCTGCGGCCTGATTGCGAGCTGGTGGTGATCGACGACGGGTCGACCGACGATACCGCCAAGGTTCTGGAAGAGATTCAGGCGAGCAACCCTGCCCGATTCTTCTGGATGCGCCAGGACAATGCCGGTGCGGCAGCGGCGCGCAACGCCGGGGTGCGACTGAGCCGGGGTGTGTATCTGCTCTTCCTGGACGCGGACGACGAGCTCGTGCCCGGCGCCCTGGACGCTGTCTGTGCCCGGATCCGTGAAAGCCCGCGGGCCAGCGTGCTGCTCGGCGGGCGCCTGATGCATCGGGCAGATGGCCGCGAGAAATACCATCCGCCGCCGATCGCCCTCGCTTCCGATCCCTGTATCCGCGTCGCCGATTATCTGCTGCACAAGCGGCTTGGCATGAGCCATGGCGCGACCGTCGCGCGGCGCGATCTGATCGAGGGGCGACCTTATCCGGAGGAACTCAGGGGCGGGGAGGACATCCCTGTTTTCGCCCACCTGTTTGCCCATGGCGAGTTCGCCATGATCGACAAGCCGCTCGCGCGCATCCACAAGCACGCAGACAGCCTGCGCCATCTCAGGCCGGACTCGGACGCGCATGCAACGCTGCTCGTCAATGAGGTTTTCCGCAGCCTGCCGGCGGCCTGCGCCGGCATGCGCGGCAGTTATGCGGCGCGGCGCTACCTGTCCCTGTTCAGAACTGCGCTTCGCTCGGGCGACAGATCGCTCGCGCAAGGCTATTTTCGCACGGCGATGCGCGAGGATTGCCGACAATGTCTTGTGCCGGGTCAGTTACGGAAGAACATGAAGGCGGTTCTGGCCGGGCTGCTGCGGCGCAGGCACGCATAATCCTTACTCTCCTGCCATATCGGTTGGCTTACGAGCGTAATTGGGGGAGGACTGCGTCGAGCGAGCCGGTGACGGCAAAGAGTTCGCCGGCGCGGACGGCCTTGCGGAAATACTCGTTCTCGCCCGTGGCCGGCCAGCGGCGGCCGGCCAGCCAGCACTGGATATGGCGGCGCAGGCGTTTCTTGAATGGCAGGGGAGGGCGCAGATCGTGCTGCATGGCCAGCGCCATGGCCTTGGCCAGTTGTTGTTCCTCGCCGAGCGGATTGATCCAGTAGCGCTCGGCCGGACCCGCAACGTGCCTTGGCGGCAGGGTGATGCCGCCCCCCGCCGGCCCCATCGGCCAGCGGTCGTTGTCATGCAGGTGGTTGGCGTAGAGCAGATAGTGGGCAATGCGCACCTGGCTGTCGCGTACCGCCTCGGCCACGGCCGCCGCGGCAGCGACATGATCGGGATGCGGATCGACGACCGGATGTGGCAGGACGACGATTTCGGGCGAGTATTGCCCGAGGATGGCGGACAGGTCGGCGACGAGATTCCGCCAGGTGGGTTTGCCGTCGACATCGCCGGGGAGCGTCTGGCTGTTCCAGCAACGGGCGGCGCGGATGTCGCTTTCGCCGGACAGGCGCGATCCCTGCGGCGTGTCGGGGGCGGCCCGCATGGCCTGCAGCTGCATGCAGAAATAGCCCATCTGCAGGCAATGGTCCTGTGAAACATCGCCCCATAACGGAATCGCCATGCTGTCCCAGCTGCGCAGCCGGCCTTTGAGGCGTGCGGCCTGCGCCTCGCCCAGCCCAAGGGCTTCGTAATGTCCGGCTTCGGTTTCGCCCTGGGTGAGCGTGACGATCATCACATCGTCTGCGCGCTGGTAAAGCCCGAATGCGGCCAGTTCGGCATCGTCGGCATGGGGCGCAACGATCAGCAGGCGCTTGCCGGCATAGTCGGGTTGCCGGAAGCCATGAATCCGGACTTCTCCGGCCAGCCGGCAATGGCCCGGGTGCAGGGGAATAGGGCCGGACGATTCGCCGAGACGACTCGCGTCGAGGGCGAGGAATCGCCGTCCGTGGCATCCGCGCTCAAAATCGAACCGCCGATCGGCCAGGCAGAGCCAGGGATCGAAGAAACGGCCGCTGAAGCCGGCCTCGACCCGGCCCTCGAGCACCACGGTGTCGGCTGGCGGCAAGGGATCCGATACATGCAACCGCCCATCCGCCACAGTGGCGACGCGGGTCCAGTCGGGGGCAAGCTGATGCAGATCGTCACTGCGCGGGCTGTAGAACAGATGATCGGCAAGCCAGGCTTCGTGCGCCAGCCACAGAACAAACGCCAGCGCCGGCAGCAGCCACCAGCCGGCATAAGCGGCAAGTACCAGGCAGGCCAGGCCTGCAATAAGCATGATCAGACGCTTGTTGCGTCGATGCCGGCGAAGCAGGCTCTGTTTGTCTCGTTGTGTCATCTGCATCGATAAACCGGAACCGGGTGGCACCAGCGCATCTTGTATCCCTGGTCGGCACGCCCGAAAGAATAACGCAGTGCCTTGCCGGCTGCTTCCGCCGCCGCATGGGCCGCCTGGATGTTTAGATAGCAGAGGATGCTGCCCGGGCTGTAGGCCTCGTAGCCCGGATCGATGCCGCCGTTGATGTATTCGACGCTGAGCCAACCGGGCGAATCGACCCGGTAAATCAGCTGGAAGGCGATCGGGCGGCCTTGGTGCAGGAGCAGCGATCCGGTCATGAAGGTCTGCATGTACCGCAACACTTCCGGCAGGGTCGGCTTTGCCGGTACGGGAAAGCCCCAGCGTTTCTCGAAAAGATCGGTATAAATCCCGCTCAGCGTCTCTGCCGGGAAGTCGTGCACGTCGCGGACCTCGCCGCCCGCTTCGAGAAAAAGCCGCAGCTCACGGCGCTGGTTGTAGAGGAATTTTTTGCCGTAGTCGGCCAGCGGGCGCACCATGGCCAGCGCTTCCTCTTGCCTGCGCAAGCCGTCAACGCGGTCGGCGTGCAGCCCGGAAATGTAGTCTCCGGCGAAACGCAAGTCGAACCTGGCCTGCCTGTCAATGGGAAGAATGATTTCGGCATTGCCCAGATCGAACACCCGCTTCTTTCCGCGGCGCTTCAGGCCGCGCCGCGACAAGGCCAGATCCCGGCCCCAGGTGGCGAGGGCGCCGACGATCTCCCCTTCCGCCGACCGGCGGGCCAGATAACGAACCGGAATGTCGGCAATCCCGGAGAGCGTTGCGACGACCCCGGGATGGGTCATCACGCTGCCTCCGTAACGCTGCCAGGCAGCCGCATAGCCGGCGGCGTCAATGCCCTCCAGGCCGCGTTCGCGCCAGCTGCGAAAGAGGTTCAGCGGCGACATGGTGTCCTGGCCGTACGGCAGCTATTCCCGGCGCAGCCAGATGCTGCCGCCGGGGTTCTTCAGGCACAGCGGCAGCTTCTCCCGGAAGAACGCCTCGTGGAAATGCTGCATGAACGTGTTCATGAGCACGACGCGGAACGCGGTGTTGTACTGCAGAAAGGCCCGCAACAGATAGGCCTCGTTCCAGGCCCTGCCCTTGTATATCCATTCCTTCGGGTATTCGAAGGGATGGAAGATGTCGTGAAAATGAACATAGACACCTTTGCCGAGGCGGGGCAGGATGTCGAAAAAAATGCGATTGACATCGCTGCCGGTCTTGCTGACATGGGTGGAGTCGATGAAAAGAATATCGTTCTCGGCGAGCTCTGCAAACTCCTCCGGCGGAACATCCTGCAGGCGGGACGGAATCAGCCGGATGTTGGCCTTGTCCGAATCCCTGACCAGCGACAGGAGGAGTTCCGGATAAGGCTCGATGAAGGTGGTCGCGACAGAGTTGCCGAAAAACGCTTCATTGGTGTCGAGCATGATGCACGAAGAGAAACCCGAGCCCACCTCAATGATCCGCCTGGGTTTGGCATGCCTGATCATGCAGTGAAGGAGTGTCGCGTCGGAATACGAATAGGCCGGGTTCTCGAAATGGTAACGGAGCCCCCCCGTTTTCTGTGCCTTGAAGGGCATGTCCTCGTAGAGCTTGGCGAATTCCCCGAGCAGGGCAAGCTGTTCGGCCTCACGCAGATCGATTCCCGGGATGATGCGGGGAATGTCGCCGAAAATCTTCGCCTCGTCGCGACGAATTTCCGCCAGATCCGGAATGGGAGAATAAAAATGACCGGCATCGGTCGAGCGTTTTTTGCGGCCCGGGCCACGCGGCAGCATTTTTCCGATATGGGACAGGATTTTCTTGGGCATGATGTATCGGCTGTCGAAGTAATTGCCCCCGGTTATTGCGCAGCCGTTGCGAGCGGCCGGCTTTCGTGGATCAGCATTTGCAAACGGGTGGCGACCAGTGAAGAGCCCTCCTCGGTGAGATGGCCGTAATCGTAAGCAAACGGAACGATGGATTCCCCCTCTCCAAGATAACGCAGGCAGCCATCGTTGCGGCAGAGGAGGCTGACCGGGGAAAAGAAAGTTGCTGCCGTGTTTCCCACCAGATCACCGATCAGACGGTCCTTGCGAAACGTTTCCGAATCAATCCCATTGTGTGATCTGACCTGTCCATTTCCTCCGAGGATGTCGCTTGCCAGAATGCGGGGCAATGTCTTGTGCCAGATCGGTACGCTGCCGACGACGATGATACGAGGCTTCCAGTCGGGTTCGGCCGCGAGGGCAGACAGTGTCGTCGCCAACCCTGAGTGAATTTTCATGTCCTCCACTCTGAACCAGGCGGCCGCCAGGATGACAACTTCCGGCCGCTGCTGACGTAATTTGGCAAGTACCCAATCGTTGATTTTCCGGCAGTATCGGGTTCCTTTCATTTCGTATCCCAGCAGCGGCGCGCATCCGGATGCCGTCCATTGCGCAACGCTGCCGGCTGAGGTGAGCCGTTTGAGCCCGGGCCACAGGTGCGCCGCGTGGGAATCGCCCCAGAGTGCGATGCGCGGCCTGTTTCCCGCACCCGCACATATCGGGTTGAAATGCTCCGGTCCCATCGTGATTTCCAGAAGGCAGCGCTGGTCGACACGATAGAGTTTTTCGTAATAGCGGTCTTTTGCGTAATGCAATTCGATTGCAGCAAGTGCGTTGGCTTCGATGAGGCGTGGATCGTTTCTGAAGCGCAGCGCCGTCACTTCCTCGTTTCGATAATGCAGGAGGGCGGCGACGGCGAAGGGCGCCAGCACCAGGCCCGCGCTCACCGCCAGCGCCGGCGCGAGGCGGAAGCGGCTGACGAGACGCCGCGCCGGATTCTCGACGAGGCGGAAGGAGAGCCCGCCCAGCAGCAGCGAGGCCGCCATGCCGGCGGCGATCCAGGCGCCGTGCTGCCGCGACTGACTTTGGTGCAGCCACACCACGACGGGCCAGTGCCACAGGTAGATCGAATACGACCAGCGGCCGATGCCCTGCAGGGCGGCGCTGCCGAGCAGCCGCGTGCGCCCGCCGCTGTCGAGGAGGACGAGTGCCGCACCAAACACCGGCAGCAGGGCGGCCAGCCCCGGCCAGGGCGTGTCCGGCGTCAGCCACAGGCTGGCGATGACGATGGCGGCGAGCCCGACCGCCTCGCGCCCGGGCAGCCTGCGCGCCAGACGGTCGCAGGCGTCCTGGTGCATGAAGATGAGACCGCCGGCGAGCATCTCCCAGGCGCGCGTCGGCAGCAGGAAGAAAGCCTTGGCCGGATCGGCGAAGGCCAGCCGGGCCGACCAGGCGAGCGAGGCGAGGAAGAGCGTCCACAACAGGACGGTGATGCTGCCCGGGCGGCGCAGGAAGCGATGCGCCGCGACGATGAGCAACGGATAGAGCAGATAGAACTGCCATTCGACGGAGAGCGACCAGGTGTGCAGCAGCCATTTTTCCAGGGCGTCGCTGTCGAAATAGCCGGATTCCTTCCAGTACACGTGGTTCGAGATGAAGAGCAGGCTGGCGCCGGCGTGCTTGGCGAGCAGCGTGTAGTCCATCGGCGAGAGGGCGAACCAGCCGTAGACGAGCAGCAGCGCACACAGTGCCGCCAGCGCCGGAAAGATGCGCCGTGCCCGTGCCAGATAGAAGCGCCAGACCGAGAAGCTTGCCGCGGCGAGAGGGCCGAGGATGATGCGCGTCATCAGGTAGCCGGAGATGACGAAGAACACATCCACGCCGACGAAGCCGCCGGAAAAGCCGGCGATGCGGAAGTGGAACAGCACCACGGCGAGCACCGCCACGGCGCGCAGGCCGTTGATGTCGGCGCGGAAATCAGTGGGCGGCGTCAACGTCCTTGCTCCAGCGCCTGCCTATAGGCGAAGTCGAAGCCGGTCCAGTCGGCTTGCAGCCAGGCGCGATCCTGCTCGTCACGCAGCAGGTGCCGCAGATTGCGCTGCCGGCGTTGGGCCGGCAGCGGCCGTCGCCGGGTGCGCAGATCGGCGATGTCGATCAGACCGAACGTCCCGTCGGGCGCGAGCACGATATTGCCCAGATGAAGGGAACGGAAATAGACCCCGGCATTGTGCAGGCAGGCGACAAAGGCACCGAGGCGCTCACGTAGTTCGTCAGGCGACTGGCCAGCCCGGATCAATTGGCGCAGTGTCTGCCCGGAAAGAGGCAGGTACCTGACGGCATCCCGCGCGATGCTCGGAATGCGATACACTTCGCTGACTTGAGGACAGGGGATCCGTCGTCGGGCCAGTGCGATCGAATTGTCGGCAAAACGCCGAGCGTATGGGTACCAAGCCGCTGTCGAAATCAGGCGTTTGCGGCGAAAAAGCTTGAGATAGCTGCCATCCGTCAATTGCAATACCTTTTCTCCATGACGGTCCTGCTCGAGCACGATGGCATCGGCACGCAGCGCAAGGTAATCGTTATGAGCCAGATTTCGCAATGTTGGATCGGCGCAGGCTGGGTGTAACGCCGGATTGTAGCTTGACTTGGTTATTCTTTATGCGATGAGCGGCGGAAAAACATATGCATGAATCCTCACGCATGAAAATGAAGGAGTTCGTCCGGAGCTATCTTTCGGATGTAACCGGCAAGCCTCTCGAAATCATCGATCTAGGCGCGCATGCCGTGGATGGTGCCGACACCTATCGGCCGTTGTTCGATGTCCCCGGCTGGCAATATCGCGGCCTCGATCTCGATGCGGGCATGAACGTCGATATCGTCGTCGGGGATCCCTATAACTGGAAGGAATTGCCTGATGCTTCGACGGATGTCCTCGTCTCTGGCCAAACGCTGGAGCATGTCGAATTTCCCTGGCTGACGGTGGCAGAAATTGCGCGCATTCTTCGGCCCGGCGGCGTCGCCTGCCTGATTGCACCGGCCAGCGGGCCCGAGCATCGCTATCCGGTGGATTGCTGGCGCATTTATCCGGACGGAATGAGGGCTCTGGCACGACACGCCGGATTGCGGGACGTCGAGATTTTCACGGATTGGAATCAGGGGCGCTGGAAGGACACCTTTGCGGTTTTTCAGAAGCAGCATGCCGCCGCCCCGGAAGATAGCAGCCCCATTCCGGTTCTCGGCAATCGCGGCGTTGCCGATCGGACGCGCGCCCCCTCTCCCCGCAGGAAAAGAAGCCTGTCGTCACTTTTCCGGAGCAAATAGCTGGCAATGACGATTCCGGGGACGCACGCTTCCGCCAGCATCACCACCAGCCTGCGCCTCTATTTCCGCCTGCTCACTTACGTCCGGCCTTATATCGGCTGGTTTGCCGTGAGCATCGCGGGTTATGTCGTCTTCGCCTCCTCGCAGCCGATGCTGGCCTCGCTGCTGAAGTACTTCGTTGACGGCCTCGCCGACCCGACCGCGGCGACCTTCGCCGGCGTGCCGCTCATCGGCGGCCTGCAGATGATGCACGCCGTGCCGCTGCTGATCGTCCTCATCGCCGCCTGGCAGGGCATCGGCTCCTATCTGGGCAACTACTTTCTCGCCCGCGTTTCGATGGGCGTGGTGCACGATTTGCGCGTGGCGCTCTTCGACAGCCTGTTGTGGCTGCCGGACCGCTATTTCGACATGCACAACTCGGGGCATCTCATCTCGCGCATCACCTTCAACGTCACCATGGTGACGGGCGCGACCACCGATGCCATCAAGGTGGTGATCCGCGAGGGCCTCACCATCGTCTTCCTCTTCGCCTACCTGCTGTGGATGAACTGGAAGCTGACGCTGGTGATGGCGACCCTGCTGCCGGTGATCGCCCTGCTGGTGGTGAGCGCCAGCCGCAAGTTCCGCAAACAGGCGAAGAAGATCCAGGTGGCGATGGGCGACGTCACCCACGTGGCCTCCGAGGCCATCCAGGGCCATCGCGTCGTGCGCAGCTTCGGCGGCGAGGATTACGAGCAGCGGCGTTTCCGTGAGGCGAGCGGCAACAACATGAGCCGGCAATTGCGCATGGTGCGCACTTCGGCGGTCTACACGCCGGTGCTGCAATTGCTGATCTACGGCGCCATGGGCGTGCTGTTCTTCCTGGTGCTGCTGCTGCGCGGCGACGCCTCGCCGGGCGAGCTCGTCGCCTACATCACGGCGGCGGGTCTGCTGCCCAAGCCGATCCGCCAGCTCTCCGAGGTCAGCTCGACGATCCAGAAAGGCGTCGCCGGTGCCGAGAGCATCTTCGAGCAGCTCGACGAGCCGGTGGAAATCGACCAGGGCACGGTCGAACGCGAACGGGTGAGCGGCCATCTGGAAGTGCGCGGGCTCTCCTTCACCTATCCCGGGGGCGGGCGCCCGGTGCTCGATGGCGTCAGCTTCACCATCGAGCCCGGCCGGATGGTGGCGCTGGTCGGGCGCTCGGGCAGCGGCAAGTCGACGCTGGCCAATCTGATCCCGCGCTTCTATCACCATGCGCAGGGGCAGATCCTCCTCGACGGCACCGATGTCGAGGACTATGTCTTGCGCAACCTGCGCCGCCACATCGCCATCGTCACCCAGCAGGTGATCCTCTTCAACGACACCGTCGCCAACAACATCGCCTACGGCGATCTGGCAGGCGCGCCGCGCGCGGCGGTCGAGCGGGCGGCCGAGGCCGCCTTCGCCCGCGAGTTCATCGACCAGTTGCCGCAGGGCTTCGACACCCTGGTGGGCGAGAACGGCGTGCTGCTCTCCGGCGGCCAGCGCCAGCGCCTGGCCATCGCCCGCGCGCTGCTCAAGGATGCGCCGATCCTCATCCTCGACGAGGCGACGTCGGCGCTCGACACCGAATCGGAGCGCCACATCCAGGCCGCCCTCGATTCGGTGATGCGCGGGCGCACCACGCTGGTGATCGCCCATCGCCTGTCCACCATCGAGCGCGCCGACGTCATCCTGGTGATGGAGCAGGGCCGCATCGTCGAGCGCGGCGGCCATGCCGAGCTGCTGTCCCGGAACGGTCACTACGCGCGGCTGCACACCCTGCAATTCCGCGAGGCGAACGAGGCGGCGGAGCGGCCGCAGCCTGGCGTGTCCTGACCGCCGGGCAGGGTTGATGGAGGTCAACTGATACATACCTTTGCAATATCCGCTTAAAACCGTATCTGTTATAGTCGGGTCCCGTGGCGCGGCCACAGAAAGAACATCCAACACCCGCACGCCGCGACAATATCCAGGCAAGGGGGCGGTACCGTGAAGAATCCATCATCTGCTGCAGCCGGCCTGTTCCGGCAGGCGGCGTCGGCCGGACGGGACGCGCTGAATGCCGGCGAGTTGCAAGCGCTGCTCGGCGAACTGGGCATTGCCGTCGACACACAGGCGGCGCCCGCGGGTGCCGCCGACATCCGCATCAGCCTGAACAGCACGCGCGAGTTCGGCATGGTCCTCAGTGCCGGCCTGGGCGGACTGGACGGCGAATTCGACGAGGGCAATTTCCGTCGTGACCGCGCTTCCGTCTACGCCGCCGCGGCGCTGACCGATGCGGCCGACTTCCTCGGCCTGTTCCGGCGCACCCTCGCCTATCAGAAGCTCGCCGCCGTAGCGAAGCGCGCCGGCATGGCATCACCCGACGCGGTGCTGGAAGCCTGCTTCGCGCGGCTGCTGGCGCTGGCGCAAGCCTTCGCGCCGGAAAATCCGGACGCATCCTGCGTGCTGCAGGCGCTGGAACTGAACCCGGTGCGGATCGGGCAGGACGTGACCGCCGGCGCCGCCCAATGCACGTTCGGCGCGCCCCGGTCCGCGCGCCTGCCGCGCCCGACCACGAAGATCGACAAGCTGATTCATCCCAAGCGCATCGGCATCATCGGCGTCTCCGGCAGCGGCATGAATTTCGGCCGCATCATCCTGCGCAATCTCTTCGGCAGCGGCTATCCGAAAGAACAGCTGCTGGTGCTCAAGCCCGGCGAGAGCGAAATCGACGGCGTCAAGTGCATCGAGGGGCTCAAGGCGATCGACGGCAAGCTCGATCTGCTCATCGTCGCCGTGGCGGCCAGCGCCGTCTATGACCTCGTCGACGAGATCATCGAGACCGACGCCGTCGAGGCGGTGATGCTCATCCCCGGCAGCATGGGCGAGACGCGCGAGAGCCGCGAGCCGGCGGCGGCATTGGCCGCGCGCATCAATGCCGCCCACGGCAAGCCCGGCGGCGGGCCGATTTTCCTCGGCGCCAACTGCCTCGGCGTCGTCTCGCATCCGGGCGCCTACGACTCCTGGTTCATCCCGCTCGAGCGCCTGCCCAAGCCGCAGAAGCGGGCGGTGCGCAACACCGCCATGCTCTCGCAAAGCGGCGCCTTCATGATCACGCGCCTGTCGCAGAATCCCTGGCTCGATCCGGCCTACATGCTGGCGCTGGGCAACCAGACCGATCTCACCCACGGCGACATGCTCGACTACTTCGCCGGCTTGCCGACCATCGAAACCATCGGCATCTACATCGAAGGCTTCAAGGATCTCGACGGCCTGCATTTCGCCCGGGCGGTCCGCAAGGCCGTGGTGAACGGCAAGCAGATCGTCGTCTACAAATCCGGGCGCACCGAGCCGGGGCAGGGCGGAGTGATGGGCCATACCGCCTCGATCGCCGGCGGCCTGCCGCTGTTCGAATCGGTCATCCGCCACGCCGGCGCGATCGTCACCGAAGACTTCAATACCTTCGACGATCTTTTCTACATTGCCGGCGTGCTGCAGGACAAGAAGATCCACGGCAATCGCCTGGGCGCCATCAGCGGCGCCGGTTTCGAGGCGGTCGGCATGGCCGACAACATCGACACCGACGGCTTCAGCATGCAGATGGGCGCGCTCGAGGAGGCGACGGTGCAGAGGGTCGGACAGATTCTCGCCGCCAACAAGCTGGACAAGCTGGTCGAGGTGAGGAATCCCATCGACATCAACCCGGGCGCCGATGACGTCGCGCACCTGGACATCACCGAAGCGTTTCTCGATGATCCGAACATCGATGCCGTCATCGTCGGCCTCGATCCGACCGCGCCCTCGGTGCGCGCGCTCGAATCGAGCAAGCTGCGCCCCGGGCACGATCTGAGCGATCCGAAGAGCACCGTGCACCTGATGCCGCCGCTCGCCCGCCGCCACGACAAGCCGGTGATCGGCATTCTCGACGGCGGCACGCTGTATGACGCCATGGCAGCGAAGCTGATGGACCAGGGCGTTTGCTGCTTTCGCAACTGCGCACGCGGCACCCGGGCGCTGGTGCGCTACATCCAGGCTCGCCTGTACGGCGAGTACCTGAAAGACCGCCGTCCTGGCGGAACTGACTTTTGACTCGAGGGAGACACGACATGAGCGATGCTTTGCAAGCCGGGCTGACTTCAACCACCCGCATTGCGGTCGACAAGGAGCGCACCATCGGTTTCATGGGCGAGGAACTGCGCGTGTATTCGACGCCGAGCCTGCTCTATGACATCGAAGTGGCCTGCCGCGAGCTGGTCCTGCCGCACGTCGGCGAGGGCAAGGACACCGTCGGCACGCGCGTCGAGCTCGACCACGTCGGCGCGACGCTCCTCGGCATGTGGGTCGAGATCAGCGTCACGCTGACCGAAGTGAATGGCCCGGCGCTGACCTACGAATTCACCGCACGCGATGCGATCGAGGAAGTGGCGCGCGGCAAGCACAGCCGCTTCGTCGTCGGCCTGGAGAAGACTGCGCAGCGCATGAAGGCCAAGCAGGCCAAGGCCGCGGGGGGGTGAGTCCGCCATCCCCGCGAAAACGCCGTTTCAGTGAAGGCTAACCTTCAGGTTATGCCGTAACTAAAGCGGGGATCCATGGCTGTGCGGGAACCTGCGGATTCCCGCCTGCGCGGGACGAGAGTTACCGCGGCCGCTTGTCCACCACCCGCTGCGCCTTGCCGACCGGGCGCTCGATGCTTGCGGCAGGCACCACGCGCACATGGGCGGAAATGCCGACGTAGGACTTGATGCGGTGCTGCAGCCCGGCGGCGGCCTGCCGCTGCGCGGCTTCCCCCGCGGCCGCCGCGTCGGACCGCAGTTCCACCACCACCTCGATCCGGTCCATGTGCCGCGGCCGCGTCACCTCGATGAGGTAGTGCGGTGCGAGGGCGGGACTTTGCAGGATCAGCTCCTCGATCTGGCTCGGGAAAACGTTTACGCCGCGGATGATCAGCATGTCGTCGGAACGGCCGGCGAACTTGTCCAGGCGCCGCATCGGACGCGCCGTGCCGGGCAGCAGCCGGGTGAGGTCGCGCGTGCGGTAACGGATCATCGGCAGCGCCTCCTTGGTGAGCGTGGTCAGCACCAGCTCGCCGAATTCGCCGTCGGGCAGCGCCGCGCCCGTGGCCGGGTCGACGATCTCCGGATAGAAATGGTCCTCCCAGATCGTCAGGCCGTCCTTCGTTCCGGCGCAGGCCATCGCCACGCCCGGGCCGATGATTTCGGAGAGTCCGTAGCATTCCATGACACGCAGATTCATGCGCGCTTCGATGGCGGCGAGCATCTCGTGCGAACACGGCTCGCCGCCGGCCAGCGCGAGCCGCAGGCTGGTCGTCGCCGGATCGACGCCCTGTTCGGCAAAGCCGTCGGCCAGCGTCAGCAGATAGGAGGGCGTGCAGCAGATGATGCGCGGCCGAAAGTCGGTGATGAGCTGCACCTGCTTTTCGGTCTGGCCGCCCGACATCGGCACGACCGTGCAGCCGAGGCGCTCGGCGCCGTAATGGAAACCCAGGCCGCCGGTGAACATGCCGTAGCCGTTGGCGTTGTGCAGCAGATCGCCCGGCCGGCCGCCGGCAGCATGGATCGAGCGCGCCATGATGTTCGCCCAGGTGTCGAGGTCGGCCCGGGTGTAGCCGACCACGGTGGGCTTGCCGGTGGTGCCGCTGGAGGCATGCAGGCGGAGGATCCGTTCGCGCGGCACGGCGAAGAGGCCGAAGGGATAGGCGTCGCGCAGGTCGGCTTTGGTCGTGAAGGGAAACCTGGCCAGGTCGGCCAGCGTGGCGAGGTCTTCCGGCCGCACCCCGGCCCGTTCGAACTTGCGGCGCAGCGGTGCGACGTTGCGCCAGGCGTGGGCCAGGGAGGCTTTCAGGCGCTGCAGCTGGAGGGCGGCGAGTCCGGCCGCATCGGCCGTCTCGATGGCCTCGAAGAAATCGCTCATTTTCAGAAGTTTACCTTATAAGCGCGGCTTTAACCCCGCCTGATCATTGCCGTCCTCCACGTCCGCGCCTGTATCGTAAAACGATACAAAAATTATTTAAAATAGGCCATAATGTGAATCATCAAGGCCGGTTCGGCATTCCCGAGGAGGAGCACATGAGCGGCATCGACACGGCGAGGATCGCGCACCAGCGCATCGTGGCGGCGGGGGGCAGGGCGTGAGCGCCGCCGCCAGGTCGGTGCGCAAGGTCCCGCAGTACTGCTACCAGTGCGTCGCGGGCCCGGACCTCCTCACCGTCAAGGTGGAGGACGGCATTGCCACCGAGATCGAGCCGAACTTCTCTGCCTGCACGGTGCACCCGGGCGCCGGCAAGTGCTGCGTCAAGGCCTACGGCATCATCCAGAAGACCTACAGTCCGAACCGGCTCTTGCAGCCGATGAAGCGCACCAATCCGAAGAAGGGGCGCAAGGAAGACCCCGGCTTCGTGCCGGTCTCCTGGGACGAGGCCTTCGACATCATCGGCGCGAGGATGCTGGAGACGCGCGCAAAGGGCCTCGTCAACGAGCACGGTTATCCGCGCGTGGCGGCCAGCTTCGGCGGCGGCGGCATCCCGACCTACTACATGGGCACCTTCCCGGCCTTCCTCGCCGCCTGGGGCCCGGTGGATTTCAGCTACGGCAGCGGCCAGGGCGTCAGCTGCACGCATTCCGAACACCTCTACGGCGAGCTGTGGCACCGCGCCTTCACGGTCTGCCCGGACACGCCGAGCTGCAACTACGTGCTTTCCTTCGGCGGCAACATCGAGGCCTCGGGCGGCGTGGTCGGCGCCTGGCGCCACGGTGAGGCGCGCAGCCGCGGCATGAAGCGCGTCCAGATCGAGCCGCACCTGTCGGTCACCGGCGCCGCCTCGGCCGAGTGGGTGCCGATCCGGCCGAAGACCGACGCCGCCTTCCTCTTCGGCCTGATCAACGTCCTGCTGCACGAGATGCCGCGCGAGAAGCTCGACGTGGCCTTCCTCAAGCACCATACCGGCTCGCCCTACCTGATCGGGCCGAACGGCTTTTACCTGCGCGATCCGGAAACGCGCAAGCCGCTGCTGTGGGACCTGAAGCGCAATGCCGCAGTGCCTTTCGACACGCCGGACACCGATCCGGCCCTGGACGGCAGCTTCACCCTCGACGCGCTCGAGGTCGGCGCCGACGAGGATGCCTGGGAACATCGTGGCCTGGTGGCCGAAACGGGCTTCGGCAAGCTGGTCGCGCGCGTGCGCGACTACACGCCGGAGTGGGCCGAGCAGATCTGTGACGTTCGCAGCGGCACGGTGCGGCGGCTTGCTTTCGAGTACGTCGAGCATGCGCAGGTCGGCGCGACCGTCGAGGTGGATGGCGAGATCCTGCCCTATCGCCCCGTGTCGATCCAGTTCGGCCGCACGGTGAACAACGGCTGGGGCGCCTACGAGTGCTGCTATGCGCGCACCCTGCTCGCCTGCCTGGTCGGCGGCCTGGAGGTGCCGGGCGGCACGCTCGGCACCACGGTGCGGCTGAACCGTCCGGCGACGACGCGGCAGGCGAGCGTGGTCATCAATCCGGACGGCTTCATGCACTATCCCATGAACCCGACCGACAAGGCGAGCTGGAAGCCGCAGCCGCGGGTGCGCAACGCCCACGATGTCATGGTGCCCCTCTCGGCGAATTCGCCCTGGAGCACGGCGCTTGGCCCCACCCATTTCTCCTGGATGTTCCAGAAGGAGTCGCCCGACGAGAAATGGCCCAAGGTCACCCCGCCCGACATCTGGTTCTGCTACCGCACCAATCCCTCGATCTCGTTCTGGGACACCAAGGAGCTCTCCGAGCGCATCGCCGAGTTCCCCTTCGTCGTCGCCTTCGCCTACAGCCGCGACGAGACCAACCACATGGCCGACGTGCTGCTGCCCGAGTGCACCGACATCGAGAGCACGCAGCTGATCCGCATCGGCGGCAGCAAGTTCATCGAGCAGTTCTGGGACCACGAGGGCTTCGCTTTGCGCCAGCCGGCGGTCGCGCCGGCCGGCGCGACGCGCGACTTTACCGACATCGCCACGGAGCTGGCGGTGCGCGCCGGCCTGCTGGAAAAGTACAACGAAGCCATCAACCGCGGCTCGGCCTGCACGCGGCTTGCCGGCGAGAACTACAATTTCAGCCTCGACCCCGCGCAGCGGCACGATGCGCGGACGATCTGGGACCACACCTGCCGTGCCGCCAGCGCCGAGCTGACCGGCGGCGTGGCGACGGACGGCCTCGACTGGTTCAAGGAGCGCGGCCTGCGCACGCGGCCGATCTCGCGCCTCGCCTGGTACCTCTTCCCCGAACTGCGCAGGAAGGGCATCCGCTTCGAGATGCCGTTCCAGGAGCGCCTCTACCGCGTCGGCCTCGAACTGGGCCGCCGCCTGCACGAGCACGGCATCCACTGGTGGGACGTGCAACTCGAGGAATACGGCGGCCTGCCCAAGGTGCTGGACTTCCCGGGCATCTGGGAGCAGGAGACGGTGCGCCAGGCCGGCGCCGGCGCCCTCGCCGAGTACCCCTTCTGGCTCATCACCTCGCGCAGCATGCAGTATTCCTGGGGCAGCAACGTCGGCGTGCAGCTGATGGACGAGACCTCCGGCAGCGTGCGCGGCCACAAGGGCGTGCTCATCAACCGCCACAAGGCGGAAGAGCTCGGCATCGAGGACGGCGACATGGTCGAGGTGAGCTCCTACGTCGGCACCACGCGCGGGCCGGCCGTGCTGGCCGAGGGCATCCGCCCCGACACGCTGCTGATGATGGGGCAGTTCGACCACTGGGCCACCCCGTATGCGAAGGACCTCAACAAGCCGAGCATGAACAGCCTGATCCCGATGTCGATGGCGCTCACCGACTCGACCGGCTCCGGCGCGGACATCGTCCGCGTCGGCGTCAGGAAAATGCAAGGAGCCGCATAAGATGGCCCGCTACATCATGACCGTCGATCTGCGCCGCTGCATCGGCTGCCAGACCTGCACGGCCGCCTGCCGCCACGCCAACGCCACGCCGCCCGGCGTACAGTGGCGCAAGGTGCTCGACATCGAGAGCGGTGAATTCCCCGACGTGCGCAGGAGCTTCGTGCCGGTCGGCTGCATGCACTGCGCCGATCCGCCCTGCATGCACGTCTGCCCGTCCACCGCCACGTTCCAGCGCAAGGACGGCATCGTCGACATCGATTACGACCTGTGCATCGGCTGCGGCTACTGCGCCGTGGCCTGTCCCTACCAGGCGCGCTACATCGTGCACAAGCGCGAGTTCGCCTACGGCGAGCGGCCGACGGAGCAGGAAGAGGCGCGCTTCGATCCGAAGCGCATGTCGGTGGCGATGAAGTGCAATTTCTGCAAGGACCGCATCGACATGGCGCAGGAGACGGGCCTGACGCCGGGCGTGGACCCCGGGGCGACGCCGGCCTGCGTGAATTCCTGCATCGCCGGCGTGCTGGCCTTCGGCGACCGCGAGGACCCGAACAGCAACGTCTCGCAGCTCCTCGCCGAGAACCAGTTCTTCCGCATGCACGAGGAGCTGGGCACCGACCCGGGCATGTACTACATCTTCGACAGGAAATGACGAGGCCGCACTGACATGAGCGACATCAAGATCCCCCCCGGCCGCGTCACCCCCTGGCACCAGACCAACTGGGACTGGCGCGCCGCCGGCAACTTCATCGGCGGCGGCAGCGGCACCGGCCTGCTGTTCTTCTCCACCCTGGCGGCGGGCAACGTCGATGCCTACCGCATCATGGCGCTGGTCGCGCTGGCCTTCATCGGCGGCGGCCTCTTCTGCGTCTGGCTGGAGATCGGCAGGCCCTTGCGTGCCATCAACGTCTTCTTCCACCCGCAGACCTCCTGGATGACGCGCGAGGCCATCGTCGCCGCGCCGCTGTTCCTCAGCGGGCTGGCCGCGGTCTGGTTCGCCGGCGGCGTGTTTGTCGGCATGGCGGCGCTGCTCGGCATCGTCTTCCTGTATTGCCAGGGACGCATCCTGCAAGCCTCCAGGGGAATTCCCGCCTGGCGCGAGCCGAAGATCGTGACGCTGATCCTCGCCACCGGCTTCGTCGAGGGGGCGGGGCTGGCCGCCGTCCTCGCCGCCGTGCTGCCCGGCGAGAATCCGCGCTGGCTGGCCGGCGTGCTGCTCGGCGCCCTGATCCTGCGCCGCATTGCCTGGACCGTGTATTTCAAGGCCGTCGAGAAAGGCGGACTGCCGAAGAAGGCCATGGACGTGCTGCGTCCCTTCGGCGCGAAGTTCGAGATGCTCGGCCAGCTGGCGCCGGAGATCCTCATCGTGGCCGGCATCTTCTACGGCAGCGTGCTGCCGGGACTGACTTTTGCGGCCGGCCTCGTCGCCGCCGCCACGGGCTGGTGGCTGAAATTCACCATCGTCGCGCGCGCCGCCTATAATCAGGGTTACGCATTGCCCGTCCTGCCCGTGCGCGGCCAGGGCGAGGTGAAGCCGGGCATCAAGCCGGGCTGGAGCAAATAGCACTAGAGCAGAGAACCGGCAGCAGCCGGTCGCGGTATCCCGAGAGAGACACTCCCACAGGAGGAGACGGGGATGTACGAAATCAGGATTCATGGCCGGGGCGGCCAGGGAGCCGTGCTCGCCGGCAGCATTCTCGCCGCGGCCATGGTCAATGAAGGCAACTATGTCGTCGCCGTGCCGTCCTTCGGCTTCGAACGGCGCGGCGCGCCGGTGGCGAGCTTCCTGCGCATGGACACGCGCGAGATCCGGCAGATGACCAACATCTACCGGCCAGACTGCGTGCTGTGCATCGATCCGACGGTGGGCCGCGCGGTGAACATTTTCGACGGCATCCGGGACAACGGCACCTGGATCCAGACCACGGCCAGGTCTCTCGCCGAGCTGGCCGTGCCGGAAAAGGTGTCCACCGTCGGTCTCTGCGACGCCGTGCCGCTCGCGCTGGACATCTTCAAGCGGCCGATCACCAACACCCTGATGCTCGGTGCCTTTGCGAAAACCACCGGCCTCGTCTCGCTCGACTCCCTGCGCGCGGCGGTGGAAGACTCCGACTTCCGCGACGCCGGCCTCAGGCAGAACCTGCTGGCCCTCGAGCGCGGCTACAACGAGACGACGGTGCATCGCATCGAGAAGCGGGAGGCGGCATGACCACCCGCCAGTCCTATCCGATGTTCGATGCCTCGCAGGTCCCCGGCGACCTGTGTCCCATCGCCACGAAAATGAACCCCATGCTGCCGGGCGACTGGCGCAGCATGAGGCCGGTGGTCGATCGCGCCAAGTGCGTGAAATGCGCCATCTGCTGGCTCTACTGCCCGGTGCAGTGCGTGGTCGAGAAAGCCGCCTGGTTCGATTTCAACCTGGATACCTGCAAGGGCTGCGGCATCTGCGCGAAGGAATGCCCGCATAACGCCATCGTCATGGTCGAGGAGGCGGCATGAGATCACAAGAGTCCTCCCTCTCCCGCTGGCGGGGCGAAGGCGGGTTTTCGCGAAGCATGCTTCGCGCCGCCGCAGCCGGCCGGCTGTGCAAAGCCGGCAGTGGGGCGCGGAGCGGGGCTGGGGAGAGGGTGGGCCGGCGGCTGTCCCCTCTCCCCAGCCCTCTCCCCGCAAGCGGGGCGAGGGGAAAAAACCATGTGGAGGTGGCCCATGTCTGCCGTCCTTAAACCCAAATCCAAAGCCATCGTCTGCGACGGCAACGAGGCCGCGGCCTGGGCCGTGACCCTGGCGCGCGTCGACATGGTCGCCGTCTATCCCATCACGCCGCAGTCCTCGCTGGTCGAGTACCTCGCCAAGTTCGTCGCCGACGGCAAGCTGAACGCCGAGATCGTCGACGTCGAGGGCGAGCACTCGGTGCTCTCCGTGCTGCATGGCGGCGTGCTCGCCGGCGCGCGCGCCTACACCGGCACCTGCGGGCCGGGCCTCGCCTTCATGTTCGAGCCCTACCTGCGCACGCCGGGCATGCGCATGCCGCTGGTGATGTCGATCGTCACGCGTGACACCCTGACGCCGCAGAGCGTCTGGGG
>JBDHRL010000049.1:0-19387 GCA_039807535.1 Rhodocyclaceae bacterium
AGACGGCCTGCGCTTTGCCATCCGCGAGGGCGGTCGTACCGTCGGCGCCGGCGTCGTGGCAAAGGTGATCGAGTAATTTGATTCAGGCCGGGATAGGCGCGCCGGCCTTCGCTCTTTAGGAATTTGATATGCAAAACCAGAAAATCCGCATCCGTCTCAAGGCGTTCGACTATCGACTGATCGACCAGTCTGCCCTCGAGATCGTGGATACGGCCAAGCGTACCGGGGCCGTCGTGCGCGGCCCCGTGCCGTTGCCGACCCGCATCGAACGCTTCGACGTGCTACGCAGCCCTCACGTGAACAAGACTTCACGCGACCAGTTCGAGATCCGTACCCATCTGCGTTTGATGGACATCATCGACCCGACGGACAAAACGGTCGATGCGCTGATGAAACTCGATCTTCCTGCAGGTGTCGACGTCGAAATCAAGTTGCAGTAATAAGGTGGTGATGCGGCCGAAGCAGTGGGCTGTTTAATTGATACGATCGCTGTTAAAACAGATCCCGGTCAATCGTAACCGGGGATAGGGGAATAAAATGACTCTAGGCCTTGTCGGACGCAAGGTCGGCATGACGCGCATCTTTACCGATGATGGCGAAACCATCCCGGTGACGGTGCTTGACGTGTCGAACAATCGCGTTACGCAAATCAAGACGCCTGCAGCCGACGGCTATGCTGCGGTGCAGATAACCTATGGCAAGCGTCGTGCCAGCCGCGTCAACAAAGCGACGGGGGGGCATCTTGCCAAGGCCGGGGCGGAAGCCGGCCACATCCTCAAGGAGTTCCGCGTCGCTGAAGGCGAGCTGGTGAACTTCAAGCCGGGCGACATCATTGCCGCGACGATCTTTCAGGCAGGCCAAAGGGTTGATGTGACCGGCACCACCCAGGGTAAGGGCTTCGCCGGTGTAATCAAGCGCCACAATTTCTCCTCGAACCGTGCCAGCCATGGCAACTCCGTATCCCACAACAAGCCCGGTTCGATCGGCCAGAACCAGGACCCGGGCCGCGTCTTTCCCGGCAAACGCATGGCCGGACACATGGGGCATGCGCAGCGCACGACGCAGAATCTGGTGGTCGTGCGCGTCGACGAGGTGCGCCAGTTGCTACTCGTCAAGGGCGCCGTTCCCGGCAGCCGCGGCACCGACATCGTAGTCCATCCGGCGATCAAGGGCTAAGGGGGTGCGATGGAACTCAAACTGATCAATGAACAAGGTAAGGCCGCGTCAACCCTGGAGGCCTCTGACGCGCTGTTTGGCCGCGACTACAATGAAGCCCTCGTGCATCAGGTCGTCGTTGCCTACCAGGCCAATGCCCGCTCCGGCAACCGCGCGCAGAAGGATCGCGGCGAAGTCAAGCACACGACCAAAAAACCTTGGCGGCAGAAGGGCACCGGTCGCGCCCGTGCCGGCATGTCCTCCAGCCCGCTGTGGCGTGGCGGTGGCCGCATCTTTCCGAACCGCCCGGACGAGAACTTCAGCCACAAGGTCAATCGCAAGATGTACCGCGCCGGCCTGGCCGCGATCCTCTCGCAGCTGGCTCGCGAGGACCGCTTGGCCGTTATCGAGAACTTCTCGGTCAACTCGCCGAAAACCCGGCTGCTGGCCCAGAAGATCAAGGGCATGGGGCTGGATTCCGTGCTGGTGATTACCGACAACCTCGACGAGAACCTCTACCTGTCTTCGCGTAACCTGCCCAACGTCCTGGTGCTGGAAGTCAACGAGACCGATCCGGTTTCACTAGTTCGCTTCAAGAAAGTGTTGCTGACCAAGGGCGCAGTGGCCAAGATGGAGGAGATGCTGGGATGAAAACCTTAAATCAGGAACGTCTGATGCAGGTGCTCGTCGCGCCACAGATCTCCGAAAAGGCGACCTATGTCGCCGACAAGAACGAGCAGGTGATCTTCATCGTGACGCCGGATGCGACCAAGCCGGAGATCAAGGCCGCCGTCGAAATGCTCTTCAAGGTGCAGGTCGACTCGGTACAGGTCTCCAACCTGAAGGGCAAGGAAAAGCGCCACGGCCGCTATGTCGGTCGTCGCAATGACGTCAGGAAAGCCTACGTTTGCCTGAAGCCCGGCCAGGAAATCAACTTTGCGGTTGGGGAATAAAACATGGCACTCGTCAAAGTCAAACCCACTTCAGCCGGCCGGCGCGCCGTTGTCAAGGTTGTCAATTCCGGCCTGCACAAAGGAACGCCCCTGTCCTCGCTGGTCGAGAAGAAGAACAGCAAGGCTGGCCGCAACAATCACGGCCACATCACGACACGCCACAAGGGCGGCGGCCACAAGCAGCATTACCGGATCGTCGATTTTCGCCGCAACAAGGACGGTATCCCCGCCAAGGTTGAGCGCCTCGAATACGATCCCAATCGCAGCGCCAATTTGGCCCTGCTGTGCTACGCCGACGGCGAACGTCGTTACATCGTGGCTCCGAAAGGACTGACGGTGGGTACACAGATTGTCAGCGGTTCCGAGGCCCCGATCAAGCCGGGAAATACGTTGCCCCTGCGCAACATCCCGGTCGGCACGACGATTCATTGCATCGAGATGACGCCGGGCAAGGGCGCCCAGCTGGCGCGCGCCGCTGGTACCTCGGTGCAGCTACTGGCACGCGAAGGCAGCTATGCCCAGCTTCGACTGCGCTCGGGCGAGATACGCCGGGTACACGTCGAGTGCCGCGCAACGATTGGTGAAGTCGGCAACGAGGAGAACAACCTGCGCTCGATTGGCAAGGCTGGCGCTCAGCGCTGGCGCGGCATCCGCCCGACGGTACGCGGCGTGGCGATGAACCCGATAGACCATCCGCACGGTGGCGGCGAAGGCAAGACCGCGGCTGGTCGCGATCCGGTCAGCCCTTGGGGTACCCCGACCAAAGGTTACCGCACGCGCCGCAACAAGCGCACGGACAGCATGATCGTCCAGCGCCGACACAAGAAATAATGAGGTGAAGCATGGCACGTTCCGTTAAGAAAGGCCCGTTCGTCGACGCCCACCTGGAGAAGAAGGTGGAGACGTCGCGCGCCACCAACGACAAGCGTCCGATCAAGACCTGGTCGCGGCGCTCGACCGTCCTGCCGGATTTTGTTGGCCTGACCATCGCCGTGCATAACGGCAAACAGCATATTCCGGTCTACATCTCGGAAAACATGGTCGGCCACAAGCTCGGCGAATTTGCCCTGACGCGCACGTTCAAGGGACATACCGCCGGCACTAAAAAAGCCGTGGTCAAGAAGTAAGGAAAGATGATGGAAACCAATGCGATTTTGCGTGGCGTCCGCCTCTCGGCGCAGAAGGGGCGGCTTGTTGCCGACCAGATCCGCGGGCTGCCGGTCGACAAGGCGCTCAATGTACTGACGTTCTCGCCGAAAAAGGGCGCCAAGATCATCAAGAAAGTGCTCGAATCGGCAATTGCCAACGCCGAGCACAACGATGGCGCCGACATCGACGCGCTGACGGTCAGAATGATTCATGTTGAGCGTGGCATGGTGCTCAAGCGCTTTATGCCCCGCGCCAAGGGCCGTGGCTTCAAGATCCTCAAGCCGACCTGCCATATCTATGTCACCGTCGGCGATGCGCCGGCAAAGAAATCCGGAAGGAAGTAAGGAGAAACTATGGGACAGAAGATTCATCCGACCGGTTTCCGCCTCTCGGTCACGCGCAACTGGGGATCGCGCTGGTACGCCAACAGCAAGTCGTTCCCGCAGATGCTCAATGAAGACATCGAGGTGCGCGACTACCTCAAGAAAAAACTGGCGCACGCATCTGTCGGCCGTGTGGTTATCGAGCGACCGGCCAAGAATGCCCGCATCACGGTGTACTCGGCTCGTCCCGGCGTTGTCATCGGGAAGAAAGGCGAGGACATCGAAAACCTGAAAGCCGATCTACAGAGAATCATGGGCGTGCAGGTGCATGTCAACATCGAAGAAATCCGCAAGCCGGAAACCGATGCGCAACTGATTGCCGACTCGATCGCCCAGCAGCTGGAAAAACGCATCATGTTCCGCCGCGCCATGAAGCGCGCCATGCAGAACGCCATGCGCCTCGGTGCCCAGGGCATCAAGATCATGAGTTCCGGGCGCCTGAACGGCGCCGAGATAGCCCGTCGCGAATGGTATCGCGAGGGCCGCGTGCCGCTGCACACCCTTCGCGCCGATATCGATTACGGTACCTCAGAAGCCAAGACCACCTATGGAATCATCGGCATCAAGGTGTGGGTGTTCAAGGGTGAAACCATGGCGCGCAATGAGCAGCCAGCACTATCCCCGGATCCCGCGTCTGCAGAGGAGCCGGTAAAAAGGATGCGCAAGTCCCCGGTTCGGCCGGCTGCCAAGCCCGAAAGCGAAGGCGAAACCAAGACGGCCGCCAAGCCGCGTACTGCGCGTAAGCCTGCCACCAAGGCTGCCGTTGCCAAGCCGGAAGCCGTCCCCGCGGGGGAGGCTGCCGCCCCGGCCAAGGCGCCGGCCAAACGTGTGCGCAAGCCGGCCGCGCCAAAGGCGGAAGGTAAGGAGTAAGAGCCATGTTGCAACCATCACGCAGGAAATACCGCAAGGAACACAAGGGCCGCAACAAGGGTATCGCCACACGCGGCACTAAGGTCAGCTTCGGTGAATACGGCCTCAAGGCCATCGGTCGTGGTCGTATTACGGCCCGTCAAATCGAGGCGGCTCGCCGTGCGATGACCCGCCATATCAAGCGAGGCGGTCGTATATGGATCCGCATCTTTCCGGACAAACCTATATCCCAGAAGCCGGCCGAAGTCCGCATGGGTAATGGCAAGGGCAATCCAGAGTACTACGTTGCCGAGATCCAGCCGGGTAAGGTGATTTACGAAATGGATGGAGTTGACGAGACACTGGCCCGTGAGGCCTTTGCGTTGGCGGCGGCCAAGCTGCCGATCGAGACGACCTTCGTCGTGCGCCAGGTAGGGTGATCATGAAAACGAAAGAACTCAGAGCCAAGGATGCGGCTGAACTGAACAAGGAATTGCTGGATCTGCGGAAGGCGCAGTTCTCCTTGCGCATGCAGGTGGCGACCCAGCAGCTGCAGAACACCAGCCAGCTCGGCAAGGTGCGCAAGGATATTGCGCGCGTGAAAACCCTCTTGCGTGAAAGGGCGGCAGCGAAATGAGCGAAGCAACTCAGAAAGTGCGGCGCACCCTGACCGGCCGCGTCGTCAGCGACAAAATGAAGAAGACAGTGACGGTTCTGGTCGAGCGTCGGGTCAAGCACCCGATCGGCAAGATCGTCACTCGTTCCCGCAAGTACGCGGCCCATATCGAGGGGATCGAGGCGGGTGCCGGCGATGTCGTCCAGATCGAAGAATGCGCTCCGATTTCGAAAACCAAGGCTTGGCGCGTTACGCGGGTGGTTGAGAAGGCTCGCGTGATTTAATGTACCGAGTCCGTTTACTTGGGCGAGCGATACCTATATAATTATAGATTCTCTTCGTTCGGCATCCTTGGTGCCGAACGGGTTTTATACCCGACCGGACTAGCGGCCGGGGCCAACCCGGGCGGGTTCCAAGACTGACCGCGGCATTGCCGCGATTAAGTTGGAGATTGAAAAATGATTCAAATGCAGACGGTGCTGAATGTCGCCGATAACACCGGTGCGCGTTCTGTCATGTGCATCAAGGTGCTGGGCGGTTCCAAGCGCCGCTATGCCGGTATCGGCGATGTGATCAAGGTGAGCGTCAAGGATGCAGCGCCGCGCGGACGCGTCAAGAAAGGCGAAGTGTATAGCGCCGTGGTGGTGCGCACCGCCAAGGGCGTGCGTCGCCCGGACGGCTCGGTTGTCAAGTTCGACGGCAACGCAGCGGTGCTGCTCAACAACAAGCTGGAGCCGATCGGAACACGCATCTTCGGACCGGTGACGCGCGAGTTGCGCACCGAGCGATTCATGAAGATCGTTTCCCTGGCGCCTGAAGTTCTTTGAGGATTCTGTCCATGAACAAGATTCGCAAGGGCGACAACGTCATCATCATTGCCGGCAAGGACAAGGGCAAGCGCGGTGCCGTGCTGCGCAGCCTTGAGGACGATCGCGTGCTCGTCGAGGGCATTAACAAGGTCAAGCGGCACACCCGGCCGAATCCTGTCAAGGGCCAGCCGGGGGGCATCCTGGAGAAGGAGATGCCGATTCATGTTTCGAACGTGGCGTTGGTCAACCCGGCCACGCAGAAGGCCGACCGCGTCGGCTTCAAAGTGCTGGGCGACGGCCGCAAGGCCCGCGTGTTCAAGTCGAACGGCGAAACTGTGGAAGCGTAAGGAAGGATTTATGGCGCGCTTACAGGAATACTACAAACAGACCGTGATGATCGAACTGACCAAGAAGTTCGGCTACAAGTCGGTCATGGAAGTGCCCCGCATCACCAAGATCACCCTGAACATGGGCGTGGGCGAAGCGGTCGGTGACAAGAAGATTCTGGAACACGCGGTTGGCGACATGGCAAAGATCGCCGGCCAGAAACCCGTCACGACAAAGTCGAAGAAATCGATTGCCGGCTTCAAGATCCGTGAAGGCTACCCGATCGGCTGCATGGTCACGCTGCGCGGCGGCCTCATGTACGAGTTCCTCGACCGACTGGTCAGTGTTGCCCTGCCGCGTATTCGCGACTTCCGTGGCATCTCGGGCAAGGCGTTCGACGGCCGCGGCAATTACAACCTGGGCGTCAAGGAACAGATCATCTTTCCGGAGATCGAATACGACAAGATCGACGCCCTGCGAGGCATGAACATCAGCATCACGACAACCGCGAAGACCGACGAAGAGGCCAAGGCGCTTCTCGCCGCCTTCAAATTCCCCTTCAAGAACTGAGGGAACCATGGCGAAACTTGCACTCAAGAATCGCGAAGCCAAGCGCGCCAAGACCGTGGCCAAGTACGCTACCAAGCGCGCCGAACTGCTCGCCATCATCAACAATGCCAAGCTCTCCGACGAGGAGCGCATGGCGGCGCGGTTGAAGTTCCAGCAACTGCCGCGCAATGCCAGCCCCGTGCGCCAGCGTAATCGTTGCGAACTGACCGGCCGGCCGCGCGGGTACTTCCGCAAGTTCGGTCTGTGCCGCAACAAGCTGCGCGAAGTGGCCATGCGGGGCGAAGTGCCCGGCATGATCAAGGCCAGTTGGTAAGAGGAGATCGAGAATGAGCATGACCGATCCGGTCGCCGATATGCTGACGCGCATTCGCAATGCGCAACTGGCCCAGAAACACTCCGTTGCCATGCCGTCCTCAAAGCTCAAGGTGGCGATTGCCGCCGTGCTGAAGGACGAGGGCTACATCGACGATTTTGCCGTTCGTGAAAGCGAGGGCAAATCGCAACTGGACATCGCCCTCAAATATTACGCCGGTCGTCCGGTGATCGAGCGTATCGAACGTATTTCCCGCCCCGGTCTGCGGGTATACAAGGGCACGGATGATTTGCCTCGTGTAATGAACGGGCTGGGCATTGCCATCGTATCGACGCCGAAAGGTGTCATGACCGACCGCCGCGCGCGAGCCACCAATGTCGGTGGCGAAGTGCTGTGCATCGTGGCGTAAGGAGGAAACGATGTCACGTATTGCCAAATATCCGGTAGAGCTGCCCAAGGGCGTCGAGGTGACGTTGTCGGCAGCCGAAATCAGCGTCAAGGGGCCCCTTGGCACACTCAAGCAGGTCGTCCATCCGGCTGTGAGCGTCGAGCGCGAAGGCGACAGTCTGCAGTGCAAGGCGGTGGCGGGCGTCGAGAACGGCAGCGCCCACTCCGGTACCATGCGCGCCCTGCTGGCCAACATGGTCACGGGTGTCACCAAGGGCTTCGAGAAGAAACTGACCCTGGTCGGCGTCGGCTATCGTGCCCAGGCGCTAGGGGCCAAGCTCAATCTGTCGCTCGGTTACTCACACCCTGTTGTGCACGACATGCCTGACGGCATCAAGGTGGAAACGCCCTCGCAGACAGAGATCGTCATCAAGGGTATTGACAAGCAGGTCGTGGGCCAGGTGGCAGCCGAAGTGCGCGGCTATCGTCCGCCGGAGCCTTACAAGGGCAAGGGTGTGCGCTACGCGGACGAGGTTATCGTCCTGAAAGAAACGAAGAAGAAGTAAGGGTACTTCAAAATGGACAAAAAGCAGGCGCGTTTGCGCAGGGCTCGCAAAACCCGAGCCAAAATTGCCGAACTCAAGACGGTGCGTCTTTGCGTGTACCGCTCCAATTGCCATATCTATGCCCAGATCATCGACGGCAATGGCGCCAAGGTGCTGGCGACCGCTTCGACGGTCGAGCCGGATGTACGCAAGCAGGCGCCCAGCGGAGGCAACGTCAAGGCGGCGACCCTGGTCGGCAAACTGATCGCCGAGCGGGCCAAGGCCGCCGGCGTCGAGACGGTCGCGTTCGACCGCTCCGGGTTCATGTATCACGGCCGCGTCAAGGCGCTGGCCGAAGCTGCGCGTGAAGGCGGGCTCAAGTTCTAAGCGAGGTTAGCAATGGCAAAACCGCAAACGAGAAAACCGCAGGCGTCCGAGGAGCGCGACGACGGCCTGCGCGAGAAAATGGTCTCCATCAATCGCGTCACCAAAGTGGTGAAGGGCGGCCGCATCCTCGGGTTCGCCGCATTGACCGTGGTTGGCGACGGCGACGGCGGCATCGGCATGGGCAAGGGCAAGTCCCGCGAAGTGCCTGTGGCGGTGCAGAAGGCCATGGAAGAGGCGCGCCGCAAGATGGTCAAGATTTCCCTCAAGAACGGCACCCTGCAACATGCCGTAATCGGCGAGCATGGTGCCTCGCGGGTGCTGATGCAGCCCGCTTCGGCCGGTACCGGCATCATTGCCGGTGGCCCCATGCGAGCCGTCTTCGAGGTGATGGGCGTGACGGACGTACTGGCCAAATGCCTCGGCTCGACCAATCCCTACAATGTGGTGCGCGCAACATTGGATGGCCTCAACAAGATGAATACGCCGGCCGAAGTGGCCGCCAAGCGCGGCAAGACCCTCGAAGAGATCCTGGGGTAAGTCATGGCAGAGAAGAAAGTCAAAGTGACCCTGGTCAAGGGGCTGATGGGTACCAAGCAGGACCACCGCGCCACCGTGCGCGGTCTGGGTCTCAAGCGCCGCAACCATACTGTTGAACTGACCGACACCCCGGCAGTGCGCGGCATGATCGACAAGGTGGCCTACCTCGTGAGGTGTGAGGATTGAATGGAACTGAATAATCTCAAACCAGCGGCCGGCGCCAAGCGCGCCAGACGTCGCGTCGGGCGCGGCATCGGTAGTGGCCTCGGCAAGACGGCCGGCCGTGGCCACAAGGGCCAGACTTCCCGGGCCGGCGGCTTCCACAAGGTCGGCTTCGAGGGCGGCCAGATGCCGCTCGCGCGACGTCTGCCGAAGCGTGGCTTCACCTCGCTGACCCGCGCACGCAATGTCGAGGTGCGCCTGTCCGATCTGGAGAAACTGCCGGTGGGCGAAATCGATCTTCTGGTGCTGAAGCAGGCGGGCGTGGTGCCCGGCGATGCCCTGTCAGCCAAGGTCATCCTGTCGGGCAAGCTGACCAAAAAGGTTTCGCTGAAGGGCGTTGGCGCCACCAAGGGAGCGAAAGCCGCTATCGTGGCTGCCGGCGGCAACGTCGCGGCGGAGTAATCGGGAATCACCTTGGCCAACGAAACTGCAACCCTGGGCAAGACCGGAAAGTTCGGTGATTTGAAGCGCCGGCTGACGTTTCTGCTCGGTGCGCTGCTTGTCTACCGGATCGGAACGCACATCCCTGTGCCGGGCATTGATCCGGTCCGGCTGGCGGAACTGTTCCAAGGCCAACAGGGCGGCATTCTCGGCATTTTCAACCTGTTCTCCGGCGGAGCGCTGTCCCGCTTCACCATCTTCGCCCTGGGTATAATGCCCTACATCTCGGCCTCGATCATCATGCAACTGATGACGGTGGCGCTGCCCTCGATGGAGGCGCTGAAGAAGGAAGGCGAGGCCGGTCGCCGCAAAATCACCCAGTACACCCGCTACGGTACCGTTGGCTTGGCCTTGGTCCAAGGACTGGGCATTGCCATTGCGCTCGAATCGCAGGCGGGGCTGGTGATCGACCCGGGTATCCTGTTCCGCATCACCTGCGTGATCACCCTGCTCACCGGCACCATGTTCCTGATGTGGCTGGGCGAGCAGATCACGGAGCGCGGTCTCGGCAATGGCATTTCAATCATCATCTTTGCCGGTATTGTGGCGGGCCTGCCCAATGCCATCGGCGGTCTGCTGGAACTCGTGCGCACTGGTGCGATGCATGCCCTGACGGCGATCTTCATAATTGCCCTGGTGTTTCTGGTCACCGGCTTCGTCGTCTTCGTCGAACGCGGCCAGCGCAAGATCCTGGTGAACTACGCCAAACGCCAGGTCGGCAACAAGATCTACGGTGGGCAGAGCTCGCATCTGCCGCTGAAACTCAACATGTCCGGCGTCATACCTCCGATCTTCGCCTCGTCGATCATCCTGTTTCCCGCGACCGTGGCCGGCTGGTTCGGCTCGAGCGAAGGCATGTTCTGGCTGAAGGACATCGCGGCGACACTGTCACCGGGCCAGCCGATCTACGTTATGCTGTACGCAGCGGCAATCGTATTTTTCTGCTTCTTCTATACCGCACTGGTCTTCAATTCGAAGGAAACTGCGGACAACCTGAAGAAGAGCGGTGCTTTCGTGCCGGGAATCCGCCCGGGCGACCAGACGGCGCGTTACATCGACAAGATCCTCATGCGCCTGACGCTGGCCGGCGCTATCTACGTCACCCTGGTCTGCCTGCTTCCGGAATTCCTTATTCTGAAGTGGAACGTGCCATTCTACTTCGGCGGCACCAGCCTGTTGATCATCGTCGTGGTGACCATGGATTTCATGTCGCAGGTGCAGGCCTACGTCATGTCGCACCAGTATGAGAGCCTGCTGAAGAAAGCGAATTTCAAGGGGGCGGGGATCCCCGGCAGGTAGAACGCATGGCCAAGGAAGACGTCATTGAGTTGCAAGGCGAGGTGCAGGAGAACCTGCCCAATGCGACCTTCAAGGTCAAGCTCGAGAATGGCCATGTGATACATGCATTCATATCGGGCAAGATGCGCATGCACTATATTCGCATCCTGCCCGGCGACAAAGTGACCGTACAGATGACGCCCTACGATCTGACCAAGGGCCGCATTACCTTCCGCGCCAAGTAATGAGTATTACGGGAGAAGCATTATGAAAGTTCTCGCATCGGTCAAAAAACTGTGCCGCAACTGCAAGGTCATCCGCCGCAAGGGCGTGGTCCGCATCATCTGCAAGGACCCCCGCCACAAGCAGCGCCAAGGTTGATCGGACAGGGTGGTTTGAGTATAATTTGCGGTTTCGCTTTTTCGGGGTGACGAAAGGTTTACACTTATGGCCCGCATTGCTGGGGTAAACATTCCCAACCATCAACACACCGCCATCGCATTGACTGCGATCTACGGTATCGGTCGTACGCGCGCGCAGAAAATTTGCGATGCTGCCGGCATCGCCCATGTGACGAAGATCAAGGATTTGACCGATACGCAGATGGATAAGCTGCGCGAGGAGGTCGGCAAGCTCACGATCGAGGGGGACCTGCGTCGAGAAGTTTCGATGAGCATCAAGCGCCTGATGGATCTCGGCTGCTACCGCGGCGTGCGTCACCGCAAGGGACTTCCCTGCCGCGGCCAGCGCACACGCACCAATGCCCGCACCCGCAAGGGCCCGCGCAAGGCGATTCGCGCGACGAAGTAAGGAAAACTGACAGATGGTCACGAAATCCACTGCCGCCAAGGCGCGCAAGAAGGTCAAGAAGAACGTTGCCGAGGGCATCGCCCACGTTCACGCCTCCTTCAACAACACGATCATCACGATCACCGACCGTCAGGGCAACGCCCTGTCCTGGGCAACTTCCGGCGGCGCCGGCTTCAAGGGTTCGCGCAAGAGCACCCCGTTTGCCGCCCAGGTCGCCGCGGAGCATGCCGGCAAGGCTGCGCAGGAGTGCGGCGTGAAGAATCTGGAAGTGCGCATCACGGGCCCCGGTCCCGGCCGTGAATCCGCGGTACGCGCGCTCAACGCCATCGGCATGAAGATCACCAGCATCACCGATATCACGCCGATTCCCCATAACGGCTGCCGCCCGCCGAAAAAGCGCCGCGTCTGAGAGCCGAGAACATCAGGAGTTGAACCGTGGCCCGCAATCTAGATGCCAAATGCCGTCAATGCCGCCGGGAAGGCGAAAAGCTCTTCCTGAAAGGCGAAAAGTGCTTTACCGACAAATGTGCCGTTGAGCGCCGTTCGTACGCTCCCGGCCAGCATGGCCAGAAGTCCGGCCAGCGCCTCTCCGGTTATGGTGTGCAACTGCGCGAGAAGCAGAAGATCCGCCGTACCTACGGCATTCTCGAGCGCCAGTTCCGCAAGGTCTACGCCGAAGCCGATCGCCGCAAGGGCCAGACCGGCGAGAACCTGCTGCAACTGCTGGAGAGCCGCCTTGATACCGCCGCCTACCGAATGGGCTTCGGCGCTTCGCGCGCCGAGGCGCGCCAGCTGGTGCGCCATAACGGGGTACTGGTCAATGGCAGGCGCGTGAACATCCCCTCTTTCGACCTGCGCCCTGGCGATACGGTGGAGTTGGCCGAAAAGGCGCGCGGCCACCTGCGTGTCAAGGCCGCCCTGGAAGCCGCCGAATCGCGCGGTTTCCCGGATTGGATCGAGGTGGACGCCAAGGCCGGCAAGGGCGTGTTCAAGGCCTATCCGGCGCGCACCGACCTGCCGGCGACGATCAACGAAAGCCTCGTCGTCGAATTGTATTCGCGCTAATCCGACGTCTCGCTGACGCAACGAACCTGAAGGGAACCAGATGCAAGCGACTTCGCTGCTGAAACCGCGCATCATCGATGTGCAAACCCTCTCCCCGGTGCATGCCCGCGTCGTCATGGAACCGTTCGAGCGCGGCTATGGCCACACGCTCGGCAACGCACTGCGCCGCATTCTGCTGTCCTCGATGCCCGGCTCGGCACCGACCGAGGTCAACATCGAGGGCGTGCTGCACGAATACTCCACGCTGGATGGCGTCCGCGAGGACGTCGTCGACCTGATGCTCAATCTGAAGGGTGTCGTGCTCAAGATGCATGGCCGCGGCGAGGCGATTCTCACGCTCACCAAGCAGGGCGAAGGCGTCGTCATCGCCGGTGACATCGAGGCCGGACACGACGTCGAGATCATCAATCCGGAGCATGTCATTGCCCATATCGCCCCTGGCGGCAAGCTGGAAATGCAGATCAAGGTTGAAAGCGGGCGCGGCTATATTCCATCGAACACCCGTCCGGCGACTGGCGAGTCCAAGGGCATCGGTCGCATCATGATCGACGCTTCGTTCAGTCCGGTGCGCCGCGTCGCCTACACGGTGGAATCGGCCCGCGTCGAGCAGCGCACCGACCTCGACAAGCTGATCATGGACATCGAGACCAATGGCGCCATCGAGCCGGAAGAGGCCATCCGCTACGCCGCCCGCGTGCTGATGGAGCAGCTCTCCGTCTTTGCCGATCTCGAGGGCACGCCGATCGCCGTCGAAGCGCCGCGCCCGAGCCAGGTCGACCCGATCCTGCTGCGTCCGGTGGACGACCTCGAGCTGACGGTGCGCTCCGCCAACTGCCTGAAGGCCGAGAACATCTATTACATCGGCGACCTGATCCAGCGCACCGAGACGGAACTGCTGAAGACGCCGAACCTCGGCCGCAAGTCGCTCAACGAGATCAAGGAAGTGCTGGCCTCCCGCGGCCTCACCCTGGGCATGAAGCTCGAGAACTGGCCCCCGATGGGCCTGGAAAAGCTGTCGTAACCCGCCAGCGATAGAACAAGAGGTATCCCATGCGCCACCGTCACGGTCTTCGCAAACTCAACCGCACCAGCAGCCATCGCCTGGCGATGCTGCGCAACATGACCAACTCCCTCCTGCTGCATGAGGCCGTCAAGACCACGCTGCCGAAGGCGAAGGAATTGCGCCGCGTCGTCGAACCGATGATCACGCTCGGCAAGAAGCCTTCGCTCGCCAACCGCCGCCTGGCCTTCAACCGCCTGCGCGACCGCGACATCGTCACCAAGCTGTTCGACGAGCTGGGACCGCGCTTCGCCAACCGCAACGGCGGCTACCTGCGCATCCTGAAATTCGGTTTCCGCCAGGGCGACAATGCGCCGATGGCGCTGGTCGAACTGGTGGATCGTCCGGAGCAGGCTGCCGAGGCGCCTGTCGCCGCTGAATAAGCTTTACCGTTTTGCGACAAAGCCCGCTTCGGCGGGCTTTGTCGTTTACGCGGGCGGCTGCTAAGCTGACCTCATGGACCTGACCCGTTTTCCGCGCACCGCGCTGGCGCGGCTGCCGACGCCGATCGAGCCGCTGCCGCGCCTGTCGGCGTACCTCGGCGGGCCTCGACTCTGCGTCAAGCGCGACGATCTCACCGGCCTCGGCCTCGGCGGCAACAAGCTGCGCAAGCTGGAATTCCTTCTGGGGGAAGCGCAGGCGCAAGGGGCCGACACCGTGCTCACCGTCGGCGCCCAGCAGTCGAACCACGCGCGTCTGACGGCCGCTGCCTGTGCACGGCTGGGCCTCGATTGCGAACTGGTCCTACGCCGGAGCAGCCAGGCAAGCGATGCCTATCTCAACAGCGGCAACGTGCTGCTCGACCGCCTGTTCGGGGCCAAGCTGCACGTCCTCGCGGCGCAGGAGAGCCGTGAGGCTCGCATGGCGGCGCGCGCCGAGGCGCTGCGCGGCGAGGGAAAGAAGCCCTATTGCATTCCGGTCGGTGGCAGTTGCGGGCTGGGCAATCTCGGCTACGCCGTCTGCGCCGAAGAGATCCTGTCGCAGTCGGGCGAACTGAAGGTGCGATTCGACACGGTCGTCGTCGCCACCGGCAGCGGCGGTACGCAGGGCGGGCTGGTCGCCGGCATGCGGTTGCTGGACGGCGTGCCGGTGATCGGCATCGCGGTGGAGGGGACACGGCAGGAGCAGGAGGCGCTGGCGGCCAGGCAGACGATTGAAGCGCTGCAACTGCTCGAACATGACGCGGACGGAATTGAAGACGCCGTCAGCGTCATGGACGAGTTCGTTGGCCCCGGCTATGCCCGTCCGACAGATGCGATGCGCGAAGCCCTCTCGCTGGCGGCGCGCTTCGAGGGCCTGGTGCTCGACCCGGTCTACACTGGCAAGGCCTTCGCCGGTCTCATCGCGCTGGCGCGCAGCGGACGCTACGACAAAGAACAGACCCTGTTGTTCGTGCACACTGGTGGCACACCCGGCCTGTTCGGCTATCCGGAGTCTGTCTATTGAGACTTCTGTAATTCATGACATCACCACCAGGTAGCCCGCATCCAGCAAGCGGCGATGATCGAGGGACGTTTCCGAGCGCTCTTGAGCTTGTTTCACGCGGTCGTGCGCAGTTCGCTCAGGTCGTCGGGGCAATAGTTGGCCAAGGCATGTTGCTTGAGCCAGGCCAACAGGTACTCGACAGGATTCATGTCCGGTGCGTACGGTGGCAGGAAGGCGACCTGGATGTGTCCGTCCAGGCTGTCCTGATACTCGCGCACCAAGCGATTGCGATGAGCCTTCAAACCGTCCCAGATCACCAGGGCCGTGGTTGCATTGATGAAGGACAGGATTGTACGAACACGTACAACTTTGCAACACGGCGATCATTGAGGAACGCCTTAGGTCGCGGTGATGCGAATAATGTACCCTCCCGACTTCTCGTCGCGCTGCAGCTCCAGCAGCCGGCGCGCCTGGGCTTCCTCGAGCAGCTCGCTGAACGACTTGAAGCCGTAGTAGGACTCGCTGAAGCCGGGCTTGCGGCGCTTGAGGGCCTGCTTGACCATCGAGCCCCAGATCGGCTCGCCGGCGCCGCGCTCGGCGACCAGGGCCTCGACGGTTTCCAGGGCGAGGTCGAGCGCTTCCTGCCGGCGGTCCTCGGCCTCGGTTTTCTCTGCCGGCTCGCCGCCTGACTGCTTCGGCGCCGCCTTCGGCTTGGCGGTGCGCTTCTTCGCCGTGCGCTTCTTGGTCTCCTCCTCGCGCACCAGGTCGTCGTAGTAGATGAACTCGTCGCAGTTGGCCATCAGCAGGTCGGAGGTCGACTTCTTCACGCCGACGCCGATCACCAGCTTGTTGTTCTCGCGCAGCTTGGAGACCAGCGGCGAGAAGTCGGAGTCGCCGCTGATGATGACGAAGGTGTCGACGTGCGATTTCGTATAGCAGAGGTCGAGGGCGTCCACCACCATGCGGATGTCGGCGGAGTTCTTGCCGGACTGGCGCACGTGGGGGATCTCGATCAGCTCGAAGGCGGCCTCGTGCATCGGCGCCTTGAAATCCTTGTAGCGCGCCCAGTCGCAGTAGGCCTTCTTGACGACGATGCTGCCCTTCAGCAGCAGGCGCTCGAGCACCTTGCGGATGTCGAACTGGGCGTACTTGGCTTCCTGCACGCCGAGGGCGACGTTCTCGAAGTCGCAGAACAGCGCCATGTTTTTCGTTTCGGTCTGGGCGGCCATGGGGAGTCCTTATCTATATTCGTCAAAGTGGCCGGCAAGGCATCGTCGTCCCCGCGGAAGCGGGGACCCAGTGTCGTTCAGGCAAAGGCGCTGGATTCCCGCTTTCGCGGGAATGACGGTGCGGTCTGCCAAGTTGCCGGGGATGTTTGCGAGCCTCATTAGTGGTGAAGGATCTTGGAGAGGAACTGCTGGGCGCGCTCGGAGCGCGGGCTGCCGAAAAAGGCGTCCTTCCTGTCGTCCTCGACGATTCTACCCTGGTCCATGAAGACGACGCGATGCGCCACTTTCCGCGCGAAGCCCATCTCGTGCGTCACCACCATCATGGTCATGCCTTCCTGCGCCAGCTCCACCATGACGTCGAGCACCTCGTTGATCATCTCCGGGTCGAGCGCCGAAGTCGGCTCGTCGAAGAGCATGCAGATCGGGTCCATGGCCAGGGCGCGGGCGATGGCGACGCGCTGCTGCTGGCCGCCGGAGAGCTGGCCGGGGAACTTGTCGGCGTGGGCGCGCAGGCCGACGCGGTCGAGCAGCCTGAGGCCGCGGTCCTTCGCTTCGTCCTTGCCGCGGCCGAGCACCTTGATCTGGGCGATGGCGAGGTTTTCGGTGATCGACATGTGCGGGAACAGTTCGAAGTGCTGGAACACCATGCCGACGCGGGCGCGCAGCCTGGGCAGGTCGGTCTTCGGGTCGCCGACGGAAATGCCGTTGACGCGCACTTCGCCCTGCTGGAACGGCTCCAGGCCGTTCACGCACTTGATGAGCGTGGACTTGCCGGAGCCGGAGGGGCCGCAGACGACGATCACCTCGCCCTTCTCGACCCGGGTGCTGCACTCCGCCAGCACCTGGAACTGGCCGTACCACTTGCCGACATTCTTCATTTCGATCATGGCCATGGTGCCGCCTCCGCCGGGCCGCCCCAAGGAGGCGGCAAGTCAACGCATGGAAGCCGCGCCTCGCGCGGCTGAACAACCGTCACCCCTTTCCGCGGGAAAGGGGATGGGGGATAGGTCTTCATCTGATGATGGCGATGCGCTGCTGCAATCTTTTCACCAGCATCGAGAGGCTGAAACTGATGACGAAATACAGCACGGCGGCGACGAGGTAGGTCTCCACCGGGCGGTTGAAGTTCTTGCCGGCGACCTCGAAGCCCTTGAGCAGATCGTAGGCGCCGATGGCGTACACCAGCGAGGTGTCCTGGAACAGGATGATGGTCTGCGTCAGCAGCACCGGCAGCATGTTGCGGAAGGCCTGCGGCAGCACGATCAGCCCCATGGTCTGGCCGTAGCGCATGCCGAGGGCGTAGCCGGCGGCGACCTGGCCGCGCGGGATGCTCTGGATGCCGGCGCGCATGATCTCCGAGTAGTAGGCCGCCTCGAACAGGGTGAAGGTGATGACGGCCGACATCTCGGCGCCGAGCGGGCGGCCGATGATGAGCGGGATGAGCAGGAAGAACCAGAGGATCACCATCACCAGCGGGATGCTGCGCATGGTGTTCACGTAGGCGGCGGCCGGCAGGGTCAGCCAGGGTTTGCTTGAGAGGCGCATCAGCGCGAGGACGGTGCCCAGGGCGATGCCGCCGAGCATGGCGATCGCCGTCAGCTGCAGCGAGAAGGCGAAGCCCTTCAGCACGTAGCTGGAAACGACCTGCGGGGTGAGGAAGGCGAAATCCAGCGTCAGCATCAGTGGCCGCCCCCGATCATGCCCGGCACGCGCACGCGCTGTTCGACGAAGTGGAACACCCGGTTGAGGGCGAAGGCGGAGACGAAGTACAGGCCGGTGACGGCCAGGTAAATCTCGATGCCGCGCGCCGTCTCCTCCTGCGCCTGCAGGGCGAACAGCGTCAATTCGGAGATGCTCACGGCGAAGGCCACCGCCGAATTCTTGACGATGTTCATCGCCTCGCTGGTGAGCGGCGGGATGACGATGCGGAAGGCCATCGGCAGGATGACGTGGCGGTAGGTCTGCGGCAGGGTGAGGCCGAGCGCGAGGCCGGCCATGCGCTGGCCGCGCGGCAGCGACTGGATGCCGGCCTTGACCTGCTCGGCGATGCGCGCCGAGGTGAACAGGCCCAGCCCCAGCACCACGAGGATGAAGCTCGGCACGCCGCGCAGCGGCGGGATGAGCGCCGGCACGACGTGGTACCAGAGGAAGATCTGCACCAGCAGCGGGATGTTGCGGAACAGCTCCGTCCACGCGTTGCCGAGCAGCACCAGGCCGCGCTGCGGCGTGGTGCGCAGGACGCCCATGACCGCGCCGAAGACCAGCGCCACCCCCAGCGCCAGCAGTGACACCGACAGCGTCCAGCCCCAGGCCGACATGAGCCAGTCGAGGTAGGTGAGGTCGCCGGACTCGCCGAAGCAGCGCGGCACGTAGTTGCCGTCGATGGTGTCCTTGCAGAAGACCTGCCAGTCCCAACTGCTCATGATTGCCCGCTATTGACTCCCTCTCCCCGCTCGCGGGGAGAGGGCTGGGGAGAGGGGCAACGGCCGCCTGCCCTCTCCCCCGGCCCCTCCCCCGCAGGCGGGAGAGGGGAGGAGGTCACTTCTTCGCGTAGTCTTCCATCGGCTTGTCGTTCGGGTTGGCCCACGCCGCCCTGGTGGCGTCGGAAGCCGGCAGGCCGATGCGGGTGTTGGCCGGCGGGATCGGCTGCATGAACCACTTGTCGTAGATCTTCGCCATCTCGCCCGACTTCATCATCGCCTTGAGGCTGTCGTCGACCGCCTTCTTGAAGGCTGGGTCGTCCTTGCGGATCATGATGGCGATCGGTTCGACCGAGAGCACCTCGCCGACGATCTTGTAGTCCGCCGGGTTCTTCGACTTGGCGATGTTGCCGGCGAGGATCTGGCCGTCCATGACGAAGGCGTCGGCGCGGCCGGA
>JBDHRL010000050.1:0-19237 GCA_039807535.1 Rhodocyclaceae bacterium
TGCGAGAGGAAGGCGGCAAGGTCGCCCGAGAGTTCGCCCTCGGCGTCGGCGCTGCCTTCCTCGGCGACGAAGTTCTCCGCGGCGTTCACCAGCTCGTCGAGGTTGGCGAGGCGGTCCTGGCCTTCCTTCTCGGTGCGGTAGTGGACGCGCAGGCCGGAAATCTCCAGCACCTGTTCGACCGTCTCCGGCAGGGTGAGGCCTTCCGTGGCGGACTTAAGCTGATCGACCAGCGCGGCGAAGGCGGCGGCCTTGCCGCCCTGCTTCGCCGTGGCGTAGAGACTGACTTTTGCAATCTTCGCCGCGTCCTGCAATTGCTCGACGGTCCGCGCGCCGATGCCGCGCGCCGGGAAATTCACCACGCGCAGGAAGGCGCCGTCGTCGTCGGCATTGGCGATCAGGCGGAGATACGCCAGCGCATGCTTCACCTCCTGCCGCTCGAAGAAGCGCAGGCCGCCATAGACGCGGTAGGGCAGGCCGGCGGAGAAGAGCGCATGCTCGAGCACGCGCGACTGGGCGTTGGAGCGGTAGAGCAGCGCCATCTCGCGCCGCGCCAGGCCCTCGGCGGCGAGCGACCTGATCTCCTCGACGATCCAGCGCGCCTCCTCCGTGTCGTTGAAGGCTTCGTAGATGCGGATCGGCTCGCCTGAACCGGCGTCGGTCCACAGGTTCTTGCCGAGGCGCGCCGCGTTGTGCTTGATGATGGCGTTGGCGGCATCGAGGATGTTGCCGTGCGAGCGGTAGTTCTGCTCCAGCCGGATGACGTTGTCGACGCGGAACTCGCGCTCGAAGTCGCGCATGTTGCCGACCTCGGCGCCGCGGAAGGCGTAGATCGACTGGTCGTCGTCGCCCACCGCGAAGATACAGCCGCCCTCCCCCGGCCCCTCCCTCGCGGGAGGGGAGCCTGCGTGCTCGCTGCGCGAGACAATATCGGGGCGCTCCGGATTGGCGCCGGTCTCGTTTGCGGCTCCGCCGCGTGCCGTCCGGCCTTGAGGCGGCCCGGCGGCCGGACTGCGTTCGTAATAGCCGGCGAGCAGTTTCAACCAGCGGTACTGCAGCACGTTGGTATCCTGGAACTCGTCGACCAGGATGTGCCTGAAACGGCTCTGGTAGTGCTGCCGTATCGGTTCATTGCGCTGCAACAATTCGTAGGCGCGCAGCAGCAGCTCGGCGAAGTCCACCACGCCCTCGCGCTGGCACTGCACCTCGTATTCGCGATACAGCTCGACGCGCTTGCGCGTGTACTCGTCCCAGGCTTCGACCGCATCCGGCCTCAAGCCCGCCTCTTTCTGGCCGTTAATGAAGTTAACCAGGTCCCGGGGCGGGAATTTCTCGTCGTCGACGTTGAGCACCTTGAGCAGCCGCTTGACGGCCGCCAGCTGGTCGGCCGAGTCGAGGATCTGGAAGAGCTGCGGCAGGCCGGCGTCGCGGTGGTGCGCGCGCAGCAGGCGGTTGCACAGGCCGTGGAAGGTGCCGATCCACATGCCGCGGGTGTTGATCGGCAGCATCGCCGTCAGGCGGAGCAGCATTTCCTTGGCTGCCTTGTTGGTGAAGGTGACGGCGAGGATGCCGTGCGGACCGGCCTGGCCGGTCTGGATCAGCCAGGCGATGCGCGTGGTGAGCACCCGCGTCTTGCCCGAGCCCGCCCCGGCCAGGATCAGGGCGTGCTGCGGCGGCAGGGTGACGGCGGCGTGTTGCGGCGGGTTGAGCCCGCCCAGGAAGCTGGACATAGGGAATGGCCGGGAAACAGGCGGAATTATAGCGGCGGCGGATGCGCCGGGCTTGCGCATCCGCGACAAGAAAGAAGAAAGCGAACATGGAAAACCGGAACGAACCGGCCAGCACCTCTTCCGAGGAATGGCTTCAGGCGATCGGCGGCGAAAAAATCGTCAATCTGGCGGGCTGGATATTGCTGGCCGGCGCGCTGATTTACGTGGCCCTGCTGCCCGACCTCGGCCGGCCCGATGACCGCCGCCTCATCGGTCCGGCGTTTCTCCTCCCCGCCTCGATCGTTTCCCTGCTGCTGGTGCGGGCGGGCAAGACCCGGCCCGGCTATCACCTTCTGCTCTGGAGCGTCCTGCTGGGCATCACCGTCGCAGGCCTGCTCGTCGCCGGCCTGCGCACGGGCATCGTCTTCGCCTACCCGGCGCTCGTCGTCCTCGCCCTGGTGCTGGGGCCCCGGATGCTGGTCGCCTACGGCGCGAGCGCGATCGCCGCGGTGATCGGCCTCGGCCTGGCCGAGCAGTACGGCCTGCCGGCCGCCCCCCTGCTGCCCTCGACGTTCACCCTCGGCCTGATCGATACCCTGGTCCTGGCCATCCTCACCATCGTCGCCGCCGCCATCGGGCGCGCACAGCAGCGCTGGCGTGACCGGGCGGCGCTGGCCGATCGGTCGCTGCGGCACGGCCTGCAAGCGCTGGCCGAGCGCGAGCGCGACCTGCGCCAGATCATGAACAACCTGCCGGCCGGCATCTGCGCCTTCGAGGGCTGGAATTGCCGCTTCGCCAACGCCCACCTCGCCGCCTACTGCGGTTTCAGCGAGGAGACGATCGTCGGCAAGCACCTGCGCGAAGTCCTCGGCGATACGCACTTCGCCCTCGCCAGGCCCCATGTCGAGCAGGTGCTGGCCGGCAAGCCGGTGCGTTACCACGGTCCCCACCCGTCGCCCGCCGCCGCCGGTCGCTTCATGATGTTCCTGCTGGTGCCCGTCACGCACGAACGCGGCGGCGAGGCGGAGTTCTACGGCATCTTCTTCGATGTCACCCGCCAGGAACGCGCCCGGCTCGAAGTCGAGCAGCTCAACCGCGAACTCGACCGGCGCGTCAGGGACAGGACGGCGGAGCTCGCCAGCGCCAATCGCGAACTGGAATCCTTCGCCTACTCCGTCTCCCACGACCTGCGCGCGCCGCTGCGCGGCATCGACGGCTTCAGCCTGCTGGCGATCGAGGAATACGGCGACAGGCTCGGCGAGCAGGGGCGCGGCTATCTCGAGCGCGTGCGCGCCGCCGCGCAGCGCATGGGCCTGCTCATCGACGACATCCTCGAGCTCTCGCGCGTCGCCCGCCAGGAAATGCGGCAGGAGCGCGTCGATCTCGGCGGGCTGGCGAGCGAGCTCCTCGACGAGCTGCGCCGGGCCGATGCGCAGCGCAGCGTCGAGGTGGCGATCATGCCGGAGTGCATCGCCACTGGCGATTCCCGCCTGCTGCGCGTCCTGCTGCAAAACCTGCTGGAAAACGCCTGGAAATACACGGCGCACCAGCCCGCGGCGCGCATCGAATTCGGCGGGGAAACGCTCGCCACGGGCGAGACGGCCTACTTCGTGCGCGACAACGGCGCCGGTTTCGACATGCAATACGCCGGGCGGCTGTTCACGCCCTTCCAGCGTCTGCACAGCCCGAAGGAATATCCCGGCTCGGGCGTCGGCCTGGCCACGGTCGCCCGCATCGTCCACCGCCACGGCGGGCGCGTCTGGGCCGAAGCCGAACCGAAAAAGGGCGCGACGTTCAGATTCACCCTGAGCGCCCTTCGTTAGAGCCGCGCCGGGTCTTTCGCCGCGCGCGGCCCGCAATCTGCTAAGGTGAACCCGGCTCATCGACGGCATGCGCGCAGGGCCGGCACCGTGCGGTAAAAAACAGAATGGACATCGATTCGGAAACGAGGGCCATCGGGCAGAAGGAGGCCGAGACGCGCAAGCGCCGCTTCATCCGGCAGGCCGGCCGGACCGTCGGCGGCGCCAGCCTGGCCTATCTGCTGGCCTCCCCCTGGCTGGCGCAACCAGGCGCGATCAGGCTTGCCGCGCCGGCCGCCTTCCTGCTGGCCAGCCTGGCCGCCCTCGGCCTGCTCCGCCGCAACCGTGACGATGCCGCCGCACTGGCCCTCGTATACGGCAGCGCAATCGGCGCCCTGGCGGCCGGCGCCATGATCGGCAATCTCCACTCGACTTCCATCCATTCCCTCATCGTCGTGATCGGCATGGCCGGCTGGCTGATCGGCACGCGCCATGCCGTCATCGTGACGCTCCTCTCCATCGGCGGCACCCTCGGCATCGCCCTGGCCCTGGAGGTCGGCCTGTTGCAAACGGCGACGCAGTCGCACCCCTTGACCCAGTGGGTCGGCCTGGCGGCCCTGCTGACAGTGACCGCCATCTTCTCGCGCATCATCGCCCGCGCCTTCCGGGCCCAGCTGGGACGCATCGAGAGCCTCAACGAGGCTCTGGCGCGGCAGGTGGCGGAGGTCCGGGCGGATGAAAGCCAGCTGCGCCTGGTCACCGAGCACATGCCGGCGATGATCATCCACAACCGCGGGCAGCGCTGCGTCTACGCCAATGCGCAATATGCCGCCTTCGCCGGCCGGACACAGAAGGACCTCGTCGGCCTGCACGTGCGCGAGCTGGTCGGCGAGGCCGCCTACACGGATATCCTGCCTTACCTGGAGCGTGTCGAGGCCGGCGAAAAGGTCTTCTACCGCCGCATCGTCCGCCGGCCGGACAGGGAGGAGATGGCCATCGAAGTCGAGCTCGTGCCCGAGCGCAGCGCGCAAGGCGAAGTCATCGGCTACTTCGCCATGGTCCAGGACATCACGGCGCGGCTGCGGCAGGAAGCGGCGCTCGTCCAGTCGGAAGGCAAGTTCTCCAAGGTGTTCAAGGCCAACCCGCTGCCGATCGCCGTCACGCGCCTGTCCGACGGCCGCTTTCTGGACATCAACGAGGCCTGGTGCCAGTTGAGCGGCTGGACGCGCGAAGAAACCATCGGCCGTACCTCCCTCGATCTGCAGAACTGGAGAACCCCTGAGGATCGCGCCAAATGGACGCGCGCCCTGCGCAAGCACGGCCGTGTCGGCAATCTCGACACCCACGTCCGGATGAAGGACGGCACGCTGCGCGACGTGCTGCTGTCCGCCGAACTGATCGACCTCGAAGGAGAGCCCTGCGCCCTCGTCATGGCCAACGACATCTCCGAGCGCAAGCGCGCCGAAGTGGCGCTGCGGCGTTCCGAAGACAGGTTCTCGCGCATTTTCCAGGACAACCCGATCGCCATCTCGCTGACGCGCTTCCCGGAAGGCACTCTCCTGGAGGTCAACCCGGCCTTCACGCAGCTTTGCGGCTGGCCGCGCGAGGAACTGATCGGCCGGGCGACATCGGAACTCCGCCTGTGGTCGTCCGAGGATGCGCGCCGGCGCTGGATCAGCACGCTGCAGGCGGAAGGGCGGACACGCGATTACATCGGCGAATGGCGCAAAAAGACGGGGGAACTCGTCAAGGGCCAGATTTCCGCGGAAATCCTGCAGATCGGCGGAGAGGAGTGCCTGCTGTCCATGATCGTCGATCTCACCGACCGCCTGCGCGCCGAGGAAACCCTGAGGGCCAGCGAGGCGCGCCTGGCGGATGCCCAGCGCATCGGCCACATCGGCAGTTGGGAGCTGGATCTGGCGACCATGCGCATCGACTGGTCGGACGAGCTGTTCCGCATCTACGAGACCGATCCGGCCGCCTTCGGCGGCACCTGGGACGACCTGCTCAAGATGGTCCATCCCGACGACATGCCGGTCATCCGCAAGGGTTTCAGGGAATCGGCGCAAGGCACGGGCGCCTGCGAAATCGACCACCGCATCGTCACGCCGGGCGGGCGCCTCAAGCACCTCCACGTCAAATGGCAGGTCATTTTCGGCGACGCCGGCAAGCCGGCAAGCGCCACGGGCACGGCGCAGGACGTCACCGAGCAGGTGCTGGCGCGCGCCGAGATCGAGCGCCTGAACGCCGATCTGGAGCGGCGCGTGGCGGAGAGGACCGCCGAGCTCACCGCCGCCAACCGCGAGCTGGAGTCCTTCGCCTATTCCATCTCGCACGACCTGAGGGCGCCCTTGCGCGGCATCGACGGCTTCAGCAAGCTGCTCATCGACGACTACCGCGAGCGGCTCGACGCGCAGGGCGTCGATTACCTCGACCGCGTGCGCCGCGCCGCCCAGCGCATGGGCGCGCTCATCGACGACATCCTCGAGATCTCCCGCGTCACCCGCCAGGAGATGCGCCGCGTGCGCGTCGATCTGTCCCGCATCGCCGCCGAGGTGGTCGAGGAGCGCGCGCAGGTCGAGCCGCAGCATCGCGTCGAGGTGCAGATCGCCCCGGACTGCGCCGTCCAGGGCGACCCGCAGCTCATGCGCGTGATGATGCAGAACCTCGTCGAGAACGCCTGGAAGTACTCGGCCAGGGAAGCCAGCCCGAAAATCGCGTTCGGCCGCGAAACGCACGAGGGCGAAACCGTCTTCTTCGTGCGCGACAACGGCGTGGGCTTCGACATGAAGTACGCCGATCGCCTGTTTACCCCCTTCCAGCGCCTGCACCGCCCCGACGAGTTCGAGGGCACCGGCATCGGCCTGGCCACCGTCGCGCGCATCGTGCATCGCCACGGCGGGCGCGTGTGGATCGATTCAACCCCCGGACAGGGAACCATCGTGCGGTTCGCCTTCGAGAACCCCCGAAAATGAGCCCGATGCCGTCCGCTCTTCCGCCCGATTCCGCCGAATACCGGCTGCGCCGCATCCGCGGCGAGCGCATCGTCGAACTGATGATCCTGCTGACACTGGCAGGCACGCTCCTCTATGGGCTGTCCCTGTTCCTCTTCGATCTCGTCAAAGGGGAGCGGCTGATCGCCACCTCGCTGCTGCTCATCGCGTCCCTCGCCAGCCTCATCCTGCTGCACCGAAACAAGGTGGCCGCCGCCTTCCAGATACTGGTGCTCGGCACCTGGCTCGCCATCACGGCGACGGCCGTGCAGGTGTCCGGTGTCCGCTCGGGCGTGGTTTTCATCTATCCCGTCGTCGTCATGGCCTGCTGGCCGCTGGGCAGGCGCGCCGTGGTGACGGCCGGTCTGGCATCGATTCTCGCCGTCGCCGGCCTCGGCACGTCCGAGCACCTCGGGCTGCTCGTCCCGCCCTTTCTGCCGCCGCCGATCCTGCTCTCCCTCATTTACGGCATCGTCCTGCTGATGGCGCTGCTGTTCGCGTCCCGCATCGTCGCCGAGCAGGACCGCTGGCTGGAAAGCGAAGCCGGGCTGCGCGACGAGCTGGCCGCGCGCATGCAGACCGCCGCCAAGCAGGCGCAGGAGCTGCGGCTGATCGCCGACAACGTGCCGGCCATGCTCTGCACCTTCGAGGGCATGACCTGCCGCTTCGCCAATTCGCGCTATGCGGCGTTCTACGGCTTCACGCCGGAGAACATCGTCGGCCGGCACCTGAAGGACGTCATCGGCGAGGAAGCGTTCGCCCACGCACGGCCCTTCGTCGAGCGCGTCCTGGCCGGCGAAGAGGTCGCCTACCGCGGGCAACGCGCCTCGCCATCGCTCGGCAGCCGCATCATGGAAACCAAGCTGATGCCCGACATTCCCCGGCCGGGCCGGCAGCGCGGCTTCTACGGCGTTTTCCTCGACATCACCGAACAGGAAAACGCGGCGCAGGCTTTGCGCGAACAGAGCGGTCTCTACGAAACCCTGTTGCGGGCGCAGTCCGATGCCGGCCTGGGCATGTTCATCATCGAGGCGGGCCGGGTCATCTACGTCAACGACGCCCTGTGCCGCATGTACGGCTACCGCCGGGAGGAAATCCTCGCCCTGCCCAGCCATATCGAACTGGTCCACCCCGAGGACCGCACCCGGGTGTGGCGCAACCACGAGCGGCGCCTGCGCGGCGAGAAGTTCGAAAACCACTACCGCATCGCCATCGCCACCCGAACCGGCGAGCGGCGCGAGGTGGCGATAACCGTCGCCCGCATCGACGCGGGCGCGGCACCGCGCGTGCTGGTGGTCATGCAGGACGTCACGGCCGAGATCGGCGCCGCGCAGTCCTTGCGGAGAAGCGAGGAGCTGCTGCGCCTCGCCACCGATGGCGGCGGCGTCGGCATCTGGGAGCGGGATTTCGCCAGCCCCAAATTCAGCTCGAACCTCCAATTCCGGCGCATTTTCGGCCTGCCGGACGACGGCACCGAACCAACGACGGACGACTTCATCGCCACCATCCATGCCGACGACCGCGAGCGCACGCTGCGCGCTTTCCATGACGCGCTGGAGCAGAAAACCGAATTCAACCTCGAGCATCGCATCGAACGCCCGGACGGCGGCGCAGCCTGGGTCCTGGCGCGCGGACTGGGCGAGTACGGCGAAGACGGCGCGGCCCGGCGCATGGCGGGCATCGTCATCGACACCACCGGGCGCCACCTCGCCGAAGCCGCCCTGCGCGAGAGCGAGGCGCGGCTGAAGGAAGCGCAGCGCATCGCCCATGTCGGCAGCTGGCGTCTCGACCTCGCCACCCGCGGCATGATCTGGTCGGACGAACTCTACCGCGTGTTCGAATGCGACCCGGCCACCTTCGAATGCACCTGGAGCGAATTCCTCGCCATGGTGCACCCCGACGACCTGGAGCCCTTTCTCCGGGCCTATCGGAGCGCGGACACCCCCGGGCACATCTATGAGAACGACACCCGCATCGTCACGCAGGGCGGGCGGGTGCGGCACTTGCACTTTCGCTGGCAGGTCATTTTCGGCGACGCCGGCAAGCCGGCAAGCGCCACGGGCACGGCGCAGGACGTCACCGAGCAGGTGCTGGCGCGCGCCGAGATCGAGCGCCTGAACGCCGATCTGGAGCGGCGCGTGGCGGAGAGGACCGCCGAGCTCACCGCCGCCAACCGCGAGCTGGAGTCCTTCGCCTATTCCATCTCGCACGACCTGAGGGCGCCCTTGCGCGGCATCGACGGCTTCAGCAAGCTGCTCATCGACGACTACCGCGAGCGGCTCGACGCGCAGGGCGTCGATTACCTCGACCGCGTGCGCCGCGCCGCCCAGCGCATGGGCGCGCTCATCGACGACATCCTCGAGATCTCCCGCGTCACCCGCCAGGAGATGCGCCGCGTGCGCGTCGATCTGTCCCGCATCGCCGCCGAGGTGGTCGAGGAGCGCGCGCAGGTCGAGCCGCAGCATCGCGTCGAGGTGCAGATCGCCCCGGACTGCGCCGTCCAGGGCGACCCGCAGCTCATGCGCGTGATGATGCAGAACCTCGTCGAGAACGCCTGGAAGTACTCGGCCAGGGAAGCCAGCCCGAAAATCGCGTTCGGCCGCGAAACGCACGAGGGCGAAACCGTCTTCTTCGTGCGCGACAACGGCGTGGGCTTCGACATGAAGTACGCCGATCGCCTGTTTACCCCCTTCCAGCGCCTGCACCGCCCCGACGAGTTCGAGGGCACCGGCATCGGCCTGGCCACCGTCGCGCGCATCGTGCATCGCCACGGCGGGCGCGTGTGGATCGATTCAACCCCCGGACAGGGAACCATCGTGCGGTTCGTTCTGGCCTGAGCATGCCGCCGCCGCGGCGGGATGCCGGGTACGGCGCCAGAGTATAATCCGCACTTTTGCCACGGCATTGCGCTCCCCCATGCAGCAGAAATACAGCCCGGCCGATATCGAGCAGGCCGCCCAGCAGCACTGGAACGATACCGCCGCCTTTCGCGCCGTCGAGGACGCCGCCCGGCCCAAGTACTACTGCCTGTCGATGTTCCCCTATCCGTCGGGCAAGCTGCACATGGGGCATGTGCGCAACTACACCATCGGCGACGTGCTCACGCGCTACCATCGCATGCGCGGCTTCAACGTGCTGCAGCCGATGGGCTGGGACGCCTTCGGCCTGCCGGCGGAGAACGCCGCGATGGCCAACAACGTGCCGCCGGCGCAGTGGACCCGCGACAACATCGCCTACATGAAGAAGCAGCTCCAGTCGCTCGGTTTCGCCATCGACTGGCAGCGCGAGCTGGCGACCTGCGACCCGGAGTACTACCGGTGGAACCAGTGGCTGTTCCTGCGCATGCTGGAGAAGGGGCTGGCCTACCAGAAAACCGGCGTGGTGAACTGGGATCCGGTCGACCAGACCGTGCTCGCCAACGAGCAGGTCATCGACGGGCGCGGCTGGCGCACCGGCGCCGTGGTGGAAAAGCGCGAGATTCCGATGTACTACCTCGCCATCACCCGGTACGCAGAGGAATTGCTGTCCTCGCTCGACACCCTGCCCGGCTGGCCGGAGCGGGTGAAGACCATGCAGGCGAACTGGATCGGCAAGAGCCAGGGCGTGCGCTTCGCGTTTCCGTACGAGCTGGACGGCCGCCAGGAGAAGCTGTGGGTGTTCACCACCCGCGCCGACACCCTCATGGGCGTCACCTTCTGCGCGGTGGCGGCCGAGCACCCGCTCGCCACGCGCGCGGCGCGCGACAACCCGCAACTGGCCGCCTTCATCGAGGAATGCAAGCACGGCTCGGTCATGGAAGCCGACATGGCCACCATGGAAAAGAAGGGCATGCCGACCGGTCTCTACGTGCGCCATCCCTTCACCGACGAGAAGATCGAGGTGTGGGTCAGCAACTATGTGCTGATGGGCTACGGCGAGGGGGCGGTGATGGCCGTGCCGGCGCACGACGAGCGCGACGGCGGCTTCGCCAGAAAATACGGCATCCCCGTCCGCCAGGTGATCGCCCACGGCGAGCAGCCCTTCGATGCCGACACGTGGCAGGAGTGGTACGCCACCAAGGACGGCGTCTGCGTGAATTCCGGCAAATACGACGGCCTCGCCCATCAGGAGGCCGTGGACGCCATCGCCGCCGACCTGAAGGCGAAGGGGCTGGGCGACAAGCAGACCACCTGGCGCCTGCGCGACTGGGGCATCTCGCGCCAGCGCTACTGGGGCTGCCCGATCCCGCTCATCCACTGCGAAAAATGCGGCACCGTGCCGGTGCCCGACGATCAATTGCCGGTGGTGCTGCCCGAGGACTGCGTGCCGGACGGCTCGGGCAATCCGCTCGCCAGGCGGGCCGACTTCCTCGACTGCGCCTGCCCGAAGTGCGGCGGCACCGCGCGGCGCGAGACGGACACCATGGACACCTTCGTCGACTCGTCCTGGTACTACAGCCGCTACGCCTGCGCCGGCAACGACGCGGCGATGGTCGACGCGCGGGTGGGCTACTGGCTGCCGGTGGACCAGTACATCGGCGGCATCGAGCACGCCATCCTGCATCTCCTCTATTCGCGCTTCTGGACCAAGGTGATGCGCGACCTGGGCCTGATCACGTTCGACGAGCCGTTCTCGCGCCTGCTCACGCAGGGCATGGTGTTGAACGAAATCTTCTTCCGCAAGCCCGCTGCGGGGCGCGTCCAGTACTTCAACCCGGCCGACGTCGAACTCAAGCATGACGAGAAGGGCAACCGCAGCGGCGCCGTGCTGAAGGCGGACGGCGCACCGGTCGAATCCGGCGGCATCGGCACCATGTCGAAGTCGAAGAACAACGGCGTCGACCCGCAGCACCTGATCGAGCAGTACGGCGCCGACACGGCGCGCTTCTTCATGATGTTCGCCAGCCCGCCGGAGCAGACGCTGGAGTGGTCGGATTCCGGTGTGGAAGGCAGCTACCGCTTCCTCAAGCGCCTGTGGGCCTTTGCCGCCGCTTCGGCCGAGGCGGTGAAGCCGGCGCCGGCGCTGCCGGCCAGGCTTGACGATGCGCTGGCCGCGGTGCGCCGCGAGATCCATCTGAACCTGAAGCAGGCCAATTACGACTTCCAGAAGTTCCAGTACAACACCGTCGCCTCGGCGGCCATGAAAATGTTGAATGCCCTGGAGCGTGCGCCGCAGGCGGGCGACGGTCGCGCGGCACTCGTCCGCGAAGGCCTGTCGATCCTGCTGCGCCTGCTCGCGCCGATCACGCCGCACATCTGCCATCATCTGTGGCGCGCGCTCGGCTTTGGCGAAGACATCCTGGCCGCGCCCTGGCCCGAGCCGCTCGAGGAGGCCCTGGCGCAGGACGAAGTCGAGCTGGTGCTGCAGGTCAATGGCAAGCTGCGCGGCGCCATCAGGGTGCCGGCCGCCGCCGCGAAGGAGCAGATCGAGGCGGCGGCGCTGACCGCGGACACCGCGTTGAAGTACATGGAAGGCAGGCCGGCGAAGAAGGTGGTCGTCGTGCCGGGCCGTCTGGTGAACATCGTCGTCTGAAGGAGCGAAGCATGCGTGCCTGGATTTCCATGATGCTGGCCCTGCTGGTGGCCGCCTGCGGCTTCCAGCTGCGTGGCGCACAGCCGCTGCCCTTCGCCAGCCTGTACATTCCTGCCGAAACCTTCGAGACGGGCGCCCTGCTGAAGCGCAACATCCGCGCCCTCGGCAGCACGCAACTGGTCGAGACGCCGCAGGAGGCCCAGGCCGTGTTCACGCTGATCGGCGAGGCACGCGAGAAGGTCGTCCTCAGCCTGTCCGGCACCGGCCGCGTGCGCGAATTCCAGCTGCGCTACCGTCTCGCCTTCCGCGTGCACGACCTGAAGGGCAGGGAATTCATCGCGCCTACGGAGATCATCCTCACGCGCGACATCAGCTTCGCGGACGAACGCGTGCTCGCCAAGGAGCAGGAGGAGGCCCTGCTCTACCGCGACATGCAGGCCGACATGGTGCAGCAGCTGATGCGCCGCCTGGCCGCCGCCAAGACCGAAGGCTGATCCCCCGGCCATGCAGCTGCGCGCCGACCAGCTCGCTTCCCACCTGACCGGGGCGCTCGCGCCGCTCTACCTCCTGCACGGCGACGAGCCGCTGCTGGTCATCGAGGCGGGCGACGCCATCCGCGGCGCGGCGCGGGAAAAGGGCTACACCGAGCGCGAGGTGCTGGTCAGCGGCCCCGGCTTCAGGTGGGACTCGCTATTGCTCGCCGCCGGCAACCTGTCGCTGTTCGGCGGCAACAAGCTGGTCGACCTGCGCATCCCCAACGGCAAGCCCGGACGCGATGGCGGCGAGGCCCTGCAGCGCTACTGCGACCGTCTGCCCGAGGGCGTGCTGACCCTGGTCACCCTGCCGCAGCTCGACTGGGCGGCGAGAAAGACCGGCTGGTTCAATGCCCTGGCGCAGGCCGGCGTGGCGATCGAGCTGAACGCGCCCGGGCTGGCCGAGCTGCCCGACTGGATCGCCCGGCGCCTGGCGCGGCAAAGTCAGTCCGCGGAACACGGCGCGCTCGAATTCATCGCCGCCCACGTCGAGGGCAATCTGCTCGCCGCCCACCAGGAAATCCAGAAGCTCGGCCTGCTCCACCCGGCGGGCAGGCTGAACCTCGCCCAGGTCGAGGATGCGGTGCTGAACGTGGCGCGCTATGATGTCGACAAGCTGCGCGCCGCGCTGCTTGAGGGCGACGCCGCCCGCTGCGCCCGCCTGCTCGACGGCCTGCGCGGCGAGGACGTGGCGCCGCCGCTGCTGCTGTGGGCCTTCGCCAGCGAGATCCGCACGCTCGCCGCCCTGCGCCGCGCGCAGGACGAGGGCCGGCCGCTGGCGACAGCCCTGCGCGCCGAGCGCGTCTTCGACGACCGCCGCGCCGCCGCCCTGCAACGGGCGCTTCCGCGGCTGCGCGCGGCGCAACTGCGCGCGGCGCTGCTCGCCGCGGCGCGCATCGACCGCATGATCAAGGGCCTGGTGCGGGGCGACGTGTGGGACGAATTTCTCCAGCTCGCCCTGCGGCTGGCCGCAGGGCGGCCTTCAGGCCGGCAGCAGGCCCCGAAGCCGGGCTGAAGCCCGGCCTGCGTGAGGACATTATGGACATCAAGGACACCATGCAGGCCCTCGGCCGCCAGGCACGCGCGGCCTCGCGCGACATGGCCAGGGCCTCGACCCACGCCAAGAACCGCGCCCTGCTGGCGATGGCCGCGGCCATCCGGCGCGAAAGCGCGGCGCTGCTTGCCGCCAACCGCGAGGATGTCGATGCCGCGCGCGCCGCCGGCCTCGACGAGGCCATGCTCGATCGCCTCGCCCTTTCCGGCAAGTCGGTGGCGACCATGGCGGAAGGGCTGGAGCAGATCGCCGCCCTGGCCGATCCGATCGGCGAGATGACCGACCTCAAGTTCCGCCCCAGCGGCATCCGGGTCGGCCGCATGCGCGTGCCGCTCGGCGTCATCGGCATCATCTACGAGGCGCGGCCCAACGTGACGGTGGATGCCGCCGGCCTGTGCCTGAAGGCCGGCAACGCCGCCATCCTGCGCGGCGGCTCGGAGGCGATCCGCTGCAACCGCGCCCTCGCCGCCCTGGTGCACGAGGGTTTGCGCGACGCCGGCCTGCCGGCCGCGGCGGTGCAGGTGGTGGACACCACCGACCGCGCCGCCGTCGGCGAGCTGGTCACCCTGCGGGAGTTCGTCGACGTCATCGTGCCGCGCGGCGGCAAGAGCCTGATCGAGCGCATCTCGAACGAGGCGCGCATCCCGGTCATCAAGCATCTCGACGGCAACTGCCATGTGTATGTCGACGATTCCGCCGACGCCGGCAAGGCGCTTGCCATCGTGGAGAACGCCAAGACGCAGCGCCTCGGCACCTGCAATACCGCCGAATCCCTGCTGGTGGCGCGCGGCGTCGCCGGGACATTGCTGCCGCGGCTCGGCGCCATGCTGGCCGGCAAGGGAGTCGAGCTGCGCGGCTGCGCGGAATCGCTCGCACTCCTGCGCGGCGCCGGCATCGACGCCGCGAAGCTGAAGGAGGCGACCGAGCGGGACTGGCACGAGGAATACCTCGCCGCCATCCTCGCCGTGAAAGTCGTCGCCGATGTCGACGAGGCCATCGCCCACATCAACCGGTATTCCTCGCAGCACACCGACGCCATCGTCACCGAGGACTACACGCGGGCGATGCGCTTCCTGCGCGAGGTGGACTCGGCCTCGGTGATGGTGAACGCCTCGACGCGCTTCGCCGACGGCTTCGAATACGGCCTCGGTGCCGAAATCGGCATCTCCACCGACAAGCTGCACGCGCGCGGCCCGGTCGGGCTGGAGGGGCTGACCAGCCAGAAGTGGGTCGTGCTGGGCAACGGGGAAGTCAGGCAGTAAAAAAGTCAGTCGCCGCGACACGGCGCATCAACAACAACGAGGAGATGCCATGAAGACTCGCAATGCCATCGCAAGCTGCGCGGCCGTACTGCTGCTGGCCGCCTGTGCAGCCGTTCCACCGCAGAGCCGGCAGCTGGCGGAGAATTTCAGGTCGATGACGCCGGCCTCTGGGCTGTCCAAGGACATGTCCATGGAGGAGGCCGCGCGCATCCGCGACGGCCTCGTCGACGAACTGTCCGCCAGCCAGGGCCGCATCGTCGGCTACAAGGCCGGCCTCACCAACCCGGCGGTGCAGAAGCGCTTCGGCGTCGATTCGCCGGTGCGCGGCGTGCTGCTGGAGAAGATGCTGCTCGAGGACGGCGCCGAAGTGCCGGCAAAATTCGGCGCCGTGCCCTTCTCCGAAGCGGATCTCGTCGTGGTGGTCAAGGACGAGGGCATCAACCAGGCGAAGACGCCGGAAGAGGCGATGCGGCACGTCGCCAGCATCCGCCCCTTCATCGAACTGCCCGATCTCGTCACGGCCAAGGAGCAGCCGCTCACCGGCGCCGTCATCACCGCCTTCAACGTCGGCGCGCGCCTGGGCGTGCTCGGCAAGCCGATCGCCCCCGCGCCCGAGATGGTCGACGCGCTGGCGAAGATGACCGTCGTCATGCGCGACCAGGACGGCAAGGAGCTGGCGCGCGCGCCGGGCAGCGCCATCCTCGGCCAGCCCCTGAATGCGGCGCTCTGGCTGGCGCAGGACGTTGCCCGGTCCGGCGGGCGGCTGCGCGCCGGCGACATTCTCAGCCTCGGCTCCTTCACCGCGCCGCAATTCACCAGGCCGGGCACGGCCGTCACCGTCACCTACGAGGGCCTGCCCGGCAACCCGAGCGTATCCGTCCGCTTCAAGTAAAGGAGAACGTCATGCAACATCTCGCAAAAGCATTCCTCGCCCTGCTCTGCGGGCTCTGGCTCGGCCAGGCCGCGGCGGCGGAAGTCGCCGGCGTCAAGCTGGAAGACCAGGCGAAAGTCGGCGGCGCGGAACTGGTGCTCAACGGCGCCGGCCTGCGCACCAAGGTGTTCTTCAAGGTCTATGTCATCGGCCTCTACCTGCCCGCCAAGGCCGCCACGGGCGAGGCCGTGCTGGCGCAGAAGGGCGCCCGGCGCGTGCAGATCGTGCTCGTGCGCGACGTCAGCGCCGAGGATTTCAGCGGCGCGCTGATGGACGGCCTGAAGAACAACAGCAGCGAGTCCGAATTCGCCGCGCTGAAAGGCCGCGCCGACCAGCTGCGCGAGGCCATGGTCGCCGCCGGGGAAGTCAAGACCGGCGCGGTGGTGCACCTCGACTATCTGCCCGACGCCGGCACGCGGCTGACCATCCGCGGCAAGCCGCAGGGCGGCGATATTTCCGGCGAGGACTTCTACAAGGCCCTCCTGCGCATCTGGATCGGCGACAGGCCGGCCCAGGACAACCTCAAGGAGGCGCTGCTCGGCAAGCCGCAGTAGCCGCGCCACGCCGCTATAATCCGGATTCCAAAACGCCAAACCACGGAGACGGACATGAACAAAATGCTTCGAACCCTGACGGCGCTGGCCGTCGGCGCCCTGCTCGCGCTGCCGGCCCAGGCGCAGCAATTCATCAACGTGCTCACCGGCGGCACCAGCGGCGTGTATTACCCGCTCGGCGTGGCGCTGTCGCAGATCTACGGCAAGGCGCTGCCCGGCGCGAAGACGGCGGTGCAGGCAACCAAGGCCAGCGCGGAGAACCTCAACCTGCTGCAGGCCGGGCGCGGCGAAATCGCCTTCACCCTCGGCGACGCCCTCTCGGATGCCTGGAAGGGCGACGCCGAGGCCGGCTTCAAGGCGCCGCTGAAGAAACTGCGCGGTGTGGCGGCGATCTATTCGAACTACATCCACATCGTCGCCAGCGCCGATTCCGGCATCAAGAGCCTGGCCGACCTGAAGGGCAAGCGCCTCGCCGTCGGCGCGCCGAAATCCGGCACCGAGCTGAATACGCGCGCCATCCTCAAGGGCGCCGGCCTCTCCTACGCCGACATGGGCAAGATCGAATATCTGCCCTTCGGCGAGTCGGTCGAGCTGATGAAGAACCGCCAGCTCGACGCCACCCTCATCTCGGCCGGCCTCGGCGTCGCCGCCGTGCGCGATCTGGCCACCGCCGTGAAGATCGTCATCGTGCCGATCTCCGCCGACGTCATCGCCAAGATCGGCGACCCGGCCTACCAGGCGGCGACCGTCCCGGCCAACACCTACACCGGCCAGGCCGCGGATGTGCCGACCGTGGCGATTCCGAACTTCCTCGTCAGCCACGAGGGCGTGCCGGCCGACACGGTGTACGCCATGACCAAGGCGATGTACGACAACCTCGACCAGATGGTCGCCGCGCACGCCGCCGCCAAGGCGATCAGGCTGGAAAACGCCATCAAGGGCATGCCGCTGCCGCTGCATCCCGGCGCCGAGAAGTATTATCGCGAGGCCGGCGTGATCAAGTAGGCATCTCGATGCCGACGACCGGGCCGTGCCGCTTTCCGTGCACGGCCTTTTTTGTTTCAATCCCGGCACCGCGGAGGCGCAGGGGTCGCGGAGGAAACGCGGAGGAAGGCCGGAATCCCCGATCGTTCCCGCAAGCCCCCCGGCAAGCGGGCAAGCGGCGGATGACTTTCGCTCCTCCGCGAATTTCTGCGTCTTCGCGCCTCTGCGGTGAGGTTTTCAGACTTGACGGAGCGCATGATGGCGGAAGCCGAAACCGAATTCTCCGAACACGGCGTGCAGCGCCGGCTGGGCGACGGGCCGTTGAAGCTGGTCATCGCCGTGGCCCTGGCCTTTTCCACCTACCAGCTCGTCGTCGCCGCCTTTCACCCGCTCTCCAGCCTGGTGGTGCGCGCGCTGCACGTCAGCTTCCTGGTGCTGCTCACCTTCCTGCTCTACCCGATGTTCCCGCGCGGCAAGCTCTCGCGCATCCCCTGGTACGACTGGCTGCTGGCCGGCGGCGGCTTCGCCCTCGGTTTTTACCAATGGGTCTTCGAGGGTGACCTGATCCAGCGCTCGGGCGACCCGACGACCGCCGACCTCGCCGTCGGCACGGTCATGGTGCTGCTGGTGTTCGAGGCGTCGCGCCGCATCCTCGGGCTGGCCCTGCCGCTGGTCTGCGCCGCCTTCCTGTTCTTCGGCCTGTTCGGCCAGTACCTGCCGGAAGCGATCGCCCACCGCGGCTACAGCTACGCGCAGATCGTCGACCAGCTCGGCTTCGGCACCGAGGGCATCTACGGCATTCCGACGCTGGTGTCGGCTACGTACATTTTCCTCTTCATCCTGTTCGGCTCGTTCCTGGAACACGCCGGGATGATCCACCTGTTCAATTCGCTGGCGCTCGGCTTCGTCGGCCACACCAAGGGCGGCCCGGCCAAGGTGGCGGTCATTTCCTCGGCGCTGATGGGCACCATTTCCGGCTCGGGCGTGGCCAACGTGCTGACCACCGGCCAGTTCACCATTCCGCTCATGAAGCGCTTCGGCTACTCCGGCGTTTTCGCCGGCGCGGTGGAGGCGACCTCCAGCATGGGCGGCCAGATCATGCCGCCGGTGATGGGCGCGGTGGCCTTCATCATGGCGGAAAACCTCAACGTGCCCTACGCCGAGATCGTCAAGGCGGCGGCGATCCCCGCCATCCTCTACTACGTCACGGCCTTCTGGATGGTGCACCTCGAGGCCGGGCGCGCCGGCCTGCTCGGCCTGCCGAAGGACCAGTGCCCGAACCCCTGGCGCGCCATGCGCGAGAGCTGGTACCTGGTGCTGCCGCTCGCCGCCCTGGTGTGGATGCTCTTCAACGGCTTCACGCCGATGTTCGCCGGCATGGTCGGCCTGGCGCTCACCGCCATCCTGATCCTCGGCGCCGCGCTCGCCGCGCGCATTTCCGGCACGGCCTTCCGCTTCGTCTTCTGGATCGGCACCGGCCTCGGCGCCTCGGCCTTCGCCCAGTGGGGCATCTATCCGGTCCTCGGCCTGATTGCCGTGCTGACCGCTGCCTGTTTCACGGTCAAGGGCGGACGCAAGACCCTGCACGCCATGAAGATGAGCCTGGTCGAGGGCGCCAAGCAGGCGCTGCCGGTCGGCGTGGCCTGCGCCGTGGTCGGCATCATCATCGGCATCCTGACGCTGACGGGCGCCGCCTCCAGCTTCGCCGGCTTCATCCTGCAGGTCGGCGAGAAAAGCCTGTTCGTCTCCCTGATGCTGACGATGATCGTCTGCCTGATCCTCGGCATGGGCATCCCGACCATCCCGAACTACATCATCACCAGCGCCATCGCCGCGCCGGCGCTGCTCAAGCTCGGCGTGCCGCTGATCGTCTCGCACATGTTCGTCTTCTACTTCGGCATCATGGCCGA
>JBDHRL010000051.1:0-19233 GCA_039807535.1 Rhodocyclaceae bacterium
GCTTCAGCGCCTTTGTGGTGCAGATGGGCATGGGGGTGTATTGGGCGTTTCTTCTGCTTTTGGTATAGATGCGAGCTCAGGAAACGAAAAGTCAGTCGCCGCAGGACGGCGGTGCGCTCTTAGCAATGGCGCTATCGGCCAGGAGCGGAAGTTCAGCCGGCTTGCCCGATACCAGCCGGTCAATGCACACGTGTCCGGGAGTGCCGGCATAATGCAACAGTTCGAACACCGTACTGCGTGAAGCCTGCCGCTCATGAGCCTGGTCAAGTCAAAACAACGCGTCGCCGATCACGGGGAGGTCTTTACTCCCGCATGGATGGTCGATGCCATGCTCGACCTCGTCAAGGACGAGTCGGAGCGCATCGACTCCCGTTTTCTGGAACCAGCCTGCGGCAGCGGGAATTTTCTCGTTCGGGTCTTGCAGCGCAAGCTCGCCGCCGTCGAACTCAAATATGGCAAATCGGACTTCGAGCGGCGGCACTTCGCGCTGTATGCGCTGATGTGCATCTACGGTATCGAGCTGCTGACGGACAACATCGCCGAATGTCGCGCGAACCTGCTGGAAATCCTTGCCGGGTACCTCAACATCGGGGCGACGGACGACCTGTACCGGGCCGCGTCTTGCGTGCTCTCAACGAATCTCGTGCATGGCGACGCCCTGAAAATGCTGGCCAGCGATGGACAACCGATCACCTTTGCGGAATGGGGCTATCTCGGCAAGGGCAGGTTTCAGCGCCGCGATTTCCGCTTTGACATCCTCACCGGCATGTCGAGTCACGTCGAACAGGGGTCGCTGTTTGCCAAGCATGAAATCTTCACGCCCATCAAGACCTGGCCGCCGATGACAGTGACCGACCTGGCCAGCGCAACCAGCACGGAAGCAAACGCATGACTGCGGGCTCCGCGAGCAAGAAAATCATCATCATTGCCGGCGCCAATGGTGCAGGCAAAACCACTTTCGCACGCTCATTTCTGCCGGGCGAAGCCAATCTGCCGCGTTTCATCAACGCCGACCTTATTGCCGCCGGGCTGGCTCCCTTCGCCCCCGAGACCGCCGCCATAAAAGCAGGGCGCCTGATGCTGGAAGAAATCCACCAATGTGTGCGTGCCGGCGAAAGCTTCGCGTTCGAGACCACGCTCTCCGGCCTGGGCTATTTGCGTCACATTCGGCGTTGGCGGGAACAGGGCTATCGTGTCAGCCTGTACTTCCTCAAGCTGCCGAATGTCGAGACCGCCATTGCCCGCGTGAATGAGCGCGTGCGTCAAGGCGGCCACGCCATCGCCGAGCCGGTCATTCGCCGCAGGTTCGCATCCGGCTGGCGCAATTTTGAGCGACACTACCAGCGGGCGGTCGACGACTGGGCCTTGTACGACAATGCCGGCACCGAGCCGGTGATGCTGGAATGGGGAGAAAATACATGACGCAACAGGAACTTGCCAAGGCGAAGAACCCGGATTTGCGGGCATCACTGGCCGCGCTGCGCCGCGCGGCGCAGATGGCACGGCAGACCGCATTGCAAACCGACACGGCCATTGTGGTGGTGAAGGATGGCAAGCTGTTGCGCATCCCCGCCGCTGAGTTGCGCAAGGAAGCCGGCACCCCGTGACCACGCAAGCCGGCTTCACGCTGCGCGGCCGCAACCCGGACGTGCTGACCTGCATTGCGAATCTCTCGAACGATGAAGTCTTCACCCCGCCCGAGTTTGCCAACCGGATGCTGGATACCCTGGCCGAAGCCTGGGCCGCCAGCCACAACGGCGCGAACCTCTGGGCCGACAAGAAGGTGCGCTTCCTCGACCCGTGCGCCAAGTCGGGCGTGTTCCTGCGCGAGATCACCCGCCGCCTGACCCAAGGGCTCGCACGCAAAATGCCGAACCTGGAAGAGCGCGTGAACCACATCCTGACCCGGCAGGTGTTCGGCATCGGCATCACCCACCTCACCAGCCTGCTGGCGCGGCGCAGCGTGTATTGCTCGAAGCATGCCAACGGGCCGCATTCGATTGCCAAGGGATTTGGCAGCGACGCAGGCAATATCTGGTTCGAACGCACGGAGCACACCTGGGCGAATGGCAAATGCACCTTTTGCGGCGCCAGCCAAAGCGCACTGGATCGCGGCGAAGGATTGGAAACCCACGCTTATGCGTTCATTCATACCGGCAATATCAAGGCTCGGACCGCCGAGTTGTTTGGAGGCGATATGCAGTTCGACGTGATTATCGGGAATCCACCGTATCAGTTGGATGACGGCGGGCATGGCAAGAGCGCCGCACCGATCTATCAGTTGTTTGTGGAGCAGGCGAAGAATCTGGAGCCGCGTTATTTGTCGCTGGTCATTCCCTCGCGCTGGTTCGCGGGCGGCAAGGGCCTGGATGAATTCCGCGAGGCCATGCTTGCTGACGAGCGCGTACGCTCGATTGACGACTATCTCAGCGCGGCCGATGTCTTTCCGGGGGTCGGGCTCAAGGGCGGTGTTTGCTACTTTCTCTGGGATCGCGACCATCCGGGCTTGTGCAGTGTGACCACTCATTTCAAGGACTGGCCGGTTTCCACGGCCACGCGGCCGCTGCTTGAACCGGGTGCGGATGTGTTCATTCGCTTCAATGAAGGGCTGTCGATTCTGAAAAAGGTCGTTTCCGTTGAAACCAGGCAGACCGGCTCCTTGGCCTTGCCGGATGGAAAACGCTTTGACGGCTTGGTCAGTTCCCGAAAGCCCTTTGCCCTCGAAACGACCTTCAAGGGCAGGAAGACCAAACGGGCAGATGATGTGCTGATCTACCAAAATGGCGGAATGGGATACATCGCAAGAAATGATATTCCGTCTGGCACCGAACTCATCGACAAATGGAAAGTGTTCGCAGGTTATGCCGCACCGGGCACCGGCAATCGCGACACCTACCCCCATCGGATTCTCAGCACACCCTTCATCGGTGAGCCGGGCAGCATCTGTTCCGAAACCTATTTGTGCATCGGACCGTTCGAGACGCAGGCCGAGGCGGAAAGCGCCTTGTCCTACCTGACCTGCCGGCTAACGCGCCTGTTGGTTCTGTTGCACAAGCCATCCCAGCACGTTACGCGCAAGGTTTACACCTTTGTGCCAACTCAGTCTTGGGACAGGAAATGGACGGACGGAGACCTGTATGCGAAGTACGGCATTTCCCAGAGAGAAATCGAGTTTATTGAAAAGCTTGTGCGTCCGATGGACCTAAGCACTGACTTGCTGGGCGATGTCACGGTTGACGAAAGTGACGATGAGTAAGCCCACCATCGAGGAAATCCTCGCGCCCAAGCCAGAAGTCCGGCCGCGCATCTATGCCTATTCCATTGCCGACGTTACCCACAAGGACCAGCTCAAAATCGGCCAGACCACACGCGACGTGAAGAAGCGCGTGGCCGAGCAGACCAAGACGGCGGCGATCAAGTACAAAATCGAACTGGACGAAAGCGCAGAACGTGAAGACGGCAGCGTGATCCGTGACCATGAGGTGCGCGCCGCGCTGGTCAGGAAAGGCTTTACCAACACCACGCTGGAATGGATGCGCTGCACGGTCAAGGATGTGAAAACCGTTCTCACCGAGCTGCGCACTGGCCAGCGCCTCACGGGGTCGCATCACGAAACCTTTTCGATGCGCCACGAGCAGGCGCAGGCGGTGGGCAAGACCTTCGACTACTACCGCTCGATCTGGTCAGAGAACAGGAACGCCGCGCCGCGCTTTCTGTGGAACGCGAAGATGCGCTTCGGCAAGACCTTCACCACCTACCAGTTGGCCAGGAAACTGGGGGCCAAACGTGTTCTGGTGCTCACCTTCAAACCCGCCGTGGAGGATGCCTGGCAGACCGATCTTGAAAGCCATGCCGACTTCAACGGCTGGCAATATCTCTCGCGCTCCTCCGGCAGCGACCCGACCCAGATCGACCGCAAGAAGCCCGTCGTCTATTTCGGTTCGTTTCAGGATTTGCTCGGCCGCGATGCCGCCGGCAACATCAAGCCCAAGAACGAGTGGCTCCACGCGGTGAATTGGGACCTCGTGGTGTTCGACGAATACCACTTCGGCGCCTGGCGCGATACCGCCAAGGAGCTGTTCGAGGGCGAAGAGGATACCGTCGCGAAGAAGGAGGCCAGGCTCGAATACGCCGAGGGACTTACGAACTTGAACGAAGACCTCGCCGTGCTCTCGGAGAAGGAAACCGAGTTCCTGCCGATCACCACGCGGGCCTATCTCTATCTTTCCGGTACGCCGTTCAAGGCGCTGGCGACCGGCGAGTTCATCGAGGAACAGATTTTCAACTGGACCTATACCGACGAGCAGCGCGCCAAGGAAGCCTTCGCCGCCGAAAACCCAAAAAAGCGGAATCCCTACGGCGCATTGCCGCAGATGCGCTTGCTGACCTACCAGATGCCCGATGAACTGCTGGCGATTGCCAGTGGCGGGGAATTCGACGAGTTCGATCTCAATGCTTTTTTTGAAGCAGCGGGCACGGGCAAAGCGGCAAAGTTCAAGCACAAGAGCGATGTGCAGAAGTGGCTGGACATCATTCGTGGCGGCTACGTGGCGAAGTCCGTCGAGCATCTGAAGACCGGCACGCGGCCGCCGTTTCCGTATTCCGACGTGCGCCTGCTGCCCTACCTGCAACATTCGTTCTGGTTCCTGCCCAACGTCGCGGCCTGCCAGGCGATGGCCAATCTGCTGGCGGAAAAACACAACACGTTCTGGCATGACTACGCGGTGGTCGTTGCCGCCGGGGCGACGGCGGGCATCGGGCTGGAGGCCCTGCCGCCCGTGCGCCAGGCCATCGGCAGCGGATTTGAGACCAAGAGCATCACGCTGTCCTGCGGCAAGCTCACCACCGGCGTGACGGTGCCGCAGTGGTCGTCCATTTTGATGCTGCGCAATCTCAAGTCGCCCGAGACCTATTTTCAGGCGGCGTTCCGCGTGCAATCGCCGTGGTCGATCAAGAATCCGAACGGCGACAACCCGAACGAGGAGGAAATCCTCAAGCCGGTCTGCTTCGTCTTCGATTTCGCCCCCACGCGCGCCCTGCGGCAACTTTCGGAATACGGCATCGGCCTGTCGCCCAACGAGCCGAACCCGGAGAATGCCGTCAAGGATCTCGTGGCCTTCCTGCCCGTGCTGGCCTACGACGGCGCGAACATGACGCAGATCGACGCCGGCGGCATCCTCGACATCGCGATGGCGGGCACTTCGGCCACGCTGCTGGCGCGCAAGTGGGAGAGCGCGCTGCTGGTCAACGTGGACAACGACACGCTGCGGCGCATCATGGACAACGCCGAGGCGATGGCCGCCGTGGAGCGCATCGAGGGCTGGCGCGCACTGGGCGACAACATCATCGAGACCATCATCAACAAGAGCGACAAGGTCAGGGCCCTCAAGAACAAGGCGAAGGACAAGGATTTGTCGGCCAAGGAGAAGAAGGAACTCTCCGACGCGGAAAAGGAATACAAGTCCAGGCGCAAGCTGGTGCAGGAGAAGCTGATCAAGTTCGCCACGCGCATTCCGGCCTTCATGTACCTCACCGATTTTCGCGAGAACACGCTCCAGGACGTGATCACCAAACTGGAGCCGGATTTGTTTCTGGCGGTGACCGGCCTGACGGTGAAGGATTTTCATCTGCTGGTGCGGCTCAAGGTGTTCAACACCGAGCAGATGAATCAGGCCGTCTTCGCCTTCCGCCGCTACGAAGATGCGTCGCTGCGCTATACGGGTATCGAGAGCCATGAGGGGCTGCTTCACTACGGGCTGTACGATACCGTCGTGGCGAAGGATTGACGTTCCCGCAAGGACATGGGGGAACGGCTGTTTGGCGATCAGATGTACGGCCGCTCAGGGGCGAAAGCCCGCTTTCGCCGTCCTGCGGCGACTGACTTTCCCCACTGGCCTACCCTCTCCCCCTGCCCCTCTCCCGCAAGCGGGAGAGGGGAGGAAAGATTCAACTGCGGCTGGCCCGCTCCACGCCGCCGATCTCCTCGATCAGCTTCAGCGCCCGCTGCAGCTGGGCCACGCCGCTCACCTCGATGGTGAAGGCCATGCGGGCGCTGCCCTGCTTCGACTGGGTGTGCACCGCCGTGACGTTGATCTTCTCGCGCGAGAGCACTTCGGAGATGTCGCGCAGCAGGCCCTGGCGGTCCTGCGCCGCGACGACGATGTCGACCGGGTAGAGCGCGTCGGCGCCCCCCCCCGTAGCCGCTCCCCACTCCGCGCTGATGACGCGCTCGGGGTTGCGGTTGCTCATGTTGCGGAAGTTGGTGCACTCCAGGCGGTGGATGGAGACGCCCTTGCCGCGCGTGACGAAGCCGGCGATGGCATCCGGCGGCGCCGGCTTGCAGCAGCGGCCGAGCTGGGTGAGCAGCTTGTCGACGCCAACGATGAGCACGCGGCTGCTCGAGGCACCTGCCTTGCTGCGCCGGGTCTGGATCTCCGGCGCCTCGGGCGCCGCCTCGGGCGCGCCGCGCAGCGCCGTCTGCAGCTGGCGCTGGCCGATTTCGTTGCGCGCCGCGGCAAGGAACAGCGCATCGGTATTGGCGAAGCCGAGCTTGCGCGCCAGTTCCTCGAGGCTGGCGCCGGTCTGCCCCTCGCGCTGCATCTCGCGCGTGACGAAGGCGCGGCCCTGCGCCAGCATCTCGGCCTCCTCCTGCGCGGCGAACCACTGCCGCACCTTGGCTTTGGCGCGCGAGGTGGCGAGATAGCCCTGCTCCGGCTGCAGCCAGTCGCGCGAGGGGCCGCCCTGCTTGACGGCGACGATCTCGACGGTCTGGCCGTTTTCCAGCGGCGTGTTGAGCGGCACCAGCGCGCCGTTCACCTTGGCGCCGCGGCAGCGGTGGCCGAGGTCGGTGTGCAGGCGGTAGGCGAAGTCGACCGGCGTCGCCCCGCTCGCCAGGTCGATGACGCGGCCCTGCGGCGTCAGCACGTAGAGGGTGTCGTCGAGCGCGGCGCGCCTGAACTGGCGCACCCACTCGGAGGAATCGCTGATCTCGTCGCGCCACGACAGCAGCTGGCGCAGCCAGGCGATCTTGTCGTCGTAGCGCGCGTCCTGGCCGGCGCCCTCCTTGTAGCGCCAGTGGGCGGCGACGCCCAGCTCGGCATGCTGGTGCATCTCGTGGGTGCGGATCTGCACCTCCAGCGCCCGCCCGCCCGGGCCGATCACCGCGGTATGCAGCGAGCGGTAGTCGTTGCCCTTGGGCTTGGAGATGTAGTCGTCGAACTCCTGCGGAATCGGCTGCCAGATGTGGTGCACGATGCCGAGCACGGTGTAGCAATCCTTCACCTCGTCGACCAGCACGCGCAGCGCGCGCACGTCGTAGACCTCGTCGAAGCCGATGTTCTTCGCGCGCATCTTGCTGTGGATGCTGTAGATGTGCTTGGGCCGGCCGGCCACCTCCGCCCTCACGCCGGCCGCCGCCAGTTCCCTGCGCAGGCGGGCGATGGCCTCCTCGATGAACTGCTCGCGCTCGACGCGGCGCTCGTCGAGCATCTTCGCGATGCGCTTGTAGGTGTCCGGCTCGAGGAAGCGGAAGGCGAGGTCCTCGATCTCCCACTTCAGGTGCCAGACGCCGATGCGGTTGGCGAGCGGCGCATAGATGTCGAGGCTCTCGCGCGCCACCTCGGCGCGCCCGGCTTGCGGATGGTCGGCGAGGTAGCGCAGGGTCTGCGTGCGGCTGGCCAGGCGCAGCAGGACGACGCGGATGTCCGCGGACATCGCCAGCAGCATCTTGCGCAGCACCTCCGCCTGGGCCTTGACGCCCTGGGTGCCCTCGCGCGGGCGGGTGACGAGTTGCAGACCCTTCAGGCGGCGCAGGCCGCCGGCCAGTTCCGCCACCGGCGCGCCGAAGCGAGCGGCGAGCCTTTCTGCGGCGTCATCGAGGAAATCCGCGGCGGCGAAGAGCAGTGCGGCAAGGCGCGTGTCGAGGTCGAGCCTGAGCGAGGCCGCCACCAGCGCCATGCCGAGGGCGTGCTGCCAGAGCGCTTCGCCGGTGCCGAGGGCAAGTTCGCCGTACAGGCTCCGGGCATAATCGGCCGCATGCGCGAGCTGCTCGCGCGACTCGGGCGGCAGGCCCTCGGCGAGGAGATCGAGCTGCGCGTCCTCGGCGCCGGCCTGGGCGATGGAATGGGTGACGGAAACCACGTGCAAAAAGGGATGGGGTCGATGGGCGAATTATCGCCGAAAAGCGTCCCTCTCCCCCTGCCCCCTCCCCGGAGGGGCGAGGGGAGTAGCGCTGGCGCCGTATTGCGGGAACTGACTTTTCCGGCAGGGCCGGCTCCGTCATTCCCGCGAAAGCGGGAATCCAGGAACGGGGGAAAGACATGGATCCCCGCTTTCGCGGGGATGACGGTATCCCGCGGGAATGACGGTCAGCGCCGCGCCGTCTTGCGCGCCGGCTTGGCGGCGACCTTGCCGGGCAGTTCGCCGCCGGCCTTCTCCACCAGGCTGTCGAGGGCATCGCCCAGGGTCGGGCGTTCCTCGCGGTAAAAGAGGCCGAGCGCCGGCGCCGCATCGTCCATGGCCAGGCGCATCGCTTCCAGGCGGTCGGAGGGGTCGTGGCCGGCCGGCAGGTCACGCACCTGCATGCCGAGATTCTGGTAGGTGCGGTGCGTCTTGTCGAAGGTGACGCAGGGCGAGAGGATGTGCAGGTAGGAGAAGCCGCGGTGCGCCATTGCCTGGGTGATCATCTTCTTCAGGTGGTCGGGCCGGCCGGCGTAGGCCTGCCCCACCCAGCTGGCGCCGTAGGAGAGCACCATCAGCAGCGGATTCAGCGGCCGGTCGGGGTTCTCGTAGGGGCTGGTCGGCGTGCGGAAGCCCGTCGCCGAGGTCGGCGAGGTCTGCCCCTTGGTCAGGCCGTAGATGCCGTTGTCGAAGAGCAGGTAGGTGATGTCCACGTTGCGCCGCGCCGCGTGCGGTACGTGGCCGCCGCCGATGGCGAAGCCGTCGCCGTCGCCGCCCACCGCCACCACGGTCAGCGCGTCGTTGGCCGTCTTCACGCCGGTGGCCACCGGTAGCGCACGGCCGTGCAGGGTGTGCATGCCGTAGGTGTTCACGAAGAACGGGAAGCGCGAGGAGCAGCCGATGCCGGAGACCACCACGGCGTTTTCATTGGGGATGTTCAACTCGCACAGCGAGGCCGCCACCGCCTCGACGATGGAGAAGTAGCCGCAGCCCGGGCACCAGGTCGGCAGCGTCTTCGAGCGGTAGTCGAGCCGCCCGCTCTCCTCGACCTCCTTGAGCTTTTCTTCGAGATAGACCGGTTTGATGTCGCCCATCTTGTTCTCCTTACGCCTCCGCCGGGCCGCCCCAAGGAGGCGTCGGCGTATTAACCGGAAGCCGCGCCCTGCGCGGCTGAACCTTCGTCACCCCTTTCCTCGGGAAAGGGGATGGGGGATAGGTCTTCATGCGGCTTTCTGGGCCGCTTGCCTTCCCGCCAAACGGCGGATTTCCTCGAGGATCTCCTCGACCTTCATCGGCTCGCCGGGCACGCGGGCGAGCCGGGTGACCTGCCGCGCCACATGCGCCTGCAGCAGGTTGGCGAACTGGCCCTGGTAGTTGAGCTCCGGCACCAGCACCTCCCTGCACTCGGCGAGGAAGGCCGCCACGCCATCGGTCGGAAAAGGCGAGAGCATCACCACCTTCATCGCTGCGCAGCGGATGCCCTCGCCGCGCGCCTTGAGCATGGCTTCCAGGCACTCGCCGAAGTTGGAGCCCCAGGAGATCACGCCGACGTCGACCGGCCCCTCGTCGCCGAAGCGCTTGAAGTGGGTGAAGTCCGGATGCTTCAGCGCCTGTTTCAGTTTCTCGTGGCGCTTGCGGCTCATCGCCGTGTGCAGCTCCGCCGAGTCATTGGGCCGGCCCAGTTCGTTGTGCTCAAGGCCGGTCACCACGTGCATGCCCCCCTTCTCGCCGGGGATGGCGCGCGGGCTGATGTCGTCGCCGCCCAGCGCGTAGCGCTTGTACTGCGCGCCGGCGGCCTGCTTGCCGGGCTTGCGGTTCATGTCCGTCTCGAAGGGCGGCCGCGAGGGGAACACCACCGTCTCGTAGCGGTTGGAGAGGTAGAGGTCGATCAGCACGATCACCGGCGTCTGATAGGCCTCGGCCATCTCGAAGGCCTTGCCGCCGCAGCGGTAGCAGCCGTCGACGTTGGTCGGCGCGATGACGATGCGCGGCGCATCGCCGTGGCCGCCGTACACCGCCATGTGCAGGTCGGACTGCTCGGTCTTGGTCGGCATGCCGGTGGAGGGCCCGCCGCGCTGCGAGACGAAGACCACGCTCGGCACCTCGCCGATGACGCCCATGCCGAGCATCTCCGCCATCAGCGACAGGCCGGGGCCGGAGGTCGACGTCGCCGCGCGCGCGCCGGCGAAACCGGCGCCCATCACGGCGGAGATCGCCGAGATCTCGTCCTCGGTCTGCAGCAGGCGGCCGCCGCGCCTGGGCATCTCGGAGGCGAGGCGCTCCATGATCGAGGTGGCCGGCGTGATCGGGTAGCCGAAGAAGGTGTCGATGCCGGCATCCAGCGCGCCGCGCACGACGGCGGCGTTGCCGTTGATCATTTCCACCGTCGCGCCCGCCACCACCGACGACACCGGCGGGCCGAACGCCACGTCGTCGAGCTTGAAGGTCTTCGCGGCGTAGTCGAGGCCGGCCTTGAAGGCGGCTTCGGACGCTTCCGCCGCCGCGGCCTTGCTCCTGAACTTCCTGCCGATGGCCTTGCGGAAGCCCTCGACCGGCAGGTTGAAGAGGCCGGCGATGAAGCCGAGCACGACGATGTTGCGCGAGCGGTTGGCGCCGGTGCTCTTCTCCGACAGCTCGCGGATCGGCACCGGATAGGGCAGCTGGCCGGGCCCGACGTGGGCGCTCATGTGGCCGCCCTCGGGCAGCCTGACGATGGAGCCCTGCTCGTAGATCAGCGCGCCGCAGTCGCGCAACTCGCCGGCGTGCGGGATGGCGTGGCTGTCGTCGAGCGAGACCATCACGTCGGACTTGTGCTTGAGCGAGTAGGCCTGCTCGGTGGTGATGCGCATGCGCGCGATGCACTTGCCGAAGCCGCGGATCTCGGGGGGATAGACGTCGAAGCTGATGACCTTGTAGCCCATGCCGGCCAGGGCGTTGCGGAGGATTTCTCCGGCGGCGATGGTGCCGTCGCCGGCGGAGCCGACGATGGAAATCTGAATGTCTGTCGCCATTACTCGTATTCCCAGAAAGGAGACTGGATCCTGCCGTCGTCCGAGATGTGCAGCTGCTCGTCCTGCGCCGGCACCCACGGCTCGTCGCCGCCGGTGATGTTGCGCGCGGCGAGGTCGCCCATCGCCCTCACGTTCTTCCAGCCGTAGAAGAAGCGGTAGCGCTTCTCGGCGTCCGACCAGATCTGGCAGACGTCGCCGGCGGCGTAGATGCCCTCGCCGGTGGTGCGCAGGGCCGGATTCACCAGCAGGCCACGCTCGATATCGGTGCCGGAACCCAGCATGAACTCGACCGAGGGCGACAGGCCGAAGAAGGGCATCACCACGTCGCCGTACAGCTCGGTGCCGTCCTTGAACAGCACGCGCCGCGCCGAGAGGCCCTTGGCGCCCTGCTCGATGGAGGCGATGCCGCCGGCGTCGGCCGACTCGACCACCTCGACGCCCATCTTTTCGAGGGCGGCGATCAGCGCCGGACGATCCTCCTCGCCCACCTCGTGCGGCCAGAAGGTCTGCGCGCCGGCCACCAGCGTCACGCGGTGGCGCGTGTCGATGAGGGTGCGGGCCAGGTCGAGGCCGATCATGTCGCCGCCGAGCATGATGACGTGGCCGCGCGCCGGCACGACGGAGGCGGCGGTGACCGCCTCGGTATAGCTGGCGAAGGGGTGCATCAGCGGCCGGAACTCGGCCAGCTCCTCGGGGATGTAGCCGCGCCCGCCGGAAGCCACCAGCAGGGTGTCGAAGCGGATCTCCTCCTTGTGCTCCAGCGTGATGCTGCGCCGGCTGCCGTCCACCCCGGCGACGCGGCTGCAGCGGCGCACCTCGATGCGGTAGTCCTTGTAGTACTCGGCCGGAAAGGCGAGGAACTCGCGCCAGTCGCGGTGGCCGCGGAAGACCTTGGGCAGGTCGTAGCGGTTGTAGAAGAGCAGGCTCGACAGCGTCAGGATGGTGACGCGGGCGTCGGGATCGCGCTCGCGCAGCGTCTCGGCCGCCTGGCTGCCGGCGACGCCGCTGCCGATGACGACGTGGTGGCGTGCGTTCTTGGTATTTCCCATCTCAAACCTCGACTTCCGTCAGTTCGCAGCGCGAGATCGAGATGCACTGCACCGGGCAGGCCTTGAAACACTGGCCGCAGCGGATGCACTCGTTGTTGTCGATCCAGATGGCGCCGACCTGGTTCCACTCCTTGGTCTCGAGCAGCTTGCCGTAGGCGCCGTCCTCCTGCAGCTCGACGCCGCGCACCAGCTTGATGCAGTTGCGCGGCGCCACCTCGATGCAGGCGCGGCAGAAGATGCAGCGGTCGACGTCGATCTGGTAGCGCAGGTTGCAAAGATAGCAGCGCTTCGCTTCCTCGAAGGCCAGCGTCTCGTCGAGGCCGAGCTCGACCTCGTGCTTGCCGTCCTTCATGCGCTCGCCGAGCGGCGCCGTCGGCATGTGCTGGCGCGGGATGAAGTCGAAAGCGCGCTCGCGCAGCGGCTGCTCCACCGGCACGATGCGCACCACCTGCCGGCGCCGCTCGCGGCCCATCAGCCAGGCATCGATGCGCTTGGCCACCTTGCGGCCGTGGCCGACGGCCTGGATCACCGTCGAGGCGCCGTTCACGTAGTCGCCGGCGGCGAAGATGCCCTTGTGCGAGGTCATGCCGTCCTCGCCGACGCGCACGTTGCCCCAGCGGTCGAGTTCCAGCTTCGTGCCGAGGAAGTCGTTCACCGTCTGCTGGCCGATGGCGATGATGATGGTGTCGCAGGGCTCGTGGAATTCCGAACCCTCGATGGGGATGGCCTGGCGGCGCCCGCCGGCGCGCCAGCCGCCGAGGCGGTTCTGCACGAACTCGATGCCGGTGAGGCGGTTGCCGTCGGCGGTCAGCCCGACCGGGGTGCGCAGGCCCTTGATGCGCACGCCCTCGCGCTTGGCCTCGAAGATCTCCTCCTGCGTCACCGGGATGTATTCCTCGGCGGTGCGGATGTGGATGGTCACCTCCTGCGCGCCGAGCCGCGCCGCCACGCGCGCGCAGTCCAGCGCCGTGAAGCCGGCGCCCACCACCGCGACGCGCCTGCCGACGGCCTGCTTCACGCCGCGGTGCATCTGCACGAGGAAGTCGAGGCCGTACTCGACGCCCTCGAGGCCGCGCAGCTCGCGCTTCTCCCACTCGCCCTGCAGCGGCAGGGGCGAGGCGGCCATGCAGCCGGTGGCGAGCAGCACGGCGTCGAACTCCTTCTCCAGCTTCGCCATCGGGATCCGGCCTTCGCCGTTGCCGATCTCGGCGCCGGTGCGGATCTGCACGCCGAGACGCAGCGCGTTGTGCAGCTCGATGTCGAGCGTGTCGCGCGGCAGGCGGAATTCGGGGATGCCGTAGCGCAGCATGCCGCCCGCGCGCTCCTCGCGCTCGAAGATCACCACGTCGTGGCCGAGCAGCGAGAGGTCGTGCGCCGCGGCGACGCCGGCCGGCCCGGCGCCGACGATGGCGACGCGCTTGCCGGTGGGCGAATACAGGCTCTCGGTGATGCGGTGGCCGGCGTCCTTCATGTCGGCGGCGACGCGCTTCAGGTGGCAGATCGCCACCGGCTCGCCGTTGCCGGGCCAGCCGTGGCGGCACTGGTCCTCGCAGGGCCGCGAGCAGATGCGGCCGAGGATGCCGGGCAGGACGTTGGCTTCGCGGTTGGTTTCGTAGGAGCGGCCATACTGGCGCTCGATGATTTCCCGGATGTAGACCGGGACGTTGGTGCCCGCCGGACAGGCCGTCTGGCAGGGGACGTTCTGCCTGACCCAGCCGATGTCGCGCGGGTCGTCGGAGAGGTATTCGCGCTGTTCCGGTGCTGCCCCCGGCGCGGCGGACGGCGGTTTGATCTCGCCCATGTCTTCCTCCATCATGGGCGGGTATCGACATTGTTCTGCCCATTGATTGTCATAATGCCGCCATAAAACAACCCGCAATTTGACGCCGATCAACAACCTCTCTCCCCCGTCAGCCCTTGCCCGCCACACCGCCCCCTTCACGCGCATTCGCCTACCTGCTGCTGACCCTGACCGTGCTGTTCTGGTCAGGCAACTGGGTGGTGGGCCGCTGGATCCGCGGCGACGTGCCGCCGATCGCCCTGTCCTTCTGGCGCTGGGTGATCGCCTTCCTCTGCCTGCTGCCCTGGGCCTGGCCGCACCTTCGGACCCAATGGCGCGAGACCCTCGTCCACTGGAAGGTGCTGGCCATGCTCGGCCTCTTCGGGGGCGCCTGCCACAATGCCCTCACCTACATCGGCCTGGCCCACACCACCGCCACCAACGGCGTGCTGCTCGCCTCGGCAACGCCGATCATGATCATCGGCCTCAGCTGGGGGCTGTTCGGCAAGCGCCTGCGCCGGCTGGAGGGGCTGGGCGTGATGGTGTCCTTCGCCGGCGTGCTGGTCATCCTGGCCCATGGCGAACTGGCGCGCCTGCGGGAACTGCGCCCCAACGAGGGCGACCTGTGGGTGCTGGCGGCGATGCTGTGCTGGGCGCTGTACACCGTGCTGCTGGCGCGGCGTCCGCCCGGGCTGCACGCCCTGTCCTTCCTTGCCGCCCTCACGCTCTGGGGCCTGCTCGGGCTGGCCCCCTTCTACCTCTGGGAAATGGCCGCGGGAAAGCTCATCGTGCCCGGCGGGCCGGCCTTCGCCGCCATCGCCTACGCCGGCATCTTCCCGGCGGCGCTCGGCTTCATTTTCTGGAACCGCGCCGTGGCCGAGGTCGGCGGCAACCGCGCCGGCCAGTTCATGCACCTGATGCCGGCCTTCGGCACCCTCATGGCGGTGATCTTCCTTGGCGAAGAGCCGGCGCTGTTTCATCTCGCCGGCATCGCGCTGATCCTGGCGGGGATATTCCTCACCACGCGCGTGCGGGCGTGACGCGGTCTTCGCAGCCATGCTCGACGCCCTGAAGAAACTGTTCGGCCAGGCCGAGCCGCCCCTGCCGAAAGTCGGCGCAACACAATGGGCGCGCGTCGAGAGCGGCCTGCCCTTCCTCGCCCACCTCTGCGCCGAGGAACGGACGGCGCTGCGCACCATGGCGCTGGAATTCATCGCACAGAAGGAATGGCACGGTGCGCAGGGACTGCAACTCACGCCAGACATCCAGCTCTCGATTGCGCTTCAGGCCTGCCTGCCGGTGCTCAAGCTCGGCCTCGATTCCTACAGGGACTGGGTCGGCGTCATCGTCTATCCGGGCGACTTCCTCATCCCGCGCAGGCAGATGTCGGAAGACGGCGTGGTGCACGAATACGACGACGAGGTGGCGGGCGAGGCCTGGGAGGGCGGGCCGGTGCTGCTGTCCTGGTTCGACGATCCGCAGGAGGCCGCCGGCATGAATGTCGTCATCCACGAATTCGCCCACAAGCTCGACATGCTCAACGGCCCGCCCGATGGCCTGCCGCCGCTGCACGAGGGCATGTGCCGCCAGGCCTGGAGCAAGGCTTTCGAGCCGGCCTACGAGAACTTCTGCGCCCGCGTCGACGACGGCGAGGAGACATGGATCGACCCCTACGCCGCAACGCATCCCGCCGAGTTCTTCGCCGTGGCGAGCGAAGTGTTCTTCGAGGCGCCCGGCCTGCTGCACCACGAATACCCGGCCGTGTACGAGCAGCTCAGACAGTTCTATCGCCAGGACCCGCTGCGGTGAAGCGCCTGCTCATCGTCTTCCACACCCAGGGCGGCCACACCGGCGCGCTGGCCGAGGCGGTGCTGCGCGGCGCGCGCCGCGCGACGGAAACCGACACCGTGATGAAGCGCGCCGGAGACGCCACGCTGGAGGACCTGCTCGGCTGCCATGGCCTGATCGTCGGCACGCCGGAGAATTTCGGAACCATGTCCGGCATGGTGAAGGACTTCTTCGACCGCACCTACTACCCGGCCGAGGGGAAAACCGTCGGCCTGCCCTACGCCCTCTTCGTCAGCGCCGGCAACGACGGCAGCGGCGCGGTGACGCAGATCGACCGCATCGCCACCGGCTACGGCTGGAAGCGCGTCGCCGAACCGCTCATCGCGCGGCACGAGGTCACCGCCGCCGACCTCGCCGCCTGCGAGGAGCTCGGCGAAGCGATGGCGGGCGGCGTGGCACTGGGGATTTTCTAGCCGTGCCCTTCGCCTACTACGCCCGCCTTTCCGCCGCGCGCAAGCGCATCTACGACAGGAGCGACGCCATCGAGCGCATCGAGCTGCCCGACGCCGCCGCGCTGCGCCCGCTCATCGCGCCGCTCGAAGCCGCCCTCAAGGCGGAGGGCCGCGCCGAGGCCGAGCGCCTGTGTGCCGCCCTCGCCGCGGGAATCGTCAGCCAGCTTGGGGCGCCGCCGCTGCGCGTGGCGGTGCTGGCGGTGCGCCCGGCGGGCGACTGGGGCGAGCTGCACGGCCTCTACCTGCCCGAAGACGAAGGCAAGGCAGCCGTGATCAAGCTGTGGATGCGCACCGCGAAGAACCGGCGCGTGGTGGCCTTCAGGAGCCTCCTGCGCACGCTGCTGCACGAGCTGTGCCACCACCTCGACTACGAGCTGTACAGGCTGGAGGAGACCTTCCACACCGAGGGCTTCTACAAGCGCGAGTCGAGCCTGTTTCACCAGCTCGTGCCGAAGCAAGCCGTCGTTCCCGCGCAAGCGGGAACCCAGTGAGGCCCCATGGCGCCGATGGATTCCCGCTTGCGCGGGAATGACGTTGTTTTTCCGCCGTCCCGCGCGGACTGACTTTTACTTTTTCACGTCCGGCGAGCGCGTGAAGTCCGCCGCCGGCCAGCGCTGGTCCGGCGCCGGCAGCGCGGTCTCCTTGCCCGTCATGCGCTCGACGGCGATGGCGTACACCGTCGTGTCGCCGAGGCGCGGATAGAAGCCCTTCGGCCGTCCCGACGCCTGCGGGAAATACTTCGCCATCAGCGCGTCGAAGAACGCCGCCTTGCGCGCCGGGTCGTCGACGATGCGGATGGTGCCGAAGGCCACCACGCTGCGGTAGGCGATCGAGGTGTCGCAGTCGAAGCGGCCGTAGGGGAACACCTCGCCCGCCTCGTCCAGCTCGAAGCAGACCTTCGCGGCGTGGTCGATGTTGCTGCGCAGGTGGCCGGCGGCGCGGGTGTTGTGCACCCAGATCTCGCCGTCCAGCCACACGTAGAGCAGCGGGCAGACGTAGGGCCAGCCGTCCGCGCCCACCGTCGCCAGCCTGCCGCAATGGGCGCCGGCGAGCAGTTCGGCGACGCCTGCCTCGGGCATCAGCTTGTCGGTGCGGCGCACCTTCGGTGCATCGCTCATCGTGCAGCCTCCGCTTTCATCATTTTTTCCGTCCGGTGAAGGCGTCCATGCTCCCGCTGATGCCGAAGAAGCCCATCAGCGCGTCGAACCAGGCCGTCGGCAGCAGGCGAAGCGGGAAGGCGCAGCGCACGAACCAGGGCAGGATCACGCGCGACTCGCCGCGCGCGATGGCGCGCACGATGCGTTCGGCGACCGCCTCCGGTTTCATGATCGGCAGCAGCAGCGGGAAGCGCGTGCGCACGCCCTCGAACATGCCGGTGGCGATGTAGAACGGGCAGACCACGGTGGTCCGCACCGGCACGCCGTCGTGGGCGAACTCCAGGCGCAGCGACTCGTCGAAGGCGATGGCGGCGGCCTTGCTCGCCGAGTAGTCGGCGAGGCGCGGCACCGCGGCGATGCCCGAGGCCGAAGCGATGGTGACGATGTGCCCGCCGCCCCTCTCCATCATGCCGGGCAGGAAGGCACGCACCGTGCGGAAATGCGCCAGCGTGTTCACCGCGAAGGTGCGCTCGACCTCCTCGTCGGTCGCCTCCAGCAGGCGCTTGCCGTCCACGATGCCGGCGTTGTTGATGAGGATGTCGACGGCGCCGTGGTCCGCCAGCGTGCGCGCCGCCGCGGCCTCGATGGACGCCCGCTCGGCGAGGTTGCAGGCATACGCCGACGCCTGCCCGCCCGCCGCCGCGATCTCGCCAACCGCCGCCGCAAGGTGCGACTCGTCCAGGTCCCACAGGATCAGCCACCCGCCCTTCGCCGCGATGCGCAGCGCCAGCAGCCGCCCGATGCCGCTGGCGGCGCCGGTGATCAGCACCTTGCGATTCATGAAATCAGTCATGTTGCACTCCATACAACCAAAGGCATTATGGCGCAGGCTGTCGCACCCGCCGTATCACAGTGACTGACTTTTCAAAAGATAAGGCCCGACAGGCAAGCCTGTCGGGCCGGATTCGGTCGCTACCCGAAGGTAGCCACCTTATTGTAGCAACGGCTCTCACCCCGGAAGACTACAATGGAATCATTCTATCCGCATGGGAAGCTGTCATGCAACAGGAAAAACTCCCTTATATCCTGGGCCTGGACATCGGCATCGCTTCGGTAGGCTGGTGTGTCCTGGGCGAAAACCGAATCGTCGATCTGGGCGTCCGCTGTTTCGACAAGGCCGAAACCGCCAAAGAAGGCGACTCCCTCAATCTTGTGCGCCGCAACGCACGCCTGATGCGCCGCCGCCTGCGCCGTCGCGCCTGGAGACTGACTAAGCTGACGCGCGTACTCAAGCGGTATGGCGTGATTGATGACGCCGACTTCTTCCAGCCTCAGAATCCGTTTCGGCGTTCCCTCTGGCAGTTGCGCGTGGAGGGGCTGGATCGCGCCCTGAGCAGAGAGGAATGGGCGCGAGTGATCTACCACGTGTGCAAGCATCGTGGTTTCCACTGGATCAGCCGCGCCGAGGAAAAGCAGGCGGAGGCGGACAGCAAGGGCGAAAGCGGCAAGGTCAAGCAAGGGCTGGCAGACACGAAGCGGCGGATGGCGGAGAAAGGCTACCGCAGTGCCGCAGAAATGGTCCTTGCCGAATTCCCGGATGCCCAGCGCAACAAGCAGGGCGACTATGGCAAGGCCCTCTCACGCATTCTGCTGGCTGACGAGCTAGCTTTGCTTTTCAAGCGGCAGCGGGAGCTCGGCAACCCCCATGCCGCGGCGCAACTGGAAGCGGCCCTCCTTGGCAGCGGCGACCGGAAGACCGGACTGTTCTGGGAACAGAAACCTCCTCTGGCCGGCAGCGATCTGCTCAAGATGCTCGGC
>JBDHRL010000177.1:0-3022 GCA_039807535.1 Rhodocyclaceae bacterium
CCAGGCGGCGGAGAGTCCCGCCGGGCCGGCGCCGACCACCAGCACGCGCTTGCCGGTCTCCATGCCGGGCGCGACGGTCCAGCCGCGCTTCGCGGCCTCGTCGCCGAGGAAGCGCTCGACGGCGTGGATACTGACCGATTCGTCGAGCCGGCCGCGGTTGCAGGCGTCCTCGCAGGGGTGGTAGCAGACGCGGCCCATGATGGCCGGCATCGGATTGTTCCGCACCAGCTCGCGCCAGGCCGACTCGTAGTCGCCGGACTCGGCGTGGAACAGCCAGCCCTGGATGTTCTCGCCGGCCGGGCAGGCGTGGTTGCAGGGCGGCAGGCGGTCGACATACACCGGGCGCACGGTGCGCCAGGAACCGGTGCGGTTGGCCAGCGAGGAGCCGGGGTCGAGGGTGATGGCGAAGGGCTTATCCATGGGACGTTTCTCCGGGAAAGCGCAGAGGCGTGAGCAAACGGCTCCGTGCGATCAGGGATAAGGACCGAGAAAACGTTCGCCGTTGAAATGGATCAGGTGCGACGGTGCATCTGCCACCCAGACCTCGGTCTCCCAGGCGATCTCCGCAAGGTGACGGCTCATGCTTGCCCGGTTCGGGAAGGCCGTCACGTAGACGAGCCCGGCGAGCGAGGTACTGAAGAGCCGGGCCAGTTCCTCGTGCCGCTTGCCATCGACGGGCCCGTGACTGGTGACAGCCTCGACCAGCAGCAGCCAGTTTTTCGCAGGGAAGTGAAGCACTACGTCAGGCATCTTGCCATGTGCATCCACGGCGACATTCAGTTCTGCCAGCAAGGCAGCGTCGAAGTAGCCCCATTTGTCTCCGGTATCACCCGCATAGACCAATATGCTGCCGGGCGCGAAGCGCGGGGCGAAGTCCTCGATGACGGCGCGAATCAAATCGCTGTGCTCGCCGGGACTGAGACTGATATTCCTGCCCGACGCAATGCGCACCGGGATGCGGCATTGCGTCCGCTCATTCGCGTAACGCGCGGACAGCGTCTCACGCGAAGCGAGGTATTCGACCAGCTTGTTGCACCACGAATCCGTGCCATAAGTGCGCAGCAACGCCAGTGCGGCGGGTTCGATCTGATAAGCCGCCTTTGGGCTGTTTACCGGGCGATTCGGCTGGTCCGGGTTATAGAGCGCTATGCCAGCCTCGACAAACTGATGCATCGTTTGACGGCGAACCGTTTCGCGGGTGTTCGGCGCGTAGTCCTTGTCGTAATGCTCGCGCGCCCAATCCATGATGGGCGTAATACCCATGAGCGGGTTTTCCGCCTTCGCCCAGGGCATGCCTGGCGCGAGGTTGATCAAGGCCAGCAGACAAAGTGCGGAACGCTCATTCTGCTGCGCCCTCGGCAAACCGAGAGAAGTCAGGATTTGACTCGCGGCAGCCATGTGGCGTTTCTTCTTGCTGGTCCTCATGCGGCGAGGGCCTCGAAGCGTTCATCCAGCATCGCCTGCGTCAGTCCTTCATGGCGCATGGCCCATTGCCCAAGCTCGGTCAGCACTTGACGGCTCGGGTATTTCATCAGCTTCAAATCGGTGGCGTTAACCTGGGTGTGTCCACTGAACCGCCTGAAATGCTCATCTACCGCGCTCGCGTTGAGAAAGGCGGCCAATCCCCGCGCAAGCGCCTCCGGCAGGCCGCACTTGTTTTCGTGAAAAACGTTCAGGTGGTTCTCGATGCCCAGCATTGTCACGCCACCAAACGCGGCAGGATCGATCACGTTTGCAACGATGCGCCGCCTTTCTTCCTTCGACGAAAAACGGCGCACCACGCAATAGAACCCGTTCGGGTAAAGCCATTTTTCGCTCTCGCGCGTGCGCAGGATGGCGTTGGCCTTCTTTGCACCGGGCATCGGCCATGTCAAACCTTCCGGGCCGAAGTGACTGGAGTAGAGGAGCGGTACGGTGTCTGTTTCTGGCATCGCACGCAAATGTTCTTTCAAGCGGAAATCGACCACGGGCCCGGTCGAGACCGCGATGCCAAGCTCGGCCAGCGTATGGCGGACAGCCTGGGACAACTCGAAGACGCCCCTTTCGGGCGATGTCGGGACGTGAATGAACCGCTCAGGATCGTCCGGGAACACGATCCGTTCGAAGGGATGCTCGTGGCCGACCAGATCGGCAAATGTGTCGTCGGTCGACGTTGTTACCCTGACCGGCCCCTGCCGGCCGCCGCGCTCCAGACGGACAATGATGTTCTCCTGCAGCACGCCGTCGTCCTTGAAGGCTTGGCTGCGCGACTTGAACAAGTGGATGTGGCGGAGGGCCGTGTGCCGCAATACGAACTCGCGGAACGGGCGGTAATACGGCCCATTGCAGAAGCTGCGCGGGATGATCGCCACGATATGTCCGCCCGGCGCCATGAGCAGTATGGTGAGTGCGACAAAGGCCGAATACAGATTGACGGTTTCGATGCCTGCCTTTCGAAGCAGTAGTCGATGGCTGGAGTCGCTGCCGATTTTCTTGTAAGGCGGATTCAGGATTGCGTGGGTGAATCCGCCTTGCTCAAACTGAATGCGATTCAAGGCGGCTTCCACGAAATCGCCGCCAGCGATTTCCCAGGCGAGCGGCAGTTTGTCCGCGTATCCCTGAAGCGAGGCGTGCAACGTGGGGAGCAGGCTCTCATCGAACTCGTAGGCGGTCAGGCAAATGTTGTCGAAGTGCAACGCGGGACCGAGGCACTTTTCCAGGAAGGCACAAGAAAGCGAGCCGATGCCGGCACCCGCGTCGAGCAGGCGGCAGGCGCCGCCTGCGGGCGGGAAAAGTCCGGCCATGAAGGCGGCCGTCGTTGCCGGCGTGAAAAACTGGCCAAGCCTTGACTTGACCGCAGCATCGGTGTTTTTCGAGATGCGCAACCTGACCTGCTCGACAGTCGATAACAAGGCATCTCTCCCTTTAAGCGCTCAACCGGAGAATTATCGCGCAGTTTCCCATTGTGAGTACGGTCTCCTTGCCGTGCTGGCGGGACTGACTTTCTGATGAATGCGTTTCGTGGTACTCAGTCTTTTCCCAA
>JBDHRL010000052.1:0-19177 GCA_039807535.1 Rhodocyclaceae bacterium
TTTCCCGAGGAAAGGGGTGACGATGGTTCAGCCGCTGCGCGGCTTCCATATTGTTGACTCCAGCCCTCCTTGGGGCGGCCCGGCGGAGGGCTGACATGGCCTTTACAGACAACCTGAAGAAGATGCCCGGCGTCGCCCATCTCGAGGCGATTCGCCTGTTCGACGGCGAGGAAGAAGTCGGCCTCATCGAGCACAAGCCCGGCCAGGTCGGCTCGCTGGTCCTCTACAATCACCTGGCGCAGACCTATGGCGCCATCACGCCGGAAGCGGCGCGCGCCGGCCTCGAGCTCTATGCCGAGCACACCGAGGACGCCCGCGCCAACCCCGGCAAGCATCCCCACGTCGACCGCCTGCTGGCGCTGGCCGGGGGCGGCCGCACGCTACGCGTCAAGCACGCCTTCTTCGCCTGATTTTTTCGCGGCTGTGGGATAATCCGTACTTCCCTACTTCCCATGAGTCGGCTGCGACAGGCCGGCCCGACGCATTTCAACAGGAGAGTGCATGAAACGCAGAACCATTCTTGCCGCAACCCTTGCCGCGACGCTTGCCTCGACGGCCCTGGCCCAGGTCATCGGCAAGCCCGAAGACCAAATCCGCTGGCGCCAGTCGGCCTATCACACCATCGCCTGGAGCATGGGCCGCATCAAGGCCAATGTCGAAGGCACCTATAGCAAGGAACAGGTGATCGAGGCCGCCAACGTCATCCAGGCGCTCGCCAATTCCAAGATGGGCGCGCTGTTCCAACCCAACACCGTGAGCGGCAAGGGCTGGAAGGAAACCCGCGCCAAGCCAGAATTCTTCAAGCCCGAGAACGGGGCCGAAATCGGACGGATTGCCGGAAATTACGTGAGGGAGGCCAACGAGATGGCCAAGTTGGCCGCCGCGGGCGATGCCGCCGCCGTCAGGGCGCAGTTCGGTAAGCTCGGCGAGTCGTGCAAGGCCTGCCACGACAAATTCCGCAAGGACGAGTAATCCTCAGAACGCCGGCGCGCTGCCCTGGGCAGGCGGTGCCGCCGGCGTCTCGGGCAGCCAAGCGCCGCTGGCCAGATAGACAGCCAGCAGGGCAAGCGCCAGCGCGATCAGGAACGCCAGAACGCCGCCACCTCGCGCGTCCTCGGCCGTGCCCTCCCGGGTACCGGTGATCATCGGCATGAGCAGGGTTTCCCCGCGTACGCGCGTGTAATAGGCGATCGCGCCGACGTGCGCCACCACGAGCAGGATCAGCCATGGCTCGATGAGGCGGTGGACGCCGGAGAGCCTGTCGGAGAGGGCTTTGCCGACGAGCGCGCGTAGCGGCCCCTCGAAGGCGATATCGTCATGGGCGAAAAGACCGGTGCCGGCCAGGAACAGCAGCGTGGCCAGCATGGCGAGGACGGAGAGGGCACCCAGGGGGCTGTGCCCGGCGCCGCGCCATTCGCCTCGCAGATACGCCCGAATCGCCGCAGGGCCGCGCACGAAGCGCGCGAAGCGCGCGTAAGTCGAGCCATGGACGCCCCAGGCGAGGCGAAACGCCAGCAGGCCGAGCACGGCGAGGCCGCAGCGTCCGTGCCAGACCATGGCGTTACCGCCGATCTTCACGCTGGCAAAGGAGCCGGCCACGCACAGCACCAGCGCCCAGTGGAATGCGCGGGTCGGCAGGTCCCAGAGGCGGAAGAGCGCCATCAGACGACGGCTTCCTCCTTCGGCTTCTGCGGCTTGACGAACTGCTCGCGCGAGATGCCGAGCCACATCACCAGCGGACTGGCCACCAGCACGGAGGAGTAGATGCCGAACAGGATGCCGATGGTCAGCGCCAGGGCGAAGTAGTGCAGCACCTCGCCGCCGAAAATCAGCATCGACAGCACGGCGAGCTGGGTGCTGCCGTGGGTGATGATGGTGCGGCTGATGGTGCGCGTGATGGCGTTGTCGATGACCTGCGGTATCGTCGCCTTGCGCATCTTGTGCAGGTTCTCGCGCACCCGGTCGAAGACCACCACCGACTCGTTCACCGAATAGCCCAGCACCGCCAGCACCGCCGCCAGCACCGGCAGCGAGAACTCCCACTGGAAGAAGGCGAAGAAGCCGAGGATGATCACCACGTCGTGCAGGTTGGCGATGATGGCGGAGACGGCGAAGCGCCACTCGAAGCGCAGGGCCAGATAGACGATGATGCCGAACACCACCAGCAGCAGGGCAATGGCGCCGTTCTCGGCCAGCTCCCTGCCGACCTGCGGGCCGACGAACTCGACGCGCTTCAGTTGCGCGCCGGCATCCGCCTTGTCCAGCGCACCCATCACCTCGGCGCCGAGCTTGGCCGAATCCTGGCCGGGCTTGAGCGGCATGCGGATGAGCACGTCGCGGCTGCTGCCGAAATTCGCCACCTGGGTGTCGACGTAGCCGGCGCCGGCGAGGGTGTCGCGGATCTTCTGCGTGTCGGCGGCCTGCGGGTAGCTCACTTCGATCAGGGTGCCGCCGGTGAACTCGACGCTGAAGTGCAGGCCGCGCGTGGCGAGGAAGAACACCGCCGCGATGAAGGTGACCGCCGAGATGACATTGAACACCGGCGCATGGCGCATGAAGGGGATGTCTTTGCGGATCTTGAAGAATTCCATCATGCCTCCCGATGGGCCGCCCCGAGGGAGGCAGCGCCCCCTGTGGGGGCAGCGAACGAAGTGAGCGTGGGGGCCATATATTTTTTCCCCTTATTTCCAGGCGACGTTGCCGATCGACAGTCCGGCCAGCTTGCGCCGGCTGCCGTAGATGAGGTTGACGATGCCGCGCGAGACGACGACCGAACTGAACATCGATGTCAGGATGCCCAGGCAGTGCACCACGGCGAAGCCGCGCACCGGGCCGGAGCCGAAGATGAGCAGCGCCAGGCCGGCGATGAGCGAAGTGACGTTCGAGTCGAGAATCGTGCCGAAGGCGCGCTCGTAGCCGGCGGCGATGGCCGCCTGCGGCGTGGCGCCGCTCCTCAGTTCCTCGCGGATGCGCTCGTTGATCAGCACGTTGGCGTCGATGGCCATGCCCAGCGTCAGTGCGATGGCGGCGATGCCGGGCAGGGTCAGGGTCGCCTGCAGCATCGACAGCAGGGCGATCAGCAGCAGCAGGTTGGTCGACAGCGCCAGCGCCGAGATCAGGCCGAAGAGGAGGTAGTACGCGATCATGAAGGCGACAATGGCGAGAAAGCCGAACAGGGTCGAGTGGAAGCCGCGCTCGATGTTCTCGGCGCCCAGGCTCGGGCCGATGGTGCGCTCCTCGACGATCTCCATCGGCGCGGCGAGCGAGCCTGCGCGCAGCAGCAGGGCGACGTCGTTGGCTTCCACCGTGCTCATGCGGCCGGAGATCTGCACGCGGCCGCCGCCGATCTCGGTGCGGATCACCGGCGCCGTGATGACTTCGCCCTTGCCTTTTTCGAAGAGCAGGATGGCCATGCGCTTGCCGACGTTTTCGCGCGTGATGTCCTTGAAGATGCGCGCACCGGCCGAATCGAGGGTGAGGTGCACCGCCGGCTCGTGGGTCTGGTTGTCGAAGCCGGGCTGGGCGTCGGTGAGGCGGTCGCCGGTGAGCACGACCTGCTTCTTCACCAGCAGCGGCGCGCCATTGCGCTCGACATAGTATTCCGTGCCGACCGGGGGCTGCCCCTTGGCGGCCTCGTCCATCACGGCCGGATTCTGGCTGTTCTCGTCGTCGACCAGGCGCACCTCCAGGGTGGCGGTGCGACCGAGGATGTCCTTCGCCTTGGCGGTGTCCTGCACGCCGGGCAGCTGCACGACGATGCGGTCGGCACCCTGCTGCTGGATCACCGGCTCGGCGACGCCGAGTTCGTTGATGCGGTTGTGCAGGGTGGTGATGTTCTGCTTGAGGGCGAATTCCTGGATGCGCTTCTGCGCCTCCGGCTTGAGGACGGCGGTCAGTTTGAAATCGGCACCGTCCTGCGCCTCGGTCAGCAGCAGGTCGGGCTGCGCGTTCTCGATGGCGACGCGCGCCTTGCTGCGCGTTTCTGCGTCACGGAAACGGATGGCGAGCTGGTCGCGCTCGCGGACGATGCCGGCGTGGCGCATGCCCTTGTCGCGCATCAGCGAGCGCAGGTCGGCGGCGGTGGCATCGAGGCGCTTGGTGAGGGCGCCCTTCATGTCGACCTGCAGCAGGAAATGCACGCCGCCGCGCAGATCGAGCCCGAGGTACATCGGCAGGGCGTGGATGGCGGTCAGCCAGGCCGGCGAGCGGGAAATCAGGTTGAGCGCCACCACGTAGGCGGCGTTCTCCGGGTCGGGGTTGAGCGCGCGTTCGATGGCGTCCTTGGCCTTGATCTGCGTCTCGGTGTCGCCGAAGCGGGCGCGCACGCTGTTCTGGTCGGCGAACACGCCGTCGGGCGCGATGCCCGCCGACTTCAGGGTCTCTTCGACGCGTCCGAGGAGCGCGGTGTCGACCTTGACCGTGGCCTTGATGCTGGACACCTGCACCGCAGGGGCTTCGCCGAAGAGGTTGGGCAGGGTGTACAGCAGGCCGAGGATCAGCGTGGCGGCGATGAGGAGGTATTTCCAGAGCGGATAGCGGTTCATGGCTCGATGCGGGGCGGCGCGGCCGCCCCGGTGCGCGGCGTGGTGGGAAGGCTCAGAGCGACTTCAGGGTGCCCTTTGGCAGGATGGCCGTGACGGCGGTTTTCTGGATGGAGACCTCGACGTTCTCGGCGATCTCGAGGCTGAGGTAGGTCTCGCCCACTTTCGTGATGCGGCCGGCAATGCCGCCGTTGGTCAGCACCTCGTCGCCTTTCTGCATCGCCTCGACCATGGCCTTGTGCTCCTTGGCGCGCTTCATCTGCGGCCGGATCATGAGGAACCACAGGACGACGAACATCAGGAGGATGGGCAGCATGCCCATCAGGCCGCCGGTCGGATCGCCGCCGGCAGCAGGCGCGGCTTGCGCCCAGGCATTCGAAATCAGCACGTTTGTCTCCGCGAGAGGTTTGAAAAAGCACGGAATTATAACAGCTGGGCGGGCCTGGCCGCATGGAATTCGGCAATGTGTTCCTGCAGCCGGCCGTCGGCGATGGCCGCGCGCAGGCCGGCCATCAGTTGCTGGTAGTAGGTGAGGTTGTGCAGGGTGTTCAGGCGCGCGCCGAGGATCTCGTTGACCCGCTGCAGGTGGTGCAGATAGGCGCGGGTGAAATTGCGGCAGGTGTAGCAGCCGCAGGACTCGTCGAGCGGGCGCGTGTCGGCGGCGTGGACGGCATTGCGGATCTTCACCGTGCCGTTTCGGGTGAACAGCCAGCCGTTGCGGGCGTTGCGCGTCGGCAGCACGCAGTCGAACAGGTCGATGCCCTGCTGTACGGCATTCACCAGATCCTCCGGCGTGCCGACCCCCATCAGGTAGCGCGGCCGCTCCCGGGGCAGCTTCGGCGCGGTGTGGGCGAGGATGCGCCGCATGTCGTCCTTCGGCTCGCCCACCGAGAGGCCGCCGATGGCGTAGCCGTCGAATCCGATCTGCGCGAGGCCGGCGAGCGATTCGTCGCGCAGGTCCTCGTACATGCCGCCCTGGACGATGCCGAAGAGGGCGTTTGAATTGCCCTCGTGGGCCTGCTTCGAGCGCTCGGCCCAGCGCAGGGACAGGCGCATCGACCCGGCCGCCGCGGCATGGCTGGCGGGGAAGGGCGTGCACTCGTCGAAGATCATGACGATGTCGGCGTTCAGCACGCGCTGGATGCGCATGGATTCCTCCGGCGTGAGGAACAGCCGGTCGCCGTTCACGGGCGAGGCGAACCTGACGCCCTCCTCGGCAATCTTGCGCAGCGCGCCGAGACTGAAGACCTGGAAGCCGCCCGAGTCGGTGAGGATCGGCCCGTCCCAGCCCATGAAGCGGTGCAGACCGTCGTGGGCGGCGATGACTTCCAGCCCCGGGCGCAGCCAGAGGTGGAAGGTGTTGCCGAGGACGATCTGGGCGCCGAGGCGCTTCACCTCGTCGGGCGACATGGCCTTCACCGAACCGTAGGTACCGACCGGCATGAAGGCCGGCGTGTCGACGACGCCGTGGGCGAGGGTGAGGCGGCCGCGGCGGGCGGCGCCGTCGGTCGAGAGCAGTTCGAACTTCATCGGAGGTCGTGCCGCACGAGGAACATGGCATCGCCATAGCTGAAGAAGCGGTAGCGCTCGGTCACCGCATGCGCATAGGCGCGGCGCAGGTTTTCCAGGCCGCCGAAGGCCGACACCAGCATCAGCAGGGTCGACTTCGGCAGGTGGAAGTTGGTGATCAGCGCATCGGCGGCGTGGAAGCGGTAACCGGGCAGGATGAAGAGCTCCGTCTCGCCCGGTCCGGCGGTGATTTCGCCTGCCTGGGCGGCGGCCTCCAGCGCGCGCAGGCTGGTGGTGCCGACGGCAATGACGCGCCCGCCACGGGCGCGGGCGGCTGCAAGGGCGGCGGCGGTGTCGGCGGGAATCGCGTAGCGCTCGCGATGCATGCGGTGCAGGGCCAGGTCCTCGACCCGCACCGGCTGGAAGGTGCCGGCGCCGACATGCAGGGTCAGCCAGGCGAACTCCACGCCTTTTGCGCGCAGGGCGTCCAGCAAGACTGTGTCGAAATGCAGGCCGGCCGTGGGCGCCGCCACCGAGCCGCGCCGGCGCGCATACACCGTCTGGTAGCGCGCTTCATCGGTGTCCTCCGATGGGCGCTGGATATAGGGTGGCAGGGGCAGCTTGCCATGCCGCTCGAGCAGATCGACCAGATCCTCCGGGCCGGGGAAGCGCAGCAGGCAAAAAGCGCCCTCGCGCGCCACCACGCCGACTTCCAGCACCCCTTCCAGAAGCAGCCGGCTGCCGGGCCACGGCGCGTGGCTGGCACGAATCTGCGCCAGCGCCTCATGGCGGCCGATCGGCCGCTCGACCAGGACTTCCACGCGCCCGCCGCTGTCCTTGACGCCATGCAGTCGCGCATGGAGGACGCGCGTGTCGTTGAAGACCAGCAGGTCGCCCGCCCGCAGAAGCTGCGGGATGTCGGAAAATCGACGGTCCTCCAGCCGATCGCCGTCAACCGCCAGCAGGCGGCTGGCCGTGCGCTCGGGCAACGGAAACTGGGCGATCAGCTCCGGCGGCAGGTCATAATCGAAGTCGGCCAGGGAAAGCGGCATTTAAGTTTGATTCACGGGCGCCGGATGCGGGATAATGCCGGCGGCTTTCGGCCCGCCATTTTACGCGGGCCCATGCCGGAATCAAAAATCCGACGCCGACAGCAGGGCATCCCATGCCGGGATGGCGGAATTGGTAGACGCAGCGGACTCAAAATCCGCCGGTGGCAACACTGTGGGGGTTCGATTCCCCCTCCCGGCACCAAATCAAAATCCAAGCACCTCCCAGATAATCCTGAAAGCCGTTTAATCACGCGGGTTCCGGCGATGGCGCTTTCCAGGTTTGTCCGACATTGTCCCGGGGGCATCCGGATACTTGTTGGGGGCATCTTTCGGTGCGCCGTTGCGCCGATCAAGGCAGCGCAAGGCTTAGCGGCAATCCTTCGAGCCCCCTCCCGATCAATTATTCTTCTCGCCTTATTCATTTTTCAGGCTATGCTGAGAACGGCTCGAAATGGGCCGTGGAATGTTTTTATTTGACAATAGTCAAGGAAGCCAGGGCCTGTTCGGCCGATCCTATGCCCGGTACTAAAACCGCCCGTTTTCTGGGCGCCAACTTTTTTGTTTCTTCGTTGAGGGAGAAAAACATGCAGAAACGTAAGTCGATTTCCGGTTCTCTGCGTCTGGCAGCTCTGCCGGTTGCGCTTGCCGGTCTGTTCAATGTTGCCTATGCGCAACAGGCGCCGGCCGCCGCTCCCACGCTGACGGCGGAGGAAAAGGCGACGGCGAAGAAGATCTACTTCGAGCGTTGCGCGGGTTGCCACGGCGTGCTGCGCAAGGGCGCGACGGGCAAGAACCTCGAGCCCCACTGGAGCAAGAAGCTGCCGGATGGATCGATGCAGGAAGGCGGCACGCTCAAGCTCGGCCAGAATCGCCTCGAGAAGATCATCGGCTACGGTACCGAAGGCGGCATGGTGAACTTCGACGACATCCTGACCAAGGAAGAGATCGCCCTGATGGCGAAGTACATCCAGACCACGCCGGATGTGCCACCCGAGTACAGCTTCAAGGAGACCATGGATTCCTGGAAGGTCATCGTGCCGGTCAAGGATCGTCCGACCAAGCAGATGAACAAGTACAACCTGAAGAACATGTTCTCGGTGACCCTGCGCGATACCGGCGAGGTGGCCCTGATCGACGGCGACACCAAGGAAATCCGCAGCATCGTCAAGACCGGCTACGCGGTGCATATCTCGCGCCTGTCGAAGTCCGGCCGCTATGTGTACGTCATCGGTCGCGACGGCCGCCTCAGCCTGATCGACCTGTGGATGGAGAAGCCCGCGGTGGTCGCCGAACTCAAGGTCGGCTTCGATGCGCGCTCGGTCGACACCTCCAAGTTCAAGGGTTACGATGACAAATACGCCATCGCCGGCTCCTACTGGCCGCCCCAGTACGTCATCATGGACGGTGATACCCTCAAGCCGCTCAAGGTCGTCAGCACCCGCGGCATGACGGTGGACGGCGAGTACCACCCCGAGCCGCGCGTGGCCTCGATCGTCTCTTCCGAGATCAAGCCGGAGTGGGTGGTCAACATCAAGGAAACCGGCCAGATCCTGCTGGTGGACTACAGCGACATCAAGAACCTGAAGACCACCACCATCGAGTCGGCCAAGTTCCTGCACGACGGCGGATGGGATGCCTCGAAGCGCTACTTCCTGGTGGCGGCCAACGCCTCCAACAAGATCGCCGCAGTCGACACCAAGACCGGCAAGCTTGCCGCGCTGATCGATACCGCCAAGATTCCGCACCCGGGCCGCGGCGCCAATTTCGTGCATCCGAAGTTCGGCCCCGTCTGGGCGACGGGCCACCTCGGCGCCGATGTCGTGACGCTGATCAGCACGCCGTCCGACAACCCGAAATACAAGCAGTACAAGCAGTACAACTGGAAGGTCGTCCAGGAAATGAAGCATGTGCCGGGCAACCTGTTTGTCAAGACCCACCCGAAGTCCAAGCATTTTTGGGCGGACGCGCCGCAGAACCCGGAGAAAGACGTGGCCGAGTCCGTGGCGGTGTGGGACATGGCGGATCTGTCCAAGCCGAAGAAGGTCATCAACGTCGCCAAGGATTCCGGCCTGCCGGAAACCAAGGCCATCAAGCGCGCCGTGCATCCCGAGTACAGCGCGGATGGTTCCGAGGTCTGGATCTCCCTGTGGGGCGGCAAGACCGACCAGTCGGCCATCGTGGTGTATGACGACAAGACTCTGGCCGTGAAGAAGGTGATCACCGATCCGAAGATGATCACCCCGACCGGCAAGTTCAACGTCTACAACACGCAGCACGACATTTACTGAGCGCGGCAATCGGCAAGACCTCCGGGGGCCCTGCGCCCCCGGAGGCCCGTTTGAACCGAGCGCTTACCGGAACGATCCATGCCCAACCCGAATTCTTCCGCGGGAAACCTCTGGCGCATGCTGCGCCGTCCCAGCGCCAAATATTCCCTGCTGACCCTGCTGGGGGTCGGTTTTTTCTCCGGCATCATCTTCTGGGGCGGCTTCAACACCGCGATGGAAGCGACCAACACGCTGGAGTTCTGCGTCTCCTGCCACGAGATGCGCGACACCGTCTATCAGGAATACAAGAAGACCATCCACTACCAGAACCGCACCGGGGTGCGCGCCATCTGCTCGGACTGCCACGTGCCGCGCGACTGGGTGCACAAGGTGGCGAGGAAGATCCAGGCCTCGAAGGAGCTCTACGGCAAGGTGATGGGCACCATCGACACGCCGGAGAAGTTCGAGGCCAAGCGGCTCGAACTGGCGCAAAACGAGTGGAAGCGCATGAAGGAGGCCGATTCGCGCGAGTGCCGCAACTGCCACAGCTTCGAGGGCATGAATGCCGAGACGCAGAAGCCGCGGGCGAGAAAGCAGCACGAGCTGGCGCAGCGCGACAAGGAGACCTGCATCGACTGCCACAAGGGCATCGCCCACCAGAAGCCCAAGGGCATGAAGGAAGAGGACGAGGAGTAGGCCTGTCATCCCGGCCGGATGCCGTTCGTTCACCATTCAGCAACCGATATCAACCGGAAAACAAGGAGCAGACCATGCAGAAATTGATTACCGCTTCCGCCGTTGGACTGGTACTCGCGCTGGGTGCGGGTGCGGCAGCCGCCAACCCCGACTGGAGCAAGGCGCCCGGAAAGAAGATCACCGTGTTCTATCCGGGCGTATCCCCGATCGAATGGATCACCAAGGGCACCGAGCATGGTGGCGCCAAGGGCCTGCGCAAGGGCGAGACCTGTGCCAGCTGCCACGACGAGGAAACCGCCGACATGGGCAAGAAGATGGTGACCGGCCAGAAGATCGAGCCGAAACCCATCAAGGGCAAGGCCGGTTCCATTCCCGTCACGGTGCAGGCCGCGCATGACGGCACCAACCTGTATCTGCGCTTCTCCTGGAAGCAGCCGTCCGGCGGCGCCGAGAAGATGGACAAGGACAACCAGGTCAAGCTGGCGGTGATGCTCGAGGACAACAAGATCGAGCGCGCCAACCTTTCCGGCTGCTGGGAGACCTGCCACCAGGACGCCCGCACCATGCCCGACGCCAAGGACGACAAGAAGACCAAGTACGTCGCCGGCGGGGACGTCAAGAGCGGCAAGTTCTATGACCTGATCCAGTGGACCAGCAAGGGCGGCAAGCACGACGGCTATGTCGCCGACAAGCGGGTGATGGACGGCGGCAAGGGCCTGGTCGACGCCAAGGGCGAGAAGAAGGGTGACGAATGGGTCGTCACCTTCACGCGCAAGCTGGCCGGCGGCGGCGAAGGCGACATCGTCATGCAGCCGGGCAAGACCTACAACTTCGGCTTCGCCATCCATGACGACTGGAGTGCAGGCCGCTTCCACCAGGTCTCGCTCGGCTACACGCTGGGCATTGATGCCAAGGCCGACATCACCGCGGCCAAGCAGTAGGCAAGCCAGCCAGGAGAACTCGCCGAGTTTGGCAAGGACAAACGGGGAGCGGAGGCTCCCCGTTTCCATGGTGGAGGTGTTCGTGAGCCGGAAAGGCAAATCCATCGCCGTGACGTGGGGACTGACTTTTCTCGCCGGCATGCCGTTGCCAGGGCAGGCGCAGACGGTGGAGGTGGACATCCGGGATTTCAAGTATGCGCCGGCGGAACTGAGGATCAAGACCGGTACCACAGTGAAGTGGATCAACAACGAGAAGCGCACCAGTCATTCGATCCTGTTCGTCGGCCCGGCCGGCTTCGAGTCGGATCGGATTTTTCCGGGCGAGTCCTGGCAGCGAAAGTTCGACATGCCGGGCAGCTATCCCTACCGCTGCGGGCCGCACCCTGAAATGAAGGGCAAAATCGAAGTCGCTGAATGACTGGCCGTTTGAGCCTGGTCAAAAGCGGCCGTCATGGCTTTTGTTTTTTGCGGGCAATCCCGATACACTCCGCCGTCAATCCCGGGCGGAAGCCCGACCACCGGTTGGGACGATTTTGCTCGCACGGCTGTTTTTTTTGTGGGGGATATTGCTGGGCCTTGTCGGCATGGCCCATGCCGCCGATCTGTCTTCCGCCTACCCGGGGGTGCGCAGCATCTTTCCCGTGGCCGATGCTTTCGGCGAGTTCGAAGGTACGCCGCCTTCCGCGACGGTATTCAAGGGCGGCAAGCCGATCGGCTACGTTTTTCTCACCGACGATGTGCTGCGCATCCCGGCCTATTCCGGCAAGCCGATCAATACCCTGGTCGGTCTCGACCTCGAAGGACGCATCGCCGGCCTGGCCATCGTCCATCACGACGAACCCATTCTCGCCGTCGGCATCACGCCGGAACGGCTCAACCGCTACGTCGCCCAGTACCAGGGCAAGTCGGCTTTCGACAAGGTCATCATCGGTGCCAAGCGCGAAGGGCATGTCGCCATCGACGGCATCACCGGCGCCACCATCACCGTGATGGTCGAGAACGCCACGGTGATGCGCTCGGCCAAACTGGTGGCGGAAGCGCGGGGCATACGCAATCCCGGTCCGCAGCCGTCGCCCAAGGAAGAGGCCGCGCCGGTCCCGCCCGTCGCAGCCCCGGCCGCGGTGGCCACGCCGGCGGTGCCCGCCACCCCGTCCGCGGGCAACCAGCCCGAAAACAAACCCCTGCCGCGGCAGGCCGGGGACCCGGCGACCCCTGCCGGAACTCCGGTCCGGCCGAAAGCCGAATCGAAGCCGGCGAATGTTCCGCCCAGGCCGGCGCCTGGTGCCGTGCCGTCATCACCCGAGCCGCGAGCGCAAATCTCATCGCCGCCGGCAAAACCGGGTGCGCAGAGCCCGTCGCAGGAAGAACCGGTCTGGGTTGCCATCTGGCAGAACCGCGCCTTCGAGATCGGCGTGCTCGTGGTCGGACTGGCGGCGCTGTTCATGATCCTGATCTTCCAGGATTGGCTGGCGCACCGGCCGAATGCCCTGACCTACATCCGCAATGCCTTCCATGTCTACACGCTCTTCTTCATCGGCTGGTACGGCCTTGCCCAGCTTTCGGTGCTCAACGTCCTGACGTTCACAAGCTCGGTCATGAGCGGCTTCCGCTGGGAGAACTTCCTCATCGACCCGATGCTGTTCATCCTGTGGGGCTTCGTGGCGGTAACCCTGCTGCTGTGGGGGCGCGGCGTGTATTGCGGCTGGCTCTGTCCGTTCGGCGCCCTGCAGGAACTGATCCTGATTGCGTCGCGCAAGCTCAAACTGCCGGAGGTTGAGTTCAGCGATGCGGTGCATGAGCGTCTGGTGGCGCTCAAGTACATCATCCTCATCCTGCTCTTCGGCGTGTCCCTGCAATCGATTGCCGAGGCCGCCTGGTACGCCGAGGTCGAGCCGTTCAAGACCGTGATCGCGATGCGCTTCCAGCGGGAATGGAATTACGTCTTCTATGCCCTCATCCTCATCGGCGTGGCGACGGTGAACCGCAAGTTTTACTGCAAATATCTCTGCCCGCTCGGGGCGGCGCTGGCCATTCCGGGCCGCTTCCGGCTGTTCGAGTGGTGGCTGCGGCGGCGCAAGGAGTGCGGCAAGCCCTGCCAGGTTTGCGCCAATCGCTGTTCGGTGCGCGCCATCCGGTCTACCGGGGAGATCAACGCCAATGAGTGCCATTACTGCCTGGATTGCCAGGTCATCTACTACAACGACAAGGTCTGCCTGCCCCTGATCGACCGACGCAAGCGGCGCGAACAGCAACTGCAGCATGGCCGGGAAGGCAAGGCGAATAGTCCTTCAGGGACGACAGTTTCCTCCGGCATTCATCCAGACGACATGGCCGCCGCGGATAAACGTTGATAATTATCAAATAGTTAAAACAGGCCGTCTTGACGTAAATCAAGGCCATAAAAGCGTTCGGGAACTTAAATGTATTTTTTAATCAAGGCAGTTCATCAACGTTAGGGAGAAAATCGATGCAAAGTCGTAAACTCTTGCTGGTTGCGGGGTTTTCGGTGCTGGCAGCCCTGCCGGTACTGAGCCTGGCGCAATCCAGGCCGGTACACCCGGGCACGTCGGAGGAGGATATCCGCTTCAAGGGCGCACCCGTGCCCATCAAGCCGGAAGATGTCCAAACGGTCGTCACGCCCAAGGCGCCTCCAGTCACCCAGGAGGAGTTTGCGCGCGCCAAGCAGATCTATTTCGAGCGCTGTGCCGGCTGCCATGGCGTGCTGCGCAAGGGCGCGACCGGCAAGCCGCTGACCCCGGACATCACCCTGCCCAAGGGTACCGAATATCTGAAGGTCTTCATCGCCTACGGCTCGCCGGCCGGCATGCCGAACTGGCAGACCTCCGGTGAACTCACCGAGAAGGACGTTGACCTGATGGCCCGCTTTCTGCAGCACGAGCCGCCGCAGCCGCCCGAGTACGGCCTCAAGGAAATGAAGGACACTTGGAAGGTGATGGTGCCGCCGGAGAAGCGCCCGGCCAAGAAGATGAACAACCTCAAGCTGGACAACCTCTTCTCGGTCACCCTGCGCGACGCCGGCAAGATCGCCCTCATCGACGGCGACAGCAAGAAGATCATTTCGACCATCGACACCGGCTATGCGGTGCACATCTCGCGCATGTCGGCTTCCGGACGCTATCTCTTCGTCATCGGCCGCGACGCCAAGATCGACATGATCGACCTGTGGATGGAAAAGCCTGCCGTGGTGGCCGAGATCAAGGTCGGCCTCGAGGCGCGCTCGGTGGAAACCTCGAAGTACAAGGGCTTCGAGGACAAGCTCGCCGTGGCCGGTACCTACTGGCCGCCGCAGTTCGTCATCATGAAGGGCGATACGCTGGAGCCGCTGAAGATCGTCGCCACCCGCGGCATGACGGTCGACACCCAGGAATATCACCCCGAGCCGCGCGTGGCCGCCATCGTGGCGAGCCACCACAAGCCTGAATTCGTGGTGAACGTCAAGGAGACCGGCAAGGTGCTGATGACCGACTATTCGGACCTCAACAACCTGAAGATCACCGAGATCGCCACCGCCCGCTTCCTGCATGACGGCGGCTGGGAGTCTTCGCAGCGCTACGTCATGATGGCCGCCAACCAGTCGGACAAGATCGTCGTCGTCGATACCGTCAAGAGCAAGCTCGAGGCCATCGTCAACGTCGGCAAGATTCCGCATCCGGGCCGCGGCGCCAACTTCAAGCACCCGAAGTTCGGCCCCGTCTGGGCGACCAGCCATCTTGGCGACGAGACCATCAGCCTGATCGGCACCGATCCGAAAGGCCACAAGCAGAACGCCTGGAAAGTGGTGCAGACGCTGAAGGGCCAGGGCGGCGGTTCGCTGTTCATCAAGACCCATCCGAAGTCGAAGAACCTGTGGGTCGACACCACGCTGAACCCGGATGCCGCGATCAGCCAGTCCATCGCCGTCTACGACATCAACAATCTCGACAAGGGCTTCGTCGCCCTGCCGATCGCCGAATGGGCCGGCCTGGGCGAGGGCGCAAAGCGCGTCGTCCAGCCGGAATACAACAAGGCCGGCGACGAGGTGTGGTTCTCGGTGTGGAGCGCCAAGAACCAGCAGTCCGCCATCGTGGTGATCGACGACAAGACGCGCAAGCTGAAGGCCGTGATCAAGGATCCTGCGCTGATCACGCCGACCGGCAAGTTCAACGTCTACAACACGCAGCACGACGTGTATTGATCCGATCCGGCGCAAGCCGGTGCGAGCGGGGGCCTGTGGGCCCCCGCTTTTTTTCGCCTTTTGAGAAAAGTCAAAGCGTTAGGTCCGGGTTACAGGCATGCTGCAAGGTAGACGATGAAAGCGAACCGGAATTTCTCATGGCTGCCTGTCCCCCTGTTGCTGCTGGCGCCGGCAGTAGCGCCGGCCGCCGATCCCGCGCCCGAGCGCATGCGCGAGCTGGTGCGCATGGTACGGCAGGATTGCGGCTCCTGCCATGGCCTGACCCTCAAGGGCGGGCTCGGTCCGCCGCTGCTGCCCGAGACCCTGCGCGACAAGCCGGTCGACTCGCTCCGCTATACTGTACTCCTCGGCCGGCCCGGCACGCCCATGCCGCCGTGGAATGCCTTCCTGACCGAGGCCGAAGCAGACTGGATCGTGCGCCAGCTCATGCAAGGCTTCCCTGAAGAGACCCGCTGATGAAATCCCTGCTTGCCGCCCTGCTTCCCCTGCTGCTGTCCGCCTGCGCGGCGCCTGCCCTGCGCGGCACCGGCGACCTGGGCGTCGTCATCGAGCGCGCCGCCGGCAGCGTGCTGGTGGTGGACACCAGCGCGCGCGCCAGCCTTGGCCGCGTCGAGGGTCTGGGGGATCTTTCGCATGCCTCCGCCGTGTATTCGCGCGACGGCCGCTACGCCTATGTCTTTGGCCGCGACGGGGGGCTCACCAAGGTCGATCTGCTCGAACGCAGGATCGCACGACGCATCCTCCAGGCCGGCAATTCCATCGGCGGCGCCATCTCGCAGGACGGCCGTCTGGTCGCCGCGCAGAACTACCAGCCGGGCGGTGTCAAGGTATTCGACGCCGAAACGCTGGAACTCCTGGCCGACATTCCCGCCGTCTATGGCGACGGCAGGCAGTTCTCGAAAGTGGTCGGCCTTGCCGACGTGCCGGGCAGCAAGTTCGCCTTCGCGCTGTTCGACGCCGGCGAGATCTGGGTTGCCGACGTATCGCAGCCGCGCGCGCCGAAGATCACGAAATTCCGCAACGTCGGCAGCCAGCCCTACGACGGCCTGGTGACGCCGGACGGGCGTCATTACATCGCCGGATTGTTCGGCGAGGACGGCCTCGCCCTGGTCGATCTGTGGCGGCCGGAGCAGGGCGCGAGGAAGATCCTCGCCAACTACGGCAAAGGGCAGGAAAAACTGCCGGTGTTCAAGATGCCGCATCTGCGCGGCTGGACGGTCGCCGGCGGGCGCGCCTACCTGCCCGCCATCGGCAAGCACGAAGTGCTGGTGGCCGACACCGCGACCTGGCAGGAGGTCGGCCGCATTCCCGTCAAGGGCCAGCCGGTGTTCGTCATGGCGCGTCCCGACGGCCGCCAGGTCTGGGTGAACTTCGCCTTTCCCGACTATGGCCAGGTGCAGGTCATCGACACGCTCGAACAGAGGGTGGTGCAGACGCTGGCGCCGGGCAAGGCCGTGCTGCACATGGAGTTCACCCCGCGTGGCGAGCATGTCTGGATCTCGGCGCGCGACGACAACCGCGTCGTGGTGTATGACACCGCAAGCTTCGCCAAGCTGACCGAGTTGCCGGCGCAAAGCCCTTCGGGCATTTTCTTCACCAGCCGCGCCGGACGCATCGGCTTCTGATGGATTCCCTGGATTTCCGCCTCATCAACGAATTCCAGCGCGATTTCCCGCTGGAGCCGCAGCCCTACGCGGAGATCGCCTGGCGCCTGTGCGTCGATGAAGAGACGGTGCTGGCCGCCCTGCACCGTCTGCGCGAGGCGGGCGTGGTGAGCCGCGTCGGCGCGGTCTTCGCGCCGCGCCGCGTCGGCGCCAGCACGCTGGCCACTCTGGCGGCGCCGCCGGAACGGCTGGAGGAAATCGCCGCGCGCGTCAGCGCCCGGCCCGAGGTCAATCACAACTACGAGCGCGAGCACCATTACAACCTGTGGTTCGTCGTCACGGCGCGCGACGAGACGCATCTGGCCGAGGCGCTCGCCGCCATCGCGCGCGACGCCGGCTGCCGGATTCTCTCGCTGCCGCTCGAACACGAGTTCTACATCGACCTCGGCTTCGATCTCGCCGGTGTCTGCAAGGCGCCGTGCGCCACGCGGCGCATCGAGGCCGGCGATCTGCGCGAACTGACTTTGCCCGAGCGGCAGCTGATGGGCGCCCTGCAGCACGGCCTCGATCCGGTGCTGCGGCCCTTTGCCCGTCTCGGCGAGCAGGCCGGCCTGGACGAGCAGGAGGTCATTGCGATCCTCAAGCGCTGGCGCGGCGAAGGGCTGATCAAGCGCTTCGGCGTCGTCGTGCGCCACCACGAGCTCGGCTACACTGCCAACGCCATGGTGGTCTGGGATCTGCCGGACGACGACGTCGAGCGCGTCGGCGCGCTGCTTGCCGCCGAACCGGAAGTGACGCTGTGCTACCAGCGTCGGCGCCACCTTCCGCAATGGCCCTACAACCTGTTCTGCATGATCCACGGCCGCGTCCGCGGCGAGGTCGAGGCCGCCGTCGCCCGTCTGCGCGAGCGCCTTGGCCTGACGCAGGTGCCGCATGCCGTGCTCTTCTCGCGCCGCCGTTTCAAGCAGCGCGGCGCCCACTATATGCCGCAGGCCGCAGCCGCCCATGGATGAAACGGACCGCGCCATCGTCAATGCCCTGCAGGGCGGTTTCCCGCTCAGCGACGAACCCTATCGCGAAGCGGCCGAATCACTCGGCCTGAGCGAGGCGGACTTGATTGCGCGCCTTGCGCGCCTGCTGGAGGAGAAGGTGCTGACCCGCTTCGGCCCGATGTTCCAGGTCGAGCGCATGGGCGGCGCCTTCGTGCTGGCCGCGCTGGCCGTGCCCGAGGCCGACTACGCACGCGTGACGGAACTGGTGAACGCCCTGCCGGAAGTGGCGCACAACTACCGGCGCGAGCACGCGCTCAACATGTGGTTCGTGCTGGCCACCGAGACGCCGGAAGGCATCCCCGCCGCCATCGGACGGATCGAACGCGTGACGGGATTGCAGGTCTACGCCTTTCCCAAGCTGAAGGAGTATTTCGTCGAAATGAAGTTGCATGCCTGATGCTGCCCTCTCCCCCAGCCCCTCTCCCGCGGGCGGGAGAGGGGAGCATGGTGAGCCGCTGGCGCGGCTGGATGAGCTGGACCGCCGCCTGATCGTGGCCACCCAGGGCGGCCTGCCACTGGTGCCGCGCCCCTACCACGCCCTCGCCGGACAGCTCGGCCTGGCGGCGGACGAGGTCAAGGTGCGCCTTGCCCGCATGCTGGAAGGCGGCGTCATCCGCCGCATCGGCGCCGTGCCCAACCATTACGCCCTCGGCTACACCGCCAACGGCATGAGCGTGTGGGACGTGCCGGACGACAAGGTCGATGCGCTGGGCGAGGCCGTCGGGCGCCTGCCGTTCGTTACCCACTGCTACCGGCGGCCGCGCGCCCTGCCGCTGTGGCCCTACAACCTGTTCGCCATGGTGCATGGCAAGAGCCGCGAGGAGGTCGAGGCGCAGGTGAAGCAGATCGCCGCGCTGCTCGGCGCCGACTGCCGCGCCCACGACGTGCTCTACAGCAGCCGCATCTTGAAGAAGACCGGCCTGCGCATCGGAATATGACGACCTATCCCCCGTCCCCTTTCCCGAGGAAAGGGGTGACGAATGTTCAGCCGCTGCGCGGCTTCCATATTGCTGGCTGCAGCCCTCCTTGGGGCGGTCCGGCGGAGGGCTGAGGACGTGTTCCGCATTTCGCAGTACATGGAAGAGATCGCCCACCCGACGCCGCTCGGGCCGAAGCGCAATCCGCCCGGGCCGGTGGTGATCTGGAACCTGATCCGCCGCTGCAACCTCACCTGCAAGCACTGCTATTCGATCTCCGCCGACAAGGATTTTCCCGGCGAGTTGTCCACGCCGGAAGTTTTTGCCGTGATGGACGACCTCAAGCGCTTCCGCGTGCCGGTGCTGATCCTCTCCGGCGGCGAGCCGCTGCTGCGGCCGGACA
>JBDHRL010000178.1:0-3011 GCA_039807535.1 Rhodocyclaceae bacterium
CGGTCGACGATGGAGGGGAAGATGAAGCTGCACAGTTCGGGCGCGTCGACGACGTTGACCGGGATGTCGCGCGCCTTGGCGGCGCGGGAGGCCGCCGCGTTGACCTCGTGGTCGTCGGTGGCGGCGATCACCACAGTTGCGCCGGCGAGGTGGGCTTCCTCGAAGCGCGCCGGGAGGTGCTCGATGCGGCCGGCGGCGGCTTCGGCGGCGAGGGTCTCGCCGAGCTGCGGCGAGACGACGACGACCTTTGCGCCGCAGCCGGCGAGCAGCCCGGCCTTGCGCGCGGCGACGGCGCCGCCGCCGACGACGAGGCAGCGGGCACCCTTGAGGTTCAGGAAGATCGGCAGGAAATCCATTTTCGACGCGGCTGGGCGCGGAACGGGTCCGAATAAAAATCCGTGCTTATACGCGGGGGCCGCGCCCGCACGGTGGCGGCATTATACCTGCCCCGACGCGTCAGTTCCCGCTGGAGCAGTTGCTGCGGCTGCCGCAGCCGCCGCAACTGGACGGCGGACAGCTGCCCGGCGCGTCGGTCTGCATGAAAACGAACTGCCACTCGCCCGGCTCGACTTCGGCGAAGTCGAGCCGCATGCCCTCCAATAATTCACGGCTGGGCGGGGCGATGAGGACGGTGAGGCCCTCGCACTCGTAGGAAAGGTCGTGCTCGCGCTTCTCGTCGAAGCCGATGCCGAAGGTCATCCGGCCGTCTTCCTCGATCTTGGCGGCAACGCGCAGGGCCATGCCGACGGCGTCGCTCTGCTGGGCGGAATCGTGGATGCGGGTGGCGGCGGCGGGGGTCAGGGTGAACATCGTTTCTCCTCGAGGCGTTGGACTCCCGTCATCCCCGCTGAAGCGGGGATCCATGGGGTGTTTCGAATGCTTGTGGATTCCCGCTGGAGCCTGCCCTCGACTCCGATCGGGGGCGGGAATGAAGGTGCTGACGGGTGAAGCCGACGAAGCGGGCGGCCCAGTTGCAGCTGCCGGCGCTCCTGAGGTGCGTGTAGGAGGCCAGCAGGTTTTTGTAAACAATGCCGTCATGGATGCCGTCGGTGCCATGACCGCGCTTCACTTCATAGGCGAAGCGCGTGTTCGGCGCGAGGTTCTCCAGGCTGGAGTAGTGGAATTCGTGGGCCGGAATCTCGTCGGGATGACTGCCTGGTGGCACCCACGGATGTGCAGGAGTGGGCGCCAGGCGCACGTAGCCGCGGCCGACCGGCTTTTCGTGCATGACGACGTCGGCGGCGATGACACCGGCCATCTCGCATTTCTCGCCGCGCCACGTCAGGCTGCGGGCGAGGTACATGAGGCCGCCGCATTCGGCGTAGGCGGGTAGGCCGGACTCGATGGCGCTGCGCATCGAATCGCGCATGTCCTTGTTGGCCTCCAACTCGCGCATGAAGCATTCAGGGAAGCCGCCGCCGAGGAAGAGGGCGTCCACCTCGGGCAGGGCCTTGTCGGTGATGGGGCTGAAGAACACCAGTTCGGCACCGGCCTGCTTCAAGGCATCGAGGTCGTCGGCGTAATAGAAGCCGAAAGCCGGGTCGCGGGCAATGCCGAGGCGGATCTTCGTCCCGGCGGGCGCGGCGGTGACTGCAGGGGCGGCAGCTGATCGTAGCGGCTGGTCGGTGGCCGTTGCCTCGAGCAGGCGGTCGATGTCGACCTGCCCGGAAATGATCCCGGCGATGGCGACGATGCGCGCCTCGGCGGCGGCAGCCTCGTTGGCGGGCATCAGGCCGAGGTGACGCTCGGTGATGGCGAGCGCCGGGTTCTCCAGCACGGCGCCCAGTACCGGCACGTTGGTGTAGTGCTCGATGACCGCACGCAGCTTGGCCTCGTGGCGCTTGCCGCCGAGGCGGTTGAGGATGACGCCGGCGATGCGGATGTTGCGATCGAAGGCCTGGTAGCCGAGGATCAGCGGGGCGATGCCGCGCGTCATGCCACGCGCGTCGAGCACCAGCACCACGGGCAGGCCGAGGAGTTCTGCCAGTGCGGCGTTGCTGTTGCTGCCGGCGAGGTCGAGGCCGTCGTAGAGGCCTTTGTTGCCCTCGACGAGGGCGACGTCGGTGTGCGTGGCGTGGCGGGCGAAGCTGTCGAGGATCTCGGTGCAGGACTGCAGGTAGAAGTCGAGGTTGCGGCAGGGGCGGCCTCCGGCGAGGCCGAGCCAGATCGGATCGATGTAGTCCGGGCCCTTCTTGAAGGTCTGCACGGCGAGGCCGCGGCCACGCAGGGCGGCGGCGAGGCCGAGGCTCAGCGTGGTCTTGCCGGAGGACTTGTGCGCGGCGGAAATGAGGAAGCGGTGCATTCCAGAGGACTGAGGACGGAAGACAGAATGTTACCGCGCCCTGCGGGCGCGCAAACTGACTATCATCTGTCTTCTGTCCTCAGTCCTCAGGGATGAAGCGCAGCACGCGCACCGCGACGACGGTGATGAGGAAGGCCAGCGCAATGCCGCCGAAACCGAGGGCGAACTCGCCAAGCACCGGCGAATAGCTGTTCACGATGCCGTCCTGGAAGGTGCTGGAGACGGCGTAGCCGGGGAACATCTCGAGCGGGAAGGCCTGGCCGCCGACGATGGTGACGAACATCTGGGCGAGGCCACCCAGCACCACCAGCAGCGAGGCGGCGATGACCTGCTTCTGCGAGTTGCCGGCGGTGAAGATCAGCCCGAGCGGCAGGATGCCGCCGATGCCCACCTGGCCGAGCCAGAACGCCATGGGGTAGACGCCGCCGTCGAGGAGCAGGAAGCGCTCGTAGGCGTCCTGTTTCGCGAAATAGAGGCTGGTCAGGTGCATCACGGCGGTGAAGTAGAGCGCCGCGCCGACGAAGACGGCGAGCAGGTTCTTCATGCGCGCGAGGATGCGCGCGTCGAGCTGCAGACCGTTCCAGGCGTACATCGCGCCCTGCACGATGAGGAAGGCCGCCAGGCCGTAGGCGAAGGAGTAGATGATGAACATCGGCGCCATCAGGGCCGAGCCGTAGGCGGTGCGGGCGATCAGGAAGCCGAAGATCGA
>JBDHRL010000179.1:0-3000 GCA_039807535.1 Rhodocyclaceae bacterium
GATGCAGACGGAGATAGTCGGCGATCGTTTCATTTCGGAATCAGCTTGATTTTCCGCGATCACGCTTATGTGCGATCCAGGAACGCTCCCAGAACATCCCGCGCAGGATAGCACTCACTATCCATGCGACCCGTCGAGCCGGCGCATCGTGCGGTCGATGCCCTCCGCCAGAGTCGTGGCCGGCGACCAGTCTGTCGCCTGCCGGATGCGGCCGATGTCGAGCACGATGCGTCCGACGTCGCCCGGACGCGGCGGCAGATGCTCGATGCGGATCGCGCGCTTCGTCGCCCGCTCGGCCAAGCCGACCAGTTCGCTCAGGGAAGTGCCGGCGCCGCTGCCGAGGTTGAGGGCGCCGGACACCTCCGGGCGCGCCGCCAGTCTCGACACCGCATCGGTGAAGTCGTCGATGTAGAGGTAGTCGCGCAGTTGCGAACCGTCGCCCCACATCTGGAACGGTTTCTCCTCGAGAGCGCAGCGCAACAGGTGCTGAACGACGCCAAAGTCCCTGCGCAGCGGTTGTCCCGGCCCGTAGATGTTGGACGGGCGCAGGATGACTGTCTGATCGGGCGATCGCAGGTGAAGAAACAGCTCTGCGGCAACTTTGCCAGCACCATGGCAGGAAAGCGGTTGGAGTAGCGCCGATTCGGTCACCGGAAGTTGATCCGGATTGCCATACACCGTGCCGCCGGATGACAGGAACAGCAGGCGCATGCCGGGATAGTGCTGCAGCATGTCCAGGAAAGCCAGGAACGGGTGCAATCCTCGTTCCGCTTCCAATGCGGGACGTTCGGCGCTGGAGCCGGGCGTCGTTCCCCAGGCAGCGTGGACCACCGCATCCTGGCCGTCCAGCAGTCGACCCAGCAGGACGGTATCCTCTTGGCGGCCGTCCACCGCCCGGATGCCGTCTGGCCAGGCCATTTCAGATGCACGTGGCGACAACAGGGTGACGCGCCAGCCCCCGCCGGCAAGCTTCATGGCGATGGCGCGGCCCAGGAAGCCCCCGCCCACGACGAGCACGAAATGCGACTTCATTCTCCTACTTCGCGATAGGCCGCGCGAAAGCGAACTGCGGCATCGCTCCAGTCGCCGATCTCGCGTTGTGCCTTGTCGCGCGAAGCGGCACCAGCGTGTCGGTTCCGCGCCGGATCTGACAGGTCGTCGAGCGCGGCGGCAAGCGCCTCGCGCGATTCGGCCAGCCAACCGTTTGCCCCGTTGTCGACAAGGTCACTGTGGGCGGGCAGATCGGTTGCGATCAAGGGCAGTCCCGCCGCCATCGCCTCGATCATCACCTGCGGGCGGCCCTCGTCGTGCCGGCTCAGGGTGATCAGTCCCGCCGCCTGCGGGAACCATTCGTTGCGCAAGGCCTCCGGATGGGTCGCGCCGCGATAGTCGACCCAGGCCGGCAGCGCGACCTCCTCCTGCATCGGGCCGAGCAGCAGCAGCGGCCGTCGCGCATCGAAGAGGCCCTCGCCCCAGCGGAACAGCTCGCCGATCTTGGCCGGCGTCACGCGCGTCACGGCCAGCCACGGCGCGCCCTGCGCCGCCGGCCGTCGCGCGACGCCGTACCACTCGCGCGCCACGCCGAAGGGCAGCGGGCGCACTGCGGCAACATCGGCAAACAGCGCCTGCAGCCGCGGCGCCATCCACGGCGCGTTCGGCGCCAGCAGCGCGCGCCGTCCCGCCAGGGCTGACTTCATCAGCGCCGCCATGCCGGGCAGGCGCAGCAGGCCGTAGTCGCTGCCGAGCACGCCGATCACGGCGGGGCGCCGCGTGCCGATGAGGGGGATCGCGTTCTGCAGCCAGTTCACGTGCGCCACGTCGAAGGTTTCCCGGCGATATGTGCGCCGCAGCCGCCGCAGCAGGCCGAGGGTGGAGGAAATGCCGGCGATGGGCCCGGCGCGCAGCCGGCTGGCGATGCCGCCCGCCTCGGCCAGGCAGTCGAGCCAGGCCTGCTCGTCCGTCGTTGCGGCCGTCGCCACGCCCGGCGGCAGCAGGCCGGGCGGCGCCCACAGGCGGACATCGACGCCCTCGCCGGGCAGCGCCGCGGCCATGTCGGCAATGAAGCGGCCGCGCCAGTCGTCGGCGCTGCGCGGATAGGAGGTGCTCACGAGCAGCGCCCGCATCGGCCCGCCTTCAGGAATCCGGCTCGCGCGGATCGGCGGAATCCGAATCCTTGTACAGCAGGGCCGAGATCTGCTCCGAGACGATGCCGATGAGGAACACCAGCACGGCGGTGGTCAGCAGCAGCGCGCTCATGTTGGTGAAGCGGTGCGTGGTGAGGTAGGTGTAGAGGTAGTAGCCGAAGCCGGTGGCGAGGAAGGCGGCGGACACCGGCAGGAACAGCTTGAGCGGCGAGTACAGCGTGCCGATCTTGATGATGATCAGGATGAAGCGCACGCCGTCGCGCAGCGGGCGGATGTGGCTGCGGCCGATGCGCGGGGGCATGCTCACCGGCACGTAGGCGACGCCGAAGCCGGCGCGGAAGAAGCTCATCGTGCAGGTGGTCGGATAGGAGAAGCTGTTCGGCAAAAGGTAGAGGAAGCGGCGGAAGCGCTCGGCGCGCACGGCGCGGAAACCCGAGGTGAGGTCGTCGACGCGGTGGTTCACCATCCAGCTCGCCAGCAGGTTAAACACCGTGTTGGCAAAGCCGCGGTGCATGCCTGCGTGGTCCTGCATGCCGCGCGCGCCGACCGCCATGTCGTAGCCCTCTTCCAGTTTCGCCAGCAGGCGCGGAATGTCCTCGGGGCGATGCTGGCCGTCGGCGTCCATGAACACCAGGATACCGCCCGTCGCGGCACGCGCGCCGGTTTTCACGGCGGCGCCGTTGCCCTTCGAGTAGGGATGCGAGATCACCCGTGCGCCGGCGCCGGCGGCGATCGCCGCGGTGTCGTCCTGCGAGCCGTCGTCGACGACGACGATCTCGGCCTCGGGCAGGACGGCGCGCACGCCGCGCAAGCAGTCCGGCAGGGCCTGCGCCTCGTCGCGTGCGGGAATGATGAC
>JBDHRL010000001.1:0-77201 GCA_039807535.1 Rhodocyclaceae bacterium
GCGGGAATGACGGTGAAGTGCCGTCAGTGCAGGTCGACAGCGTGGCGCTTCAGCGCTTCCAGCGGGATGAGGTCGAGCGTCGCCTCGTTGGTGGCGTTGAGCACCACCTGCGGGGCCATGCCGGCCTGCAGCGCCTCCAGCCAGCGCGCCGCGCACAGGCACCAGCGCTGGCCCGGCAGCACGCCGGGAAAATCCCACTCTGGAACGGGCGTCGACAGGTCGTTGCCGCGGCTTTTCGAGAAGGCGAGGAATTCCTCCGTGGCGACGATGCAGACGGTGTGGCGGCCGACGTCCTCCGGCGAAGTATCGCAGCAGCCGGTGCGGAAGAAGCCGGTCACCGGCGCCTCGCTGCAGACGCCGAGCGGAGCGCCGAGCACGTTACGCTGCAGGCCGCCCTCGTCGCGGTTCATTCCTTCTCTTCGATCCAGGCGGACTGGATCGCCTCGAGGATCTTCTCGCCGCAATGGTTCGGGTCGTCGCTGAAGCCCGGCAGCGCCTTCACCCAGTTCATCAGGTCGACGAAATTGATCTTCATCGGGTCGACGTCCGGATGGGCATCGGCCAGTTCGATGGCAATGTCGTTGATGTCGGTCCATTTCATAGCAGCACCTTGGCGTTGTCTCCCCTCGCCCCGCTTGCGGGAAGCGGGGCCGGGGGAGAGGGGCAACGGCCTGCCCCCCTCTCCCCAACCCTCTCCCGCCCAGGCGGGAGAGGGAGAAAGACGGTTATTTCTTGTGTCCTTCGCTCACCATGTTGATGGTGTATTTCGGAATCTCGACCACGAGGGGCGTCGCAGCGACTTTCGCCTGGCAGGACAGCCGCGAGTTCGGCTCGAGGCCCCAGGCCTTGTCGAGCATGTCCTCCTCCTTCTCCTCCGCTTCGTCGAGGGAGTCGAAGCCCTCGCGCACGATGACGTGGCAGGTGGTGCAGGCGCAGGATTTCTCGCAGGCGTGTTCGACCTCGATGCCGTTGGCGAGCAGGCCGTCGAGGATGGAGGTGCCGGGCGCGACGTCGATCACCGTGCCGTCGGGACAGAGTTCGACATGGGGCAGAACGATGATCCGGGTCATAGCTTGAGCTCGATTACCTTGTGGCCGGTGAGCGCCCGCTTGACGCTCTGGTCCATGCGGCGGGCGGCGAAGTCCTGGGTGGCGGCATTCAGCGAGTCGATGCCGGCCTTGATGGCGCGGTGATCGGTGCCGGCGATGCGCTTCTTCAGCGAGGCGATCTCCTCGTCGATGTCGGCGCGAACGTCGGCGCGCAGCAGCCAGCCGTCCGCGGCGAGCGCCGCCTCGACGGCCTCGATCAGGCGCTCGGCCTCGACCTGCTGTTCGCGCAGGCTGCGCGCCTGCACGTCGTCGCCGACATGCTCCATGGAGTCCTTCAGCATGCCGGCGATCTCGTCGTCGGTGAGGCCATAGGACGGCTTCACCGTGATGGAGGCTTCCACGCCAGAAGTCATCTCGCGCGCCGAAACGGCGAGCAGGCCGTCGGCGTCGACCTGGAAGGTGACGCGAATGCGCGCCGCGCCGGCCACCATCGGTGGGATGCCGCGCAACTCGAACTTCGCCAGCGAGCGGCAGTCGGCGACCAGATCGCGTTCGCCCTGCACGATGTGGAAGCTCATCGCCGTCTGGCCGTCCTTGAATGTGGTGAAATCCTGCGCCTTGGCGATCGGAATGGTCGAGTTGCGCGGGACGACCTTCTCGACCAGGCCGCCCATGGTCTCCATGCCGAGCGAAAGCGGGATGACGTCGAGCAGCAGCCAGTCGTCGGCGCCGGCGCGGTTGCCGGCCAGCACATTGGCCTGCATGGCGGCGCCCAGCGCCACCACCTTCTCCGGATCGAGGTTGGTGAGCGGCTCCTGCCTGAAGTAGTCGGCCACGGTGCGCTGGATCTGCGGCATGCGCGTGGCGCCGCCGACCATCACCACGCCCTTGACATCGTTCACCGTCAGTCCGGCGTCGCGCAGGGCCTTGCGCGTCGGGCCGAGCGTCTTGGACACGAGCGTCTTCGTGATGTCGGCGAAGGTGTCGATCTTCAGCGTGAGGTCCACCACCGCACCGGTGGACAGCTCGGCATGGATCGGTGCCTCGTCGTGGCCGGTCAGCATCTCCTTGGCCTCGCGTGCCTTCAGCAGCAGGTGGCGCGTATCCTCGATGCTGGGAAAGCGGATTTTGGCGTCATCGAGGATCCAGCAGTACACGCGCTGATCGAAGTCGTCGCCGCCGAGCGCCGCGTCGCCGTTGGTGGCGAGCACCTCGAAAACGCCGCGTGAAAGCCTGAGGATGGAGATGTCGAAGGTGCCGCCCCCGAGGTCGAACACGGCATACACGCCCTCCGAGGCGTTGTCGAGGCCATAGGCGATGGCCGCCGCCGTCGGCTCGTTGAGCAGGCGCAGCACGTTCAGGCCGGCCAGGCGGGCGGCGTCCTTGGTCGCCTGCCGCTGGGCGTCGTCAAAATAGGCCGGCACGGTAATGACAGCGCCGACCAGTTCGCCGCCGAGGCTGGCTTCGGCGCGCTCGCGCAGCACCCTGAGCACCTCGGCCGAAACCTCGACCGGGCTCTTCACGCCGCCGACGGTGCGCAGCCGCACCATGCCTTCGGCGTCGACGAAGTCGTAGGGTGTCGACTCGATGTGCGAGACATCCCTCAGGCCGCGCCCCATGAAGCGCTTGACCGAAACGATGGTGTTGCGCGGATCGATGGCCTGGGCGCCCTGCGCGGCATGGCCGACATCGATGCCGCCGTCGGCCCTGTAGCGCACGATGGAGGGCAACTGGCTCCTGCCGACCTCGTCGTTGAGCACGACAGCGATGCCGTTGCGCACCGTGGCGACGAGAGAGTTGGTGGTGCCCAGATCGATGCCCACCGCCAGCCGGTGCTGATGCGGGGCCGCGGACATGCCCGGCTCGGTAATTTGCAATAGCGCCATTTAGTGAGCTTTCGGTTCAGTCGCCGTCATTCCCGCGGAAGCGGGAATCCAGAAGCCACTGCTGGGTCCCCGCTTTCGCGAGGACGACGAACGTTGGACCGTTTCATCAGGATTCCAGCGCTTCGAGCGCGTCTTCTATTTCGTGTTCCAGCTTCTCGATGAACATCAGGCGGCGCACGGCATCGGCCGCCGTCGCGTAATCCTTTTTCGCGTCGAAACAGTCTTCGATCTCGGCGCGGATGCCGGCGCCGTGTTTCTCCAGGCGCTGCATCAGCTTTTCCAGTTCGTGATGCTCGCCCGCAGCGCGCGCCTCGGCAACCGCCTCGCGCCACTCCATCTGCTCCGTGAGGAATTCCGGCGACATCGCGGTGTTGCTCTCGTGGCCGCTGTCGGTGCCGGCGAGGCGCAGCAGGTAATGCGCGCGCGCGAGCGGCCGCTTCAGCGTGCGGTAGGCCTCGTTGACCTGGGTCGCCCATTGCATGGACAGGCGGCGCTCGGTCTCCGGCAGATGGGCATGGCGGTCCGGATGCACCTTGCCCTGCAAGGCGTGATAGGCCTGGTCGAGCCGGGTCGTGTCGAGGCGGTAAGCGCGCGGCAGGCCAAACAGCGCGAAGAAATCCTGGCTGAAATCCGGAACCATCGGAAGTCGGGAATCAGACGTTGAAACTTTCCCCGCAGCCGCACTGGTCCTTGACGTTGGGGTTGTTGAACTTGAACCCCTCGTTGAGTCCATCGCGCGCGTAGTCCAGCTCCGTCCCGTCGACATACGGCAGGCTCTTCGGGTCGACCAGCACCTTGACGCCGTGGCTCTCGAACACCACGTCCTCCGGCGCCGCCTCGTCGGCGAACTCCAGCTTGTAGGACATGCCGGAGCAGCCCGAGGTCTTGACGCCGATGCGCACGCCGACGCCCTTGCCGCGCTTGGCGATGAAATTGGAAACATGCTTCGCCGCGTTTTCGCTCAATGTGACAGACATGGTCGCACCCCCTTATGCCTCGTGCTTCTTCTTGTAATCGGCCACGGCCGCCTTGATGGCGTCCTCGGCCAGGATCGAACAGTGGATTTTAACCGGCGGCAGCGCCAGTTCCTCGGCGATCTGCGTGTTCTTGATCTCGAGGGCCTGGTCCACCGTCTTGCCCTTCACCCACTCGGTGACGAGCGAGCTGGAGGCGATGGCCGAGCCGCAGCCGTAGGTCTTGAACTTGGCGTCCTCGATGACGCCCTCCTTGTTCACCTTGATCTGCAGCTTCATCACGTCGCCGCAGGCCGGCGCGCCGACCATGCCGGTGCCGACGCCCTCTTCCGCCTTGTCGAAGGCGCCGACGTTGCGCGGATGTTCGTAGTGCTCGAGTACCTTGTCGCTGTATGCCATTTTCGCTGCTCCTAAAAACAGTTCCTTCGTTCATCCTTCCCGCCCCCTCTCCCCGCGAGCGGGGAGAGGGTTGGGGAGAGGGGCAACAGCCGGGCCACCCTCTCCCCGGCCCTCTCCCGCCAGCGGGAGAGGGAGAATTCGGTCAATGCGCCGCCCACTGGACGGTGTTCAGGTCGATGCCTTCCTTGTACATGTCCCACAGCGGCGACATCTCGCGCAGCTTGGCGATCTGCCGGTGCAGGAGCTGGATGGCGTAGTCGATTTCCTCGAGCGTCGTGAAGCGGCCGATGGTGAAGCGGATCGAGCTGTGCGCCAGCTCGTCCTGGCGGCCCAGCGCGCGCAGCACGTAGGACGGCTCCAGGCTGGCCGAGGTGCACGCCGAGCCGGAGGACACCGCCACGTCCTTGATCGCCATCATGAGCGACTCGCCCTCGACAAAGGCGAAGCTGACGTTGAGGTTGTGCGGCACGCGTTGCTCGAGGTCGCCGTTGAGGAAGACCTGCTCGATGTCGGAGAGGCCCTTCCAGAGGCGGTCGCGCAGCATGCGGATGCGCTCGTTTTCGCTCGCCATCTCCTCGCGCGCGAAGCGGAAGGCCTCGCCCATGCCGACGATCTGGTGGGTGGCCAGGGTGCCGGAGCGCAGCCCCCGCTCATGGCCGCCGCCGTGCATCTGCGCCTCGAGGCGGATGCGCGGCTTGCGCCGCACGTAGAGGGCGCCGATGCCCTTCGGGCCATAGGTCTTGTGCGCCGAGAAGGACATGAGATCCACCTTCAGCTTCGACAGGTCGATGCCCACCTTGCCGGTCGCCTGCGCAGCGTCGACGTGGAGGAGGACGCCCTTGCCGCGGCAGATCTCGCCCATCTGCTCGATCGGCTGGATGACGCCGATCTCGTTGTTCACATACATCACCGAGGCGAGGAGGGTGTCGGGGCGCAGCGCCGCCTTGAACTGTTCCAGGTCGACCAGGCCGTTCTCCTGCGGATCGAGGTAGGTCACCTCGAAGCCCTGGCGCTCCAGCTCGCGCATGGTGTCGAGCACCGCCTTGTGCTCGGTCTTCACCGTGACGAGGTGCTTGCCCTTGCCCTGATAGAAAAAGGCTGCGCCCTTGATGGCGAGGTTGTTCGACTCGGTGGCGCCGGAGGTCCACACGATTTCCTTCGGGTCGGCGCCGACCAGTTCGGCGACCTGCTCGCGCGCCTCCTCGACGGCCTGTTCCGCCTCCCAGCCGTAGGCGTGCGAGCGCGAGGCCGGGTTGCCGAATTTCTCGACCAGCCAGGGAATCATCCGCTCGGCCACGCGCGGGTCGACCGGGGTCGTCGCCGAGTAGTCGAGGTAGATGGGGAATTTCAGCATGTTCTTCTCCAGTAGTTTTGCCTTGTAGGTCGGCCTTCAGGCCGACGCGTCGGGCTGAAGCCCGACCTGCATCCTCAAGCCGCCACCGCGGCCAGCCCTTTCAGTTTTCTTGTCGTTTCGCCGAGCGCCTGCAGGAAGCGCGCGACGTCCTCTTCCGTGTTGGCGCGGCCGAGCGAGATGCGCAGCGCGCCTTTCGCCATGACCGCATCGACGCCCATCGCCAACAGCGTGTGCGAAGGCCCGGGCGAGATGCTCGAACAGGCCGAGCCGCTCGCCACCGCGAAGCCGGCGCGATCCAACTGCGCCACCAGGGTCTCGCCGTCGATGCCGGCGAGCGTGAAAAATGTCGTGTTCGGCAGGCGCGGGGCGTTGCGGCTGAACACCGTCGCGCCAAGCGCCGCAAGCCCTTCTTCCAGCCCGCCGCGCAGGGCGTTCAGCCTTGCCGCATCGGCTGCCAGTTGCGCCGCCGCCAGTTCGCAGGCGGCGCCGAAACCGACGATGGCCGCCACGTTTTCGGTGCCCGAGCGCAGGTTGCGCTCCTGGCCGCCGCCGGAAATCAGCGGCTTCAGTTCGATGCGCTTGTCCAGCACCAGCGCCGCGGCGCCCTTCGGGCCGTAGATCTTGTGCGCCGAGACGGTCAGCGCGTTCACGCCGGCGGCATTCAGCGCGCGAAAATCGATGGCCACCTTGCCCAGCGCCTGCACCGCGTCGGTGTGGAACCAGGCCGCATTCCTGTCGCCGTGGGCGCGCGCCTGCGCAGCCAGCGCGGCCACGTCCTGCAGCACGCCGGTTTCGTTGTTGGCCAGCATCACCGACACCAAGGCCGGTTTCTTCGCCAGGGCCGCGGCAAAGTCAGTCTCGGCAACACGGCCCTCGCCATCCACCGCAATCTCGCGCAGGTCCCAGCCGAGGCGCTTCAGGTCCTCTGCCGGCTCGCGCACGCAGGGGTGCTCGATGGCCGACACCGCAATGGTGCCGGGCTTGAGGCAGGCCGCCGCGCCCTTGATGAACAGGTTGTTGGCTTCCGACCCGCCGCTGGCAAACACCACCTCGGTCGGGTGCGCGCCCACCGCCGCCGCCACCCGGCTGCGCGCCGTGTCGATGGCGGCACGCGCCGCGCGTCCGTACTCGTGGCGGCTGGAAGCATTGCCGTAGCGCTCCCTCAGGTACGGCAGCATGGCCTCCAGCACGCGCGCATCGAGCGGCGTCGTGGCGTTATGGTCGAGGTAGGCCGGGGCGAACATGGTCAGACCGCCGCCGGAAATTCGGCGTCACGGCCGTGCCTGCGAAGCTGCACAGCGAAACCGAATTGTTGCCGTGCTCCGCTGCGCACGTTCCGGGCCGCGATGCTCACGCGCGACCCCCAAGGCGGGCTGAAGCCAGCGACATGGAAGCCGCTCTGCGGCTGAACCGTCGTCACCCCTTTCCTCGGGAAAGGAGTCGGGGGAAAGGTTGTCATCTCAGGCGGACACCGCCAGATTGTCGCGCCGCGCCGGGCGCAGGCGGTCATCCATGGCGATCGCCTGGGCGACCGCCTTGGCCTTCGGCTGGTTCACCAGGTCCTGCAGGGAAACCGAGGCCAGGTATTCGTGCATGCGCTTGTTGAGGTTGGTCCACAGGTCATGGGTCATGCAACGCTGCTCGTCGTGGCAGTTTTCGCGGCCGCCGCAGTTGGTGGCATCGAGCGGCTCGTCCACCGCCGTGATGATGTCGGCGACACTCACTTCGTTCATGCCGCGCGCCAGCCGGTAGCCGCCGCCGGGGCCGCGCACGCTCGACACGATGCTGTGGCGGCGCAGCTTGCCGAACAGCTGCTCCAGATAAGACAGGGAAATCTTCTGGCGCTCGCTGATGCCGGCCAGCGTCACCGGCCCGTTGCTCTGGCGCTGGGCCAGATCGATCATTGCCGTCACTGCAAAGCGGCCTTTCGTTGTCAGTCTCATGTCTGGATCCTCTCCAAAAAAGACGCTTGCGCGCCCAATACTTGAACATTTGAGTCAACTATACAAAAACCGATAATTTCGGTCAACTATTCACTCAACTATTTTGCTCAGGTACTGAGGATCGAACTTGTCGGCCGTGGCCAGCTCGTCAGCCTTGCAGACTCCGGATTGTTCCAGGCATTTCAACAACATGTCGATTCTGCGATCGGTTTCGACGGCATGATCGACGAGGCCGTGAATGGCTTGCGACAAGGGGTCGTCCTCGTTGCGGGTCACCGCGTAAGCCGAAAAACCCATCTGGCCGGCCTTGATTTCACGGGCAATTTCGCTGCGATCCTCGACAATGCGGGCCGGAATGCCGACGGCAGTAGCGCCTGTCGGCACATCGCGCACGACCACGGCATTGGAACCCACCTTGGCGCCCTCCCCCAGGGTGATGGGGCCGAGCACCTTGGCGCCGGCGCCGATCACCACGCCGCGCTCCAGGGTCGGATGGCGTTTGCCCTTGTTCCAGGACGTGCCGCCCAGGGTGACACCGTGATACAGCGTGCAGTCGTCGCGTATGACCGCCGTCTCGCCGATCACCACGCCCATGCCATGGTCGATGAAAAAACGGCGCCCGATCGTCGCGCCGGGATGTATCTCGATACCCGTCATCCAGCGTGCGACATTCGAGCCGAGCCGCGCCAGCCATTTCAGGCCGATGCCCCACAGCCAGTGGTTGAAGCGATGGAAGATCAGCGCGTGCAGGCCAGGATAGCAGGTGAGCACCTCCCAGGTGGTGCGTGCGGCGGGATCGCGGTCGAATACGCAGGAGATGTCTTCGCGCAGGCGGCTGAACATCGGTTACTCCATCAGAGAATGCTGAAATATTACAAAAACCCCTCAGTTTTGGTCAATTTTATTGTCGGGCTTCATGAAAGATTTCAGCATGCCGCGCAGGAGGCTGACTTCGTCGCGCTCCAGGCGGATACGCTCGAAGAGCCGACGCAGGCGCGGCATCAGCCGCTTGGGGTGCGCCGGATCGAGGAAGCCGCTCTGCGTGACGGCGGTCTCGAGGTGCTCGTAGAAGAGGCGAATCTCATCGAAGCTGGCGAGCGGATTCCCGGGTGACGGCGGCAAGCCGGGATCGAGCGCGGCGAGGCGCAGCTCGTAGGCCATCACCTGCACGGCGGCGGCCAGGTTGAGCGAGGAATAGGCCGGATTGGCCGGGATCATCACCGGCAGGTGGCACAGTGCCACTTCCTCGTTGGAGAGTCCCGCCGTCTCGTTGCCGAAGACGATGGCCACGTCGCCCTGCATGGCGGCGGCGACGATCTGCGGCGCGGCCGCACGCGCCCAGAGCGGCGGCGGCGCCAGTCCGCGGCGCCGCGCCGTCACCGCCACGGCGGACACCGTGTCCACGAGCGCCGCCTCCAGGGAGGCGCGGTACCTGGCATTTTCCAGCACGTCGGTCGCGCTCGAGGCGCGTGCACTCGCCACCTCTGCGCCACCCTCGGGCGGATTCACCAGCCAGAGCTGCGACAGTCCCATGGTCTTCATCGCGCGCGCGGTCGCACCGACGTTGCCCGGATGGCTGGGATGGGAGAGGACGATGCGGATGCGGTCCAGGGGGTTGTTCATATACAATGCCGCCTTCTTCGCCGGAGGGTTGGCCCGCCGGCACGCTCATTCAAGTCACAAAGACCGGATTCGCATGCACCCGACACTCAACATCGCCGTCAAGGCCGCGCGGCGTGCCGGCGGCATCATCAACCGCGCCGCGCGCGACGTCGATCTCGTCAAGGTGAGCGCCAAGCGCGACAAGGATTTCGTCACCGAGGTCGACAAGGCCGCCGAGGCGGCCATCATCGGCGTGCTGAAGGAAGCGTATCCGGACCACGCGATTCTAGCAGAGGAGTCGGGTGCCTCCGGCGACTCCGAGACCGTCTGGATCATCGATCCGCTCGACGGCACCACCAACTTCATCCACGGTTTTCCGCAGTACGCCATCTCCATCGCCCAGCAGCACAAGGGCGTGCTGCAGCACGCCGTGGTCTACGACCCGAACCGCAACGAGCTGTTCACCGCCAGCAAGGGCGCCGGCGCCTTCCTCAACGAGCGGCGCATCCGTGTCACCAAGCGGGTGAAGCTGAACGAAGTGCTGGTCGGCACCGGTTTCCCCTTCCGCTACTTCGAGCATGTCGACGCCTACATGGGCATGATGCGCGACATCATGCACAAGACCGCCGGCATCCGCCGTCCGGGCGCCGCCGCGCTCGACCTCGCCTGGGTGGCGGCCGGCCGCATCGACGGCTTCTGGGAGCTCGGCCTCTCGCCCTGGGACATGGCGGCCGGCGCGCTGCTCATCACCGAGGCGGGCGGCCTCGTCAGCGACCTCGCGGGCGAGCCGAACCACCTCGAGACCGGCAACATCGTCGGCGGCAACCCGAAGGTCTTCGTCCAGTTGCTGCAGATCATCGCGCCGCACCTCGACGCGAAGCTGAAGGCCTGATCCCGGTCCGCCATCGCGGGCCCGCCTTGCGCAAGCCGTTGCTGCCTATTTCACCAGGGTGACCGGCACGGCGGCGAGTTGCAGGACTTTCATGGCAACGGAGCCCAGCACGAGGCCCGCGATTGCGCCCAGCCCGCGCGTGCCCATGGTGATTGCGTCGCAATTCTTCTCCCGCGCGAACTTCAGGATGACCTCGGCGGGCGCGCCGGAGCGGCTGTAGCACTTGTATTTCACGCCGGCGCGCTCCAGCAGCGTCATGGCGGGGCGCATCGCCTTGTCCCCCGCTTCCAGCTGCTGCAGCATCCCGATGCGCCGACGGGCCTTGGGACGGGACCGCGGCGGCAGATCGGCCTGGACATTCAGCAGGAGGACGGTGACGGCCAAACCGTTCGCGCTCATCTCGATCACGTGCCTGACGGCGCGCTCGGCAGGCTTCGATCCATCGACCGGCAACAAGAATCTGGTCATTCCATTCGCTCCTTTTTCTCCACCGGCAATCCTCTTCTCCGCTTCTCCGCTCACCGGGTCCGGGCGGCATCCGACAGGACCGGGCAAGCGCGGTTTCGCCCACAGGATAGCCTATAATGAGGTCGGATTTTGCATGCCTGTCCGCCGCTTCGCCGATCTGCACGAGGACGGACTTGCGGCGATCGCGGAAAGTTTCATCATTGCCTGAAGGAGCCGAAATGCCCGGACTCGACCAGCAGAAGATCGACCACTTGAGCGGCCTGATGAACGAGCGCTGGGAGCGCGAATTCAGCGAGATCCGCGCCTTGCACGCGGATCTGGGCGAGGAGCGGGAGCGCGTCGCGCTCGGCGAGCGCTCCGCCGACACGTCCGACGAGGCATTGCTGGATACGCTGTCGGCCATCGACGAGGCGCTGATCCGGCAAAACCTGCAGGACGTGCGCGACATCGCCGCGGCGCGCCGGAGAATTGCCGAAGGGACGTATGGCGTCTGCACCGACTGCGAGGGGGATATCGCCTACGAACGCCTCCTCGCCTATCCGACGGCGAAGCGCTGCATCGACTGCCAGCGCGAACACGAGCGTCGCAAGGCCGCCCGCGAGGGCCGCGGCGGATAGCCCTTCGCCGCGAGCGCCCGCGGCCTGCCTGTGCCGGAACGGGCGCCGTCCTGCGGTGGCTGACCTTTTTGAACGACATTCCAGGGTTCCGCTGCCGCAGCCAGGACGCTATCGGCATGATCGTCCCCTGCACCGCAGCCCACGTTGCCGCCCTGTGCGCCGTCATCAACGACGCGGCGCGCGCCTATCGCGGCCACGTGCCGGACGATTGTCTGCGCGAGCCGTACATGCCGGAAGCGGAATTGCGCGGCGAAATCGCCGCCGGCGTGCGCTTCCATGGCAGGTTCCGGAATGGCGGGCTGCTCGGCGTGATGGGCATCCAGGACGTGCGGGACATGACGCTGATACGCCACGCCTACGTCGCCACGCACGCGCGCCGCACCGGCATCGGCGGCGAACTGCTGCTGCATCTGCTCACGCTGACGGAGCGTCCGGTACTGGTCGGCACCTGGCGCGCCGCAACCTGGGCCATCGACTTCTACGAACGCCACGGCTTCCGCCTCGTCGGCGAAACGGAAAAGACGGCGCTGCTGCGGCAGTACTGGACGATCCCCGAACGGCAGAACGAAACCTCCGTGGTGCTCGCTCGGGGGACGCCGGTCAGCGCTTGACGACAACCCCGCAGGCCATGCGGGCGCCCGATCCGCCGGCGTGCGAATCCGCAAGGCCGCCCGGCGCGGCGAGCACGACGACGCTTTTGCCGACGAGGCCGCCGGCACCCGACAAAGTCAGTCCCGGCAGCACGGCGGCAAGGCGCGCATTGCCATAGGCGTCCGTCTGCGGCATCGGCATGTCGCCCAAACGGCCGCCGGCACCCTTGCCGTCCGGTGCGCTGCAATCAGCCCCGTCGTAGATGCGGACGGCGTTCGCGCCGGGCCCGAGCCCGGCGACATGGATGATCACTTCGATATCGTTGCCCTTCTGCGTGAAGATCGCAGTGCCTGTGGTGGTGTGGCCCTGCACCGGGACGAGCCGGGCTTCGGCGAAGGGGCCGCGTCCGTAGCCGGCGCAGGCGGACAGCAGAACGGCCGCTGCGGCCGCCAGAAACGGGATCGCCTTCATGCGGCTAGAAAACCAGGGAGCGCCATTCCGGATCAAGCGTGCGCGCAACGAAAGCCGCGGCGCCCGCTGCCCCGGAATACTCGGGAATGAGGGGCCGGTCGACCAGACCGTGGGCGCGCAGCGCCATCTGGCAGCCATAGAAGGCGGCGCCCTGTTCGGCCGCATCGCGCATGAAATCGTAAATGGAGCGCTCGCGACCGGCGGAAGGATGCATGGCCGCCGCCACGCCGGGCGCGAGCAGCTTCACCGCCGTGCCGGCGAAATGGATCTCCACCTCGCAGTCCATCGCGCCGGCCGTGGCGGCGTATACGAAGGGCGCGGCGGCGAGCTCGGGCCGCTCGGGCGAGAGCGACCAGGCGAGGATGGCGAGCTTGGTTATCACGGCTCGATCACCGCCGCCGGCTCCATGGCGCGGATGCGTTCGACGTAGGCCGCGGCGTCGACCAGCTGCGCGGCGTCATGGTCCCAGTCGAGCGGCGTGCCGCGCGCCATCCAGCCGGCGCCGTAGGGATCGCGGTTGATGAGGTCGGGCCGCTCCTCGGCGGCCTCGTTGGGCGTGTCGAGGCGGAAGGCCACGGGCGAATGCACGGCCAGCACTGTCTTCGCCGACTCGACGGTGCCGAGGCCGCGCCCGGCCGCCACCTCGGCGCCCTTCGGCTTGGCCGTGAAGGCGATCACCTCGCCGGCCAGGTGCAGGCCGAAGCCGGTGGCGCCGATCACCACGTCGCTGCCCTCGCGCCGCGCCCACATGTCGTGGCGGGTGTCGTAGAGCAGGCCGGCGGGGACCTTGCCGCGGAAGGGGTCAGTGGCCATTTTTTCTGCTGCTGCTGAAATCCCCCCCGGCCCCCCTTTGCAAAAGGGGGGTTGGGGGGATTTTATTTGGCGGAAGAGAGTGGGAGTCGAACCCACCAGGGACCGCTTGGCCGCCCCTCCCGGTTTTGAAGACCGGGCGCCCCTCCGGGGTGCGATCTCTTCCGTTGATCAGATGATCCATTGCCTTTGTTCTCCTGTGCTGCGCAGCGCGTGTTCGTCGCGCACCCGGCGAGTGTAGCCGACGCGGTCGAAGAATTCGAGGATGTGGATGGCGACCTTGCGGCCGCCGCCGATCTCGTCGCGCAGCGCCGCGGCACGGGCGGTGCCGTCGCGCGCGCACAGGCGGGCGACGCACCCCGCCAGGCCGGCCACCGCCTCCGCTGCGAAGTAGTGGTCGTGCGCCACGGGGTACACCTGGCCGACGCGGGCGACGCGCTTCATCAGCCCTCGCACGGTCTCCTCGGCGATGCCGATGGCGCGGGCGATGTCGCGCACGCGCGGCGGGTTGCAGGGCTCGGCGTCCAGCAGCGGCTTCAGCGTGCGCCACAGGTCGGCATCGGTGGCGGCCAGCGCGGCACGATGCTCGGGCAGGTGCAGCCAGCTGCCGCTCTGCGCGAGTTCGCCGGAGCCGAGCAATTCAAAAGTCAGTCCGTCGAACACGGCGCGCGAGAGCGTCGGCAGCGTGAGGCGCCGCAGGCGGTCGCGCTCGACGCCGATCATGTCGGGGGCGCGTTCGTGCTCGGTCCGCGCCGCCTCGAGCAGGCGCGCGCGCAGGGCCTGCCAGCCGGCTTGCGAGAAGCCCTTGCGGCCGTCGGCCTCCTCGACGACGACGAGGCCCATGCCGCGCCACAGCGCCTGCGCTTCGGCTCCCGCGAGGTTGCGGTTCAGCGCGCTGCGGTCGAGGTTCAAGCCGGCGGGCTGGCGCGCCAGGGCGTGTTCCAGCGCCGGCGCCGGGTCGTCCTGCTCCAGCAGGCGCAGGTAGTCGAGGCGTTCCGCCGCGCGCTTGTGGCGCGAAGGCGGAAAGATGTCCAGCACGCGGCCGCCGCCGAGGGTGCGTGTCGCCGACTGGTCGCGCAGGATGAAATGGTCGCCCCACAGGGCGCCCGCCGGCTTGTCGAGAATGATCTCCGCCAGCATGGCTTCGCCCGGCGCGAGCTGTTCGCCCTCGAGCAGGGCGACGCGGCCGAGAACATCTGAGGCGCCGAGGTGCACGTGCACCGGCATCCAGTGCCGGATCGGCGTCTCGCTGGAGGCCGGCACGCGCAGGCGGGCGTGGAAGCGCGCGACCGACACGTGCAGGGCCGGATCGACGACCCACATGCCGCGCGCGATGTCCTCCCTGCCGAAGTCGCCGGCGAGATTGAGCGCCAGGCGCTCGCCCGCCCCGCCCGACTCGGCCATGCGGTCCTGGGCGTGGAGGCCGCGCACGCGGGCGGGCAAGCCCGGCGGCGTGACGGTCACCGCGTCGCCAACCGACACCCGGCCGGAGAAGGCGGTGCCGGTCACCACCAGGCCGACGCCCTGCAGGGTGAAGCAGCGGTCGATGGCGTGGCGGAAGCCGCCCGCCGCAGCGCGCGCAGCGAGATGATCGGCGGCGTCGAGCAAGTGGTCGCGCAGCGCCGCGACGCCCTCCCCTTGCGTGGCGGAGACCTCGAACACCGGTGCGCCCTCCAGCGCGGTACCGGCGAGCAGCGCGGCGACCTCCGCCCGCGCCGCCGCGCGCCGCTCGGGGGGGACGGCGTCGACCTTGGTCAGCGCCACGGCACCGCGCTTGAGGTCGAGCAGGTCGGCGATGGCGAGGTGCTCGCGCGTCTGCGGCATCGGCCCGTCGTCGGCCGCCACCACCAGCAGGACGAAATCGATGCCGGTGGCGCCGGCCAGCATGTTGTGCACCAGCCGCTCGTGGCCGGGCACGTCGACGAAGCCGAGGCGCCCCGCGCCGGCATAGGCATAGCCCAAGTCGAGCGTGATGCCGCGCGCCTTCTCCTCCTTCAGGCGGTCGCAGTCCACGCCGGTCAATGCCTTGACCAGCGTGGTCTTGCCGTGGTCGATGTGTCCTGCCGTGCCGACGATCACTTGCCTTCCCCCTTTGTAAAAGGGAGATCGAGGGGGATTTCGCCCGGCACCGCGGCAAATGCGGCCGAGTTAAATCCCCCCTGTCCCCCCTTTTCCAAAGGGGGGAAGACGAGCTGTGCCGTGAAGGCAAGTTCGTCCGCCTCGGCCAGGCAGCGCAGGTCGAGGCGCAGGGCGTCGTCCGCGATGTGTCCGATGACAGGCATGGGCAGGCGCCGCAGCGCTTCTTCCAGCTTGTGCAGCACGCCGGCGCGCTTGCCGCGTGGCCGCGCGACGAGGGCGAAGCTGGGCAGGCGGTCCACCGGCAGCGAGCCGGAGCCGATCTGCGAGAGCGTCGGCTCGATGGCGGCGTCGAGCGGCCAGTTGGCCAGCGCCGCCTGCCAGGCCGGCAGCAGGCGTTCGGCCTGGGCGCGGATCCCGGCCTCGGGACGGGTCAGCAGGCGCAGCGCCTCCAGCCGCTGCGGCAGGCGTTCGGGATCGCGGTAGAGGGCGAGCGTGGCTTCCAGCGCGGCGAGCGTGAGCTTGCCGACGCGGAGCGCCCGCTTGAGCGGGTTCTTCTTGATCTTCGCGATCAGCTCGCGACGCCCGACCAGCAGGCCGGCCTGCGGGCCGCCGAGCAGCTTGTCGCCGGAGAAGGTGACGAGGTCGGCGCCGGCGTCGATGGATTCGCGCGGCGTCGGTTCGTGCGGCAGGCCCCACTGTTCCAGGTTCACCAGCGTGCCGCTGCCGAGGTCGACGACGAAGGGCACGCCGCGGGCGTGGGCGAGCTGCGCCAGTTCGCCTTCCGGCACGGCGGCGGTGAAGCCCTGCACGGCGTAGTTGCTGGTGTGCACCTTCATCACCATCGCGGTCTTCGGATTGAGGACCTCGTCGAAGTCGCGCAGGTGGGTGCGGTTGGTGGTGCCGACCTCGATGAGCTTTGCGCCGGCGCGGCGCATGATGTCAGGCACGCGGAAGGCGCCGCCGATCTCGACCAGCTCACCGCGCGAGACGACCACCTCCTTCTTCTGCGCCAGGGTGTTGAGCAGCAGGAACACCGCCGCGGCGTTGTTGTTCACCACCGTCGCGGCCTCCGCCCCGGTCAGTTCGCGCAGCAGGCCGTCGACGAGGTCGTCGCGGTCGCCGCGGCCGCCGGTTTCGAGGTCGTATTCGAGGGCGCAGGGCGCGCGCGCCGCGCGGGCGATGGCCTCGACGACGGACTCGGGCAGCACGGCGCGGCCGAGGTTGGTGTGCAGCACCGTGCCGGTGAGGTTGAACACCGGCTGCAGGCGCGGTCGCATGTGCGCGGCGACACGCCGCGCGACGGCAGCGACAACCGTGGCGTTCGACGGCAGTGCGGCGCCGGTTCTCACCGCCTCGCGCACGAAAGTCAGTTCGGCGCGCACGGCGCCGGTGACGACCGTGCGGCCGTGCTCGACGATGAGGGATTGCAGGACCGCCTCGGACAGGAGGCGATCGACGGACGGAAGGTTCTTGAGTTCGTTCATGCTTTCACCCGGACCGGGCAGAAAGAAGATGGAGGCATTCTATCCCCCGCCGGGCACCAGCAGGAGGTTGGGCCCGCTGCGCGAGAAGCCGGATTCGTCGACCAGGATGTCGAGGGCCAGCGTGGCGAGGTCATCGGCCACCGGATCGACGGCGGCGTCCTTGTCGCGGCGCACGAGCTTGAGATACGACTTGCACACGTCGCAGGTCTCGGCCTGCACGAGGCCCTTGTCGCCCTCGATGTGCCGGTAGGCGACGGCGTTCTCGCCGGCGTCGCAGGCGGTGCACTGGGCGCGCGTCATGTGCCATTCGGTGTTGCACAGCGAGCAGTGCAGGTAGCGCAGGCCGGGCACCTCGGGGCTGGCGCCGATGACGCTCACCGAGGGCAACGCGCCGCAGCAGGGGCAGACGCCGGGCACGTCGAGCGGCGCCAGCGCGGCATGGCCGAGCTGCGCGGCCATGCGGGTCCAATAGACCTGCAGGGCGGCGGCGACGAAGGGCAGCTTGTCGGCCTGCTCGCCGTAGAGTTCGGTGCGCAGGACGCGCTCGGCCAGGGCCTCCAGCGCCGCATCGTCGAGCTGCCCGATCGCCTTGAGGGTGGCGGCGGCGGCTTCACTCGCCGCGGGAGCGACTTCTTCGAGGATGGCCTTCAGGGCGGTGCGCCAGGCCGCATCGCGCGTCCACGATTGCGCCGGGGCGGCGGGCATGGCGTGCTGGCGGGACTGACTTTGCGCCGCAGCGTCGGGCACGGGCACGTCGGGCATGGCGTCGAGCGCCCGCTGCTGCGCCTGGGCGAGGCGGCCCATGAAGCGCAGGTAGTCGCCGAGGGAATGGCCGTCCGCCAGCTGCGCGAAGCGGCGCGCACGGTGGGCGAAGACGTCCTGGGCGTCGGGCGCCAGGACGCGCGGCGCATCGCCGCCGGCCTGGGGGACCTGTCCGGGTTCGAGGAGTGTGGTCATTCGAATGCAAGGCTGGTTAGCGTAAGGGTAGCACCTGACGAATCCCCCTCTCCCGCCAGCGGGAGAGGGTCGGGGAGAGGGTGGGCAGGCCGCCGGCCCCTCTCTCCGTCTCTCTCCCCGCAAGCGGGGAGAGAGGGTTGACAGTCGATGCAGCTACTTGCCGGTCACCTCGCGGTACCAGGCGCGATGGTGCTGCTTGGCCCAGGCGCGGGTGACCGTGCCGTACCACATGGCGCGGATGGTGCCCTTCACCCAGATGGCGGCGTACACGTGGATCATGATCAGGGCGATCATGGCCACGGCGGCCACCGAGTGCACCACGGCGCCGAAGCGGACCAGGCCGATCGGCGGCGCGAACTGGGCGCGCCAGATCAGCACGCCGGAGACGACGAGCAGCACCATGCAGACCACCGACGCCCAGAACATCGCCTTCTGGCCGCCGTTGTACTTGCCCTGCTCCGGCATGTTGTGGTCGTCGCCGTCCACCATCTCGCCGATGCGGCTCAGCCACTCCTTGTCGGTCTTCGTCATGACGTTGAGCATGCGGAAGCGCAGGAACATCAGCACGAAGAAGAACGCCATGAAGACGCCGATATAGGGATGCAGGATGCGCGCCCAGGTGCCGCCGCCGAATAGATAGGTCAGCGGATAGAACGCGGGATGGAAGAAGGCCAGCCCCGAGAGGGCGAGGAGGATGAAGCTGATCCCCACCACCCAGTGGTTGGCCCGCTCCTGCGGGGTGTAGCGCTGCAGGTCTTTCGGATCGCGGATCATAGAGCCTCCGTAGGGCCGCCCCAAGGAGGCGACAAGTCATTCATCAACCGGAAGCCGCGGAGCGGCTGAACCGTCGTCACCCCCTTCCGTGGGAAGGGGGACGGGGGGAGGGTTGTCATGATGTCTCCTTCTCGACTTCCTTCTCGGTCTCTTTCGACACCTCGTTGGGACCCTTCATGACGTAGTGGAACAGGCTGCCCAGCGCCACCGCGCCCAATGCCAGCGAGGCGAGCGGCTTGGCCATGCCCTTCCACAGCGACACCAGCGGGCTGATGCCCGGGTCCGCCGGCAGGCCGTGGTACAGCTCCGGCCGGTCGGCATGGTGCAGCACGTACATGACATGGGTGCCGCCGACGCCCGCGGGATCGTACAGGCCCGCCTTGGCGTAGCCACGCTCCTTCAGGTCGCCGATCCGCTTCTCGGCGTAGTCCTTCATGTCCTCCTTGGAGCCGAACTGGATGGCGCCCGTCGGACAGGCCTTGGCACAGGCCGGCGCCTGCCCCACCGCGACCCGGTCGGAGCACAGCGTGCACTTGTAGGCCTTGTTGTCCTCCTTGGAGATGCGCGGGATGTTGAAGGGGCAGCCGGTGATGCAGTAGCCGCAGCCGATGCAGTTCTCCTGGTGGAAATCCACGATGCCGTTGGCGTACTGGACGATGGCGCCCGGCGCCGGGCAGGCCTTGAGGCAGCCCGGATCGGCGCAGTGCATGCAGCCGTCCTTGCGGATCAGCCATTCCAGCCTGCCCTTCTCCTCCACTTCGGCATAACGCATCACCGTCCACGACTTGGCCGTCAGATCCGCGGGGTTGTCATACACCCCGTGGTTGTTGCCGACCTCGTCGCGGATGTCGTTCCACTCCATGCAGGCCGCCTGGCAGGCCTTGCAGCCGATGCAGGTCGACACGTCGATCAGTTTTGCGATCCGGATGCCCTCGCGCACCGAGGGTGACGGCGTGGTCGTTGCCGAGCGCTGCCGGATGTCTAGCGATTGCAGTGCCATGGTTCCTCCGTAGGACCGCCCCAGGGAGAAGCGGCCATCATGTCGAGCGGGCGCCGCCCGCGAACGATCGTCACCCCCTTCCGCGGGAAGGAGGGCGAGGGGAAGGTCGTCATCATCGCCTCAGACCTTCTCGATATTGACCAGGAACGCCTTGAATTCCGGCGTCTCGCAGTTGGGATCGCCTACCGGCGGCGTCAGCGTGTTGGTGATGAAGCCCGGCTTCGTCAAGCCCTTGAAACCGAAGTTCAGCGGCACGCCGACGGTATGCACCTTCCTGCCATCCACATCCAGGGTGCGGATGCGCTTGGTCACCACGGCGACGGCCTTGATGTAGCCGCGATTGCTGCGCACCTTGACCCTGTCGCCTGCCGCAATGCCTTTTTCCTTCGCCAACTCCTCGCCGATCTCGACGAATTGTTCCGGCTGCAGGATGGCGTTGATCCTGGCGTGCTTGGTCCAGAAGTGGAAGTGCTCCACCAGCCTGTAGGTGGTCGCAACGTAGGGGAAGTCCTTCGCCGTGCCGAAGGCATCCATGTCGCTTTTGAATACGCGCGTCACCGGATTGCTGGTGGCTTTCGGATTGTTCGGATGGAAGGGATTGTTGCCGATCGGCGTCTCGTAGGGCTCGTAGTGCTCCGGGAACGGGCCTTCCGCCATCGCCGGGGCAAACAGGCGCGCCACACCCTCCGGATTCATGATGAAGGGCATCACGTGCTCGTCCGGTGCGGCGTTCGGGCGCATGTCCGGCACGTCATTGCCGCCCCAGACCGTGCCGGTCCACCTGATTCCCGCCCGGCTGACATCCCACGGCTTGCCGGCGGGATCGGCTCCGGCGCGGTTGTAGAGAATGCGCCGGTTGGCCGGCCAGGAGTAACCCCAGTTGAGCGTCTGCCCCAATCCGGAGGGATCGGATGCATCGCGCCGCGCCGTCAGGTTGCCTGCCTGCGACCAGCAGCCGCCATACAGCCAGTTGCCGCAGGTCGTGCTGCCATCATCGCGCAGGAAAGCGAACCCGGCCAGCTGCTCGCCCGCCTTGACCAGCACCTTGGTCGAATCCTTCGCATCGGTCAGATCGACCAGCGCCTTGCCCGAATATTCCATGATGAGTTCTTCGGGTGCGGGATCGGCCGGAATGCGGTAGGGCCAGGTCAGGTTGAGGATCGCATCGGGGAACTTGCCGCCATCCTTGGCGTACATGGCCTTCAGCCGCAGGTGCAGGGCCGCCATGATTTCGACGTCGCCCTTCGACTCGCCGGGACCTTCGACCGCCTTCCAGTGCCATTGCGAGACGCGTCCGGAATTGGTGTAGCTGCCCGTATCCTCGGTGACGAGGTTGCACGGCAGGCGGAACACCTCGGTCTGGATCTTCGACGAATCGACTTCGTTGTACTCGCCGTGGTTCTTCCAGAACTCGGAGGTCTCCGTCGCCAGCGGATCGATGATGACCAGGTACTTCAGTTTCGCCAGCGCATCGCCCACCTTGCGCTTGTGCGCCACGGCCGCCAGCGGATTGAACCCCTGGCAGACGAAGCCCTGCATCTTGCCCTGGTGCATGCGCTCGAAGATCGCCAGGGCATCGTAGGGACCGTCCTTCTTGGGCACCCAGTCGTAGCAGAAGCCGTTATCCTTGGTGGCAGCACTGCCGTACCAAGTCTTCATCAGGCTGTTGAAGAACTTCGGGAAGTTTTGCCAGTAGTTCATCTGGTTCGGCCGCAGCGCCTTGGGCGTGCAGCGGGCAAGATAGGCCTCGACCGTCTTGTCACCATCCATCGGCGCCGACAGATAACCGGGCAGCACCTCCGAATACAGGCACATGTCCGTGATGCCCTGCACGTTGGCATGGCCGCGCAGCGCGTTGACGCCCCCGCCCGCCCGGCCGATATTGCCCAGCAGGAGCTGGATCATGGCCATGGAGCGGATATTCTGCGAACCGACCGTGTGCTCCGTCCATCCCAAGGCGTAGAGAATGGTCATGGTCTTGTTCGGCACCGAGGTCTCCGCGATCATGCCGCAGATCCTGAGGAAGTCCTCCTTCGGCGTCCCCGTGGTCTTGCTCACCAGCTCCGGCGTGTAGCGCGCATAGTGCTTCTTCATCAACTGGAAGACGCAGTTCGGGCTCTGCAGGGTTTCGTCGACCATGGCATAGCCGTCCTTGTCCTTCTGGTATTGCCAGGTCGCCTTGTCGTAGTTGCGCTTCTCAGCGTTGTAGCCGGAATAAAAACCGTCCTCGAACCTGAAGCCCTCGTCGACGAGGAAGGACGCGTTGGTGTACGCCTTCACGTAATCGTGATGGATCTTGTCGTTGGACAGCAGGTAGTTGATGACGCCGCCGAGGAAAGCGATGTCGCTGCCGGCACGGATCGGCGCATAGAAGTCGGAAACCGAGGCCGAGCGCGTGAAACGCGGATCGACCACGATCAGCTTGGCCTTGCGGTGCTTCTTGGCTTCCACAACCCATTTGAAGCCGCAGGGATGCGCCTCGGCGGCATTGCCGCCCATGATGATCACCAGGTCGGCATTCTTGATGTCGACCCAATGGTTGGTCATCGCGCCACGCCCAAATGTCGGACCCAGACTGGATACCGTGGGGGCGTGTCAGATGCGGGCTTGCGTGTCCAACGCCACGACGCCCCAGGCGCGCAGCGTCTTGACGGTAATGTACCCTATCTCGTTTGAGGATGCGGAAGAAGCCAGGAAGCCGAAGGTATTCCAGCGATTGACCGTGGTTCCGTCGGCATTCTTCTCGATGAAGTTGGCGTCGCGATCCGCCTTCATGTGCCTGGTGATGCGGGTGAGCGCATCGTCCCAGGAAATGCGCTTCCACTCGCTGGAGCCGGGCTCGCGCACCTCGGGATGCGTCAGCCGGTTCGGGCTGTTGACCATGTCGAGCAGCCCGGAACCTTTCGGGCACAGCGTGCCACGATTGACGGGGTTGTCCGGATCGCCCTCGATGTGGATGATCTTGCCCTTCGCATTTTTCGACTTGTCGCCGATCGAATACACCAGAAGTCCGCAGCTCACCGAGCAGTAGGGGCAGGTGTTTCGGGTTTCTGTGGCGTGGGTAAGCTTGAATTCTCTGACTTCCGCCAGGGCGGCCGTGGGGGAGTAGCCCAGCATGGCGATGCTGGATCCTCCCAGGCCGGCGGAGCAGATCTTGAAGAACTGCCGTCTGGTGACTTGCACGTCGTTCCCTCCTCCTGTGGTGGCCGCGCGGGCCGGTTTGCTGAATCAGGACTACTATTTTTTGCAATAGTCATGCCGATGCGTCGGCTTATTGTTTTCAGCGGTTTGATGGATAATTCCGGATTGGCGATACCTCCTCGGGACACATCGTCCCGTCATGAATCCGACACTGTGTCTTTATAGCCTCTTGCACCCTCAAAGTAAAGCCAGTCTCCGTCCCGCGGTGCAGCAAGCCCCTCCAGCAAAAATGGGTTCATTTTGGTTGCGGTACTTGCGTAGTGGCGCGAATTGTCGGAAAGTGAAAACGTCGAAAGCGAGACAGCCATGCGCAACGAATCCCTGAATCCCGAATCGGTTCCGTCCGGCCTCGCGCAGTTCGTGCCGCCGACGTCGCCGGCCACCTCTTCCCACGCGCCCGGCACGCTGGTGGACAAATACGGCCGCCACATCACCTACATCCGGATGTCGATCACCGACCGCTGCGACTTCCGCTGCTTCTACTGCATGGCGGAGGAGATGGAGTTCCTCCCGCGCGACCACCTGCTCAGCCTGGAGGAATGCCTGCGCGTGATCCGCACCTTCGTCGCCATGGGCGTGACCAAGGTGCGCATCACCGGCGGCGAGCCGCTGGTGCGGCGCAACGCCCTCTGGCTGATGCGCGAGGCCGGCAGGCTCGATGGCCTCAAGGAACTGGTGGTCACCACCAACGGCTCTCAGCTCGAGCGCTACGCCGCCGAAATGCGCGAGGCGGGCGTCAAGCGCGTGAACATCAGCCTCGACACGCTGCGCGCCGACCGCTTCAAGTCGATCACCCGCGTCGGCGAACTCGACAAGGTGCTGCGCGGCATCGATGCGGCGATCGCCGCCGGCTTCGACGGCATCAAGCTCAACACGGTGATGATGCGCGGCGTGAACGACGACGAGTTCGTCGACCTGGTGCGCTTCGCCGTCGGCAAGGGCATCGACCTGTCCTTCATCGAGGAGATGCCGCTCGGCACGGTCGACCATCCCCGCGCCGACACCTATTTCAGCTCGGACGACGCCCTCGCCCTGCTGCGCCCGCATTTCGAGCTGGTCAGCTCGGCCGAGACCACCGGCGGGCCGGCACGCTACTGGCGCATCCCCGGCACGAAAACCAAGGTCGGCTTCATCTCGCCCCACTCGCACAATTTCTGCGACAGCTGCAACCGCGTGCGCATCACCTGCAAGGGCGAGCTGTATCCCTGCCTCGGCCAGAACGACGCCCTGCCCCTGATGCCGGTGCTGCGCGCCCATCCCGGCGACGACGCGCCGCTTCGGCAGGCCATCGTCGACTCGATGGGCATCAAGCCGAAGGGGCACGACTTCAACGAGCAGATGAACGATCCCAAGGTCGTCCGCTTCATGTCGATGACGGGGGGGTAGAAGCTATCTCAACAATATCCATGAGATGCGTTGCATCCAAAAGCGTCGACTGCAAGGCGCGCGACGAAGCCAAGGGTAATTCCCTTGGCAAGGAGTGCAACGCCGCAGCCGGCGCTTTTGGATGCAACCCTTCGGGACGGGTCTGCTCTGGGCGCATGGCGGCGTTGCTCGCTCCTTATTGGGACTGACCCAACCGCGTCGCTCGCGCCTTGCCCTGCACCCAGAGCAGGCCCGTCGCACTCATGGATATTATTGAGATAGCTTCCGTGCCCTACCGTCCGCAGCTCACCCAGGCCGCCCGTCCGGCCACCATCACCATCGCCGCTGTCAACGAACGCGGCGAGGTCGTGCCGACGCCCATCGCCGGCGAGCATCCCCTGACGCTCTACCTCGACAAGCGCGAGATCGTCACCCTGATGACGCTCGGCGGCGCGCCGGAGGCGCTGGCCATCGGCTACCTGCGCAACCAGCGCCTGGTCGAACGCCTGGAGGACATCGCCGCCGTGCAGGTCGACTGGGAAACCGATTCGGTGGCGGTCACCACCACCCGCAGCGCCGGCGACCTCGATGCGCGCATGGGCCGGCGCACCGTCACCACCGGCTGCGGCCAGGGTACGGTGTTCAGCGACCTGATGGATGAACTCGAACACATCACGCTGCCGGCCGGGGCGCGCCTCGACGAGGCCACCCTCTACGGCCTGCTCGACGCGGTGCGCCACCACGAGTCGATCTACAAGCAGGCCGGCGCGGTGCACGGCTGCGCGCTGGCGCGGGGCACGGAGATCCTCATGTTCGTCGAGGACGTCGGCCGCCACAACGCGGTGGACGCCATCGCCGGGCAGATGTGGCTGGACGGACTCGACGGCGGCGACAAGGTCTTCTACACCACCGGCCGGCTCACTTCCGAGATGGTGATCAAGACGGCGCAGATGGGCATCCCCTTCCTCGTTTCGCGCTCCGGCCTGACGCAGATGGGCTACGACCTCGCCAGCCGCCTCGGCCTCACCATGATCGGCCGCGCCCAGGGCAGGCACTATCTCCTGTTCACCGGCGCGGAACGATTTGAGAAGCAAGCCGCTCTTGCCGCAGAGAGCGTAGAGACGCAGAGGACGCAGAGAAAGATCACTTCATGAAGCTTTCCGTTTTTCTCCGCGTCCTCTGCGCCCTCTGCGTTATAAGAGATTTCTTTCATGCCCCCTGAGACAATCACCGGCCTCATCCTCGCCGGCGGCCTCGGCCGCCGCATGGGCGGACGCGACAAGGGCCTGCAGCCCTTCCGCGGCAGGCCGATGGCGGCCTGGGCCATCGCGCGCCTGGCGCCGCAGGTGGACGCCCTGCTCATCAACGCCAACCAGAACCTGGAGGCCTACGCCGCCTTTGGCTATCCGGTCATCCCCGACCGCATCGCCGGCTTCGCCGGGCCGCTGGCCGGCCTGCACACCGGCCTGCTCGCCTGCGAGACGCCGCTGCTGGTCACCGCGCCCTGCGACTCGCCCTTCCTGCCGCAAGACCTGGTGGCGCGCCTGCGTGACGCGCTGGGGTCCGCCGGCGCCGACCTCGCCGTGGCCAAAACCGGGGACCAGCCGCATCCGGTATTCTCCCTGGTGCGCCGCGAGGTGCTGGACGGCCTGACGGCCTTCCTCGAGGCCGGCGGCCGCAAGGTCGACGCCTGGTATGCCGCCCTCGAGGTGGCCGAGGTGGCATTCCCCGACGAGCGCGCCTTCGCCAACATCAACACGCTTGAAGAATTGAACGAACTGGAACCATGACCTCGCTTCTGAAGACCCTTTCCTGCGCGGACGGCTACGATCCGGAATCCCTCAGTGTCGCCCAGGCTCGCAAACTGATCCTCGACCTGGTCGAACCCGTCGCCGGCACGGAGCGCGTCTTCGTGCGCAGCACGCTCAGCCGCGTGCTGGCGGAAGACGTGATTTCCCCCCTCAACGTACCCGGCCACGACAACTCGGCGATGGACGGCTACGCCGTGCGCTTCGCCGACCTCGCCGCCGAGGGCGACACCGTGCTGCGGCTGGCCGGCACCACCTTCGCCGGGCGCGCCTTCGCGGGCCGCGTCGAGGCGGGCCAGTGCGTGCGCATCATGACCGGCGGCGTGATTCCCGAGGGCGCCGACACGGTGGTGATCCAGGAAGTGGTGCGGGCCGGGAACGATCGCGTCGTCGTTCCGGCGAAGCAGCGGCAGGGCCAGCACATCCGCCGCGCCGGCGAGGACCTGCGCGCCGGCACGCCGGCGATCCGCGCCGGCAAGATGGTCCGTCCGGCGGAGCTCGGCCTGATCGCCTCCCTCGGCGCCGCCGAGATTTCCGTGCGCCGCCGCCTGCGCGTCGCCTTCTTCTCCACCGGGGACGAGCTGTGCTCGGTTGGCACGCCGCTCAAGGAGGGCGAGGTCTACGACAGCAACCGCTACACCCTCTACGGCATGCTGGCGCGCCTGGGCTGCGAGGTGATCGACCTCGGCGTGGTGCGCGACGAGCCGGCCGCGCTGGAAACGGCCTTTCACCAGGCGGCCGCGCAGGCCGACGTGATCCTCACCAGCGGCGGCGTCTCCGTCGGCGAGGCCGATTTCATCCGCGGCATGATGGCGAAGCTGGGCGAAGTGGCGTTCTGGAAGATCGCCATGCGCCCCGGCCGGCCGATGGCCTTCGGCAGGATCGGTGGTGCGTGGCTGTTCGGCCTGCCCGGCAATCCGGTCGCCGTGATGGTGACCTTCTACGAACTCGTGCGCGAGGCGCTGCTGAAGATGATGGGGATGTCGCCCATCGAGCCGCTGCCGCAGTTCCGCGTGCCCTGCGTCACGCCGCTGAAGAAGCGTCCGGGTCGCAGCGAGTTCCAGCGCGGCATCCTGTTCCGCGAGGACGGCGAATGGAAGGTGCGCGCCACCGGCGCGCAGGGGTCCGGCGTGCTGCGCTCGATGTCGGAAGCGAACTGCATCATCGTCGTCGAGCACGAGCGCGGCAACGTCGAGGCGGGCGAGCTCGTCGGCGTGCAGCCTTTCGAGGGTCTGGTGTAGGTCGGGCTTCAGCCCGACAACTGCGGATGAGCGGCCTCGGCTGTCGGCCTGAAGGCCGACCTACGAGAAGAAGAACGGTCGCCCGACGGCGTGGCCCTGGGCGTAGTCGACGCCCATCTGGCGCAGGCGGTTGAGCGCGCCTTCGGTCTCGACGAACTCGGCGATGGTCTTCATGCCGAGCGAGTGGGCGATGTTGTTGATGGCGGTGACCACCTCGAGGTTCATCGGCTCGGCAAACATGTCGCGCACGAAGGCACCGTCGATCTTGACGTAATCCACCGGCAGGTGCTTGAGATAGGCAAAGGAGCACATGCCGGCGCCGAAGTCGTCCAGCGCGAAGCGCAGACCCAGTTCCTTCAGTTCGCGAATCAGTTCGGCCGCCTTGGTCAGGTTGGCCACCGCCAGCGTCTCGGTGATTTCGAAGCAGATGGCGGCCGGCGGAACCTTGTGCAGGGTGATCTGCTCGCGCACGAAGGCGGGAAAGCGGCTGTCGTTGATGCTCTCGGCGGAAAGGTTGATGTCGAACACCGGCAGGGTGTCCGGCGTGGCGTCGCACTCGCGGCGGATCGCCGTCAGGGCGTTGGCGAACACCCAGCGGTCGATGGCCTGCATCATGTTGTGCCGTTCGGCGGACGGGATGAACACCATCGGTGGCACGATCTTGCCCTCGTGGTCGACCATGCGCAGCAGCAGTTCGAAATGCCGCGCCTTGGCGTCCGCCCCGCCGAGGCCGGCGATGCGCTGGCGGAACAGGCGGAAGCCGTTGCGCTCGATGGCATCATGGATGGCCTCGACGATGTTCATGTCGGCGCGCGGCTGCTGGCTGGCGGCCCTGGCGTGATGGACGCGGATCTGGTCGCGGCCGGCCTCCTTGGCCGTGTAGCAGGCGGCATCCGCCTGCTCCATCACCGCCTCCGCGCTGGCGCTCGGGTCGGACAGCACCACCAGGCCGATGCTGGCGCCGACATGGAAAACCTTCTCGCGCCAGACGAAGCGGTAGTTCGAAACGTCCTGGCGGATGGCGTTGGCGATGCGCAGCGCCTGCTCAACCGGGCAGGCGTGCAGCAGCACGGCGAACTCGTCGCCGCCCATGCGCGCCAGCACATCGGTGGTGCGCACGCGGGTGCGCAGCACGGCGGCGATCTGGCGCAGGAATTCGTCGCCGGCGGCATGTCCGCCGCTGTCGTTGATCAGCTTGAAGCGGTCGAGGTCGATGAACAGCAGCGTGTGCTGCTTGTCGGGCACGCCGCCGACGGCGATGGCCTTGTGCAGCTGGTCCTCGAAGCCGCGGCGGTTCACCAGTCCGGTCAGCGCATCGTGGTTGGCCTGCCAGAACAGTTCTAGCGAGATGCCGCGCGGGATCGAGACATCCTCCATGGCAAGGAAGCTGACCCGGCTGCGGCCGTTTTCCTCGCAGGCGCAATTGATGTCGAGGACATGCTCGCCGTCGGCGGCATCGCGCAGCACCGCGCGCATCGCGGCAGCCTCCGGACCGCAGTTCGCCTGCAACTGATCGAGCAGGATCGGCGTGCCATCCGCGGCGCTGCGCAGGGGAAATGCCATTTCGAAGGCAGTGCCGGCCAGCTCCGCCTGCCCGATCCCGGCCAGCTTCGCCGCAGCGGCATTGGCAAAGAAGATGCGGCTGCGGTCATCAAGGCCGATCACGGCAACGTCCACGCAGCGGAAAGCGGTGTCGATGAGGTTGAGCTGGTCGCGCAGGCGGCTCGACGAGATCTGGTTCCATGCCAGCCAGCCGCCCAGCGCGCTGGCCCCGCCCAGTCCGGCAAACCAGGCGACGGTGAGCGAATGCACCTCGTCGGCGGGGCCGAGGGCCAGCGCCGCGCCGCAGGTGCACAGCACGGCCAGCGCGGCCAGCGCGTGCCAGGCGATCTGCAGGCGATGCGTGGTGCGGCTCATTGCTCGCCCGCCTTGCGTAACGGTACGGCGGCGATCGCCGGTGCGTGCTCGAGGCCGTCCAGTTCGACACCCTCGATGCGGGCGAACTGGCCGCTGATCTTGCGGCTGCTGACCTGCACGTCCTGCACGTCCTTTTGCGCCTGGTCGATGTGCGTGGCGAGGCGCTGCATGCGCTCGTCGAAGCGTGCGAAGTCCTTGGAGAGCTTGCCCAGCGCGTCCTTGATGATGTGGATCTGGTGGCGCGTCTCGACGTCCTTCAACACGGCGCGCGCGGTGTTGAGGACGGCCATCAGGGTCGTCGGCGAGACGATCCAGACGCGCTTCTGCATGGCGTAGCCGACCGTCTCCGGGTGGTAGGCGTGGATCTCGGCGAACACCGCCTCGGCCGGCACGAACATCACGGCGCCGTCGGAGGTCTCGTTGGGCAGGATGTACTTCGAGGCGATGGCGTCGATGTGCCGCTTCAGGTCGGCGCGAAAGTCAGTCTGCGCGGCACGGCGCTCGAACTCGGACGCCTCCGGCGCGAACATGCGGTGGTAGTTCTCCAGCGGAAATTTCGAGTCCACCGCCACCAGCCCGGTCGGCTCGGGCAGCTTCAGCACGCAGTCGGCGCGGCTGCCGTTGGAGAGGGTGTACTGGAACTCGAAACTGCCCGGCGGCAGCGCATTGCGCACCAGGGCTTCCAGCTGCACCTCGCCGAAGGCGCCGCGCGCCTTCTTGTCGCCGAGCAGTTCCTGCAGGCTGACGACGTTGGTGGTGAGGCCGTCGATCTTCTTCTGCGCTTCGTCGATGGTGGCCAGTCGCGCCATCACGTTGGCGAAGGTCTCGTTGGTCTTCCTGAAGCCCTCGTCGAGCCGCTCGCTGACACGTCCGCTGATCTGCTCGAGGCGCTCGTTGATGCTGCGGGTGAGGCTTTCCATGCTGGCGGAAAGCTGGGTCGTGGCCTGGGCCAGCCCGGATTGCAGCAATTCGCGGTCGGCGCGCGCCTGCCCGGCCAGCTTGAGCAGGATCTGTTCGAGGATTTCTGCGCGCAACTGGTCCTGCCTGGCCTGGAAGGAAGCGTTCAGCTCCGCCAGCGCCTTCTGCAGGCGCTCGCCGGATTCGGCGCTCTGCGAGAGCAGGCGGTCGCCCTGCCGGTTGAGGCCGTCGTGCAGGTCGGCCAGCAGGGCGCGGTGCTTCTCGGCCAGCGCGAATTCGATGTCGGAAGGGAGTTCCTTCGTCGCCGCGTGGAGCGCGGCGATTCGCCATAGGATGAGCATTGCAGCCGCGCCTGCTATCAGCAGCGCGACCACCGTCCAGAATTCGGGCATGACCCTCTCATATGCCTCGGTGGAGCCCAAACATGGAAATCCATGTCATCACAGAGGCTTGCATTCTATTTATAAAGTTGAGTATAGCAGCGGGTGGTCGGCTTGCCTATACCTTTGGCAATAAATTCCCGGATTTTTTCAGGCAAGCGCCCGCAGGCTTTGCAGGGCCGGCACGCGCAGGGTGCGGGCGGTGCCGGCCAGCCCGGCGAAGGTGATGCCGGCGACGCCCAACAGCACGCCGGCGGGCAGCACCAGCCAGTCCGGCTCGTAGGGGATCTGGAAGACGAAACGCCCAAGCAGCCAGCTGATGATGGCCGAACCGATGCCGGCCACCACGCCGGCAATGCCGCCGAGCGCGGCGAATTCCGCCGCCAGCGCGGCGCGCAGCTGACGGTTGCGCGCGCCCAGGGTGCGCAGCACGGCGATCTCGTACTCGCGCTCGTCGTGGGTGGACTCCAGGGCGGCATACAGCACCGCCAGCCCGGCGATGAGCGAAAACGCGAAGACGAACTGCACCGCCTGCGCCAGCTGGTCCATCACCGACTGGAACTGGCGCAGGATGGAGGCGACGTCGATCACCGTCAGGTTGGGATGCGCCGCCACCAGTTCCCCGACGAAACCGGCCTTTTCCTGCGGCAGATGGAAGCTGGTGATGTAGCTGGCCGGGAACGGTTCCAGCACGCCGGGCGGCGTGACGACGAAGAAATTCACCCGCATCGAATCCCAGTCGAGCTTGCGCAGCGAGGTGATCCCCGCTTCCAGCCGCTGGCCGGCGATTTCGTAGGTGAGCCGGTCGTGCAGCTTCAGCTTCAGGGTATCGGCCAGCCCCTGCTCCACCGAGAACTGCGGCACGCCGGCATCCTGGGCGGTGAACCAGCGGCCGGCCGTGAGCGTATTGCCCTCCGGCAGCGCGACCGTCCACGACAGGTTGAACTCGCGCTCGACGAGGCGCTGGGCGCGCTCCTCGGCATAATCCGCGGCAACGACCGGCCGGCCGTTCACCGCCACCAGGCGGCCGCGGATCATCGGCAGCAGATCAGGCTTCGCCAGCCCCCTGTCGGCGAACAGTTCGAGCAGCGGCTCGGACTGCCCGGGCTGGATGTTGATGATGAAGCGGTTGGGCGCATCCGGCGGTACGCTGCGCTTCCACGAGCTCAGCAGGTCGTCTCGCGCCAGGGTCAGCAGCAGCAGCGCGGTCATGCCGAGGCCGAGGGCCACCGCCTGGATCACGCTGGTCCCCGGACGCCGGCACAGTGAGGCGAGGCCGTAGCGCCAGCCAGCGCCGGCGGCGCCGCGCAAGCGTCCCGCCGCGGCGAGCGACAAGCGCGCCACGCCGGCATAAAGGCCGACGGCCAGGGAAAACAGCCCCAGTACCCACAGGCCGAGCTTGAGCTCGCCGGCCATCCACAGCATCAGCACGGCCAGCGTTGCGGCGCCAAAGGCGTAGCCGGTACGCGCCAGCGGTTCGGCCCCGGCCCACTCGCGCCGCAGCACGCGCACCGTCGGCACATTGCGCAGACGCGCCAGCTGCGGCAGGGCGAAACCGGCCAGCAACGTCAGTCCGACGGCGAACCCGTAGGCCAGCGGCAGCGGGGACGGTGCCGGCAATTCCGTCGTGAGCAGGCTGGCCAGAAGCCGCTCCAGCGCAAACTGGGCGCCAAAGCCGGCCAGGCAGCCGAGGGCCGAGGCAATTACGCCGAAGAGCAGGAATTCGCCGAGGAAGATGCGCAGCAACTGGCCTTCCTGCGCACCGAGGCAGCGCATCACGGCGCAGCCGTCGAGATGCCGCTGCATGAAACGGCGCGCGGCGAGACCGACGGCGACCGCCGCCAGCACCGCCGCCAGCAGCGCCGCCAGGCGCAGGAACTTCCCGGCACGATCGAGGGCGTTGCGCACCTCGGGGCGCGCGTTGTCGAGGTCCTCGATGCGCTCGCCGCGGCCGAGGCGCTTCTCCGCCCATTTCCGAAAGGCGCTAACGGCCTTCGCATCGCCGGCAAGGTGCAGGCGCCAGGTGACGCGGCTGCCGACCTGGACCAGCTGCGTGGCCGGCAGGTCGTCGACGTGCATCATCAGGCGCGGCGCGATATTGAAAAAATTCACCCCGCGGTCGGGCTCCAAAGTCAGTACCGCCGACACGGCGAGGCGGGCGTTGCCGAGTTGCACCCGGTCGCCGGGTTTCGCCCCGAGGGCGGAGGTCAGCCGCTCGTCCAGCCAGACGGTGCCGCGCTCGGGCGTTCCGTGCGCCTGCGCATCGGGCGCGTTGAGCGCCGGTGCCGCTCGCAGCGCGCCGCGCAGCGGATAGCCCGGTTCGACCGCCTTGATGTCGGCCAGATGGCTGGTCCCGTTGGCCGAGGTCATGCTCGGAAAGCTCACACTGCCGATGACGCGCAGCCCGAGCCGTTGCGCTTCCGCGCGATAGGACGTGCTCCAGGGATGGTCGGCCAGCAGCAGCAGGTCGCCGCCCAGGAGCTGGTGCGCCTCGCGCTGAAGCGCCCGCGCCAGCCGGTCCGAGAAGAAGCTCACGCTCGACAGGCTGGCCACGGCGATGAGCAGCGCCAGTCCGAGCAGGCGCAATTCGCCGGCGCGGAAATCGCGCTTCAGCATCTGCCACGATAGATGCCATCCGCTCAATGCAGCTCCCGCATCCTGCCGATTGCCTGTTCCACCCGCTCCAGGGCGATGACCTCGATGCCCTTGATCGCCTGCTTCGGCGCGTTGGCCTTCGGGATGAGGGCATGGGTGAAGCCAAGCTTGGCGGCTTCCTTGAGGCGTTCCTGGCCGCGCGGCGCAGGGCGGATCTCGCCGGCCAGGCCGACCTCGCCGAAAGCGATCAGCTTCTGCGGCAGCGGCCGGTTGCGCAGGCTGGAGACGATGGCCAGCAGTACGGCGAGGTCGGCCGCAGGCTCGTTGATCTTGACGCCGCCGACGGCATTGACGAAGACATCCTGGTCGAAGCAGGCAATGCCGGCGTGGCGGTGCAGCACCGCCAGCAGCATGGCCAGCCGGTTCTGCTCGAGGCCGACGGAAAGTCGGCGCGGGCTGGGCGAATGCGCCTCGTCCACCAGCGCCTGGATCTCCACCAGCAGGGGCCTCGTGCCCTCCTGCGTCACCAGCACGCAGGAGCCGGCCACCTGCTGCTCATGGTGCGACAGGAACAGCGCGGACGGGTTGGAAACGCCGCGCAGCCCCTTGTCGGTCATGGCGAAGACGCCCAGTTCATTCACCGCGCCGAAGCGGTTCTTCACGGCGCGGATGAGGCGAAAGCTGGAGTTGGGATCGCCCTCGAAATACAGCACGGTGTCGACGATGTGCTCCAGCACGCGCGGCCCGGCCAGCGCGCCCTCCTTCGTGACGTGGCCGACGAAGACGATGCAGGTGCCGGATTGCTTGGCGTGTCGCGTCAGCTGCGCGGCGCACTCGCGCACCTGCGCCACCGAGCCGGGCGCCGACTGCAGGGCATCGGAATACAGCGTCTGGATCGAATCGATCACGGCGATGCGCGGCGGGTGTCCGGCCAGCGCGGCCAGGATTTTCTCCAGGTGGATTTCAGTGAGCAGTTGCAGGCCGCCGACGTCGAGCTGCAGGCGCTGCGCGCGCAGCGCCACCTGCTCGGCGGATTCCTCGCCGGAGACATACAGCGCCGCCTGTCGTCGGGCGATGAGTGACAGGGCCTGCAGCAGCAGGGTCGACTTGCCGATGCCGGGATCGCCGCCGATCAGCACCACACCGCCCGCCACCAGGCCGCCGCCCAGGACGCGGTCGAACTCCTCGATGCCGGTGGCGACGCGGGACTCCTCGCGCGGGCGGATCTCGGCCAGGCGCTGCAGCTTGCCGCTGCCGGCGACGGCCGCAAAGCGGTTGGTCGGCGCCGCTTCCGCCAGGGTTTCCACCAGCGTATTCCAGGCCGAGCAGTGTGGGCACTGGCCCTGCCATTTCGGCGAACTGCCGCCGCACTCGGTGCAGGTGTAGACGGTCTTTTGCTTGGCCATGAGGCGATACTACAGGCTGGCGGCCCGTTGCGTGAGCTCCTCAATCCTTCTCGATCACCGGCACGCGCGACGCCAGCGCGCAGAGCAGCTCGTAGCTGACGGTGCCGGCGGCGCCGGCGACGTCGTCCACCGGCAGTCCTTCGCCCCACAGCACCACCGGCGAGCCGATGCCGGCATCCGGAATGCCTTCGAGGTCGACCATGATCATGTCCATCGAGACGCGACCGACGCTGCACGCGTGCCGGCCCTCGACGAGCAGCGGCGTGCCGCTCGGCGCATGGCGCGGATAGCCATCGGCATAGCCGCAGGCGACGACGCCGATGCGCATCGGCCGCTCGGCGGTGAAGAGGCCGCCGTAGCCGACGCGCTCGCCTGCCGCCAGCTCGTGCACGGCAATGAGCTGGCTGGAGAGCGTCATCACCGGCCGCAGACCGAGCGCCTCGGCGCTTTCGTCCTGCGGAAAGGGCGAAGCGCCGTAGAGCATGATGCCGGGCCGCACCCAGCCGCGGCGGGCTTCGGCAAAGCGCAGCAGCGCCGCCGAGTTGGCCAGGCTGACCGGATTTTCGCAGCCCCGGACGGCATCGCGAAAATGCGCCATCTGCCAATCGATGCCGCGCGCCAGGTCGGCGTCGGCGAAATGCGTCATCAGGGTGATGCCGGCAACGCCCGGCGTGGTCTCCAGCGCCGTCAGGGCAGGCTGAAACTCCTCGGCGGAGAGGCCCAGGCGGTTCATGCCGGTGTTGAGCTTGAGATACACGGGCAGCCGTGCCGGCAGCGCGGCGCTCGCCAGCATCTCCACCTGCTCCAGGCAGTGCACCACCGGCGTCAGGCCATGTTCGGCAAGCAGCGGCAGCTCGTCGACATCGAAAAAACCCTCGAGCAGGAGGATGGGTTGGCGAAAACCGGCCTCGCGCAAAATGACGGCGTCTTCGAGATCGAGCAAGGCGAAACCGTCGGCCAGATCATCGAGGGCGCTTGCCGCGCGCAGCAGGCCATGGCCGTAGGCATTGGCCTTGATGACGGCCCACAGCGCCGCGCCGCCCGCGCGCTGCCGTGCCACGGTGAAGTTGCCGCGCAGCGCGGACAGATCGATGGTGGCGCGAATCGGGCGGGTCAAATCAGCCTTGCTTGACCGCGAACTGTTTGAGCTTGGCGGTGGCGAATTCGACGAAGGTATTGACCAGCCGCGAACGGAACTTCTCCTTCGGGTAGACCATCGACAGCGTGCGCGTCAGGCGCGGCTTGAGCGGAATGGCGAGCAGGTCGCCGAGGCGCTTTTCCTTGGCCACCGAGGCGCGCGAAACGATGGCGAAGCCGATGCCGGTCTCCACCACTCCCTTGATCGCCTCCGGACTGCCAAGCTCGATGACGATGTTCAGGCTGTCCGGCGGCACGCCGGCGCTGCGGAAATAGGTATCGGTCACCTCGCGCGTGCCGGAGCCCGGCTCGCGGCTGACGAAAGGATGCGTTGCCAGCAGCTGCGGCGTCAATTCCTTGTTCTTGGCGAGCGCGGATCCCGGCGCGCAGATCACCAGCAGCTCGTCGTCGCAGCAGACCTCGCACTGCAAATTGCCCTGGTGGGAGGGCGCCTCGATGAGGCCGATGTCCAGGGTGTGCTCGGCGACGCGCGTCTCGATCGACTCCGAGTTGGCGACGATCAGCCGCGGCCTGACGTTGGGATACTGCGACTTGAACTCGCCGAGAATGCGCGGCAGCATGAATTCGGCGATGGTGGTGCTGGCGCCCACCAACAGCGGCCCGCCGATCTGTCCGGTCATTTCGGCCAGGCGCACGTCCAGCTCGGAAGACAAGCCGAGGATGCGTTCGGCGTACTCGAGCACCGTCTCGCCGGCTGGCGTCATCGAGATCTTGCCATGGCCGCGATCGAAAAGGCGCGTGTTGAAATGCTCTTCCAGCTGCTTGATCTGGAAAGTCACCGCCGGCTGCGTCATGAACAGTACTTCCGCCGCCTTGGTAAACGACAACTGCTTGGCGACGGCGTGGAAGACCTGTAATCTCCGGTCAGCCATAATCGGCTCCCCTCTTATTCTCTTATAGGCTGTTATTCAAGCACAAATTGGGCGCATAAGGTAGCCTGATTTGCCATTTTTGTGCGGATTGGTACTTGAATCCATTACCAAATCCCATTCCGACCAGAGCCTCGGACACATTTTTTGCCTTCATGGTATAAAGCCGCCACCCTATTCCCATAAGAAATGATGCCGGCCGTCCACACTGCTCCGCGGCGTATTGCCGAATGAACCTCGGCTTTTACATCATCATGGCGGCGCAGTTCTTTTCTGCGCTGGCGGATAACGCCCTGCTCATCGCCGCCATCGCCATGCTGCGGGACATCCACTCGCCCGCCCAGTACGAACCCCTCCTGAAGCTGTTCTTCACCGTCTCCTACGTCGCGCTGGCAGCCTTCGTCGGCGCCTTCGCCGACTCGATGGCCAAGGGGCGCGTGATGCTGATCAGCAACACCATCAAGATCGCCGGCTGCATCCTGCTGCTGTTCTCGACTGTCCCACAGCTGGATTTTCTGGGCCTCCATACCTACTACTATGTGCTGCTCGCCTATGGCATCGTCGGTCTTGGCGCCGCGGCCTATTCCCCGGCCAAGTACGGCATCCTCACCGAGTACCTGCCGCACGACAAACTGGTCGTTGCCAATGGCTGGATAGAAGGCCTGACGGTGGCCGCCATCATCCTCGGCACGGTGCTGGGCGGCGTCCTGATCAATCCTACGGTGAGCGGTTTTCTGCTGGCGTTCGACCTGCCGGGCATCGAGACATCGATCGACACGCCGGCGGAAGTCGCCATGCTGGTGATCTCGCTGCTCTACCTGATTGCCGCAATTTTCAATCTCTACATCCCCGACACCGGCGTCGACCACAAGCCGCTGCACAGGAATCCGATGTATCTGATGCACGAGTTCGGGCATTGCGTGCGCCTGCTCTGGCGCGACAAGCTGGGCCAGATCTCGCTCGCCGTCACCACCCTGTTCTGGGGCGCCGGCGCCACGCTGCAATTCATCGTGCTGAAATGGGCGGACAAGGCGCTCGGCCTGCCGCTCGACAAGGCCACCGTCCTGCAGGGCGTGGTGGCGCTGGGCATTGCAATCGGCGCGGTGATCGCGGCCAGGGCCGTCTCGCTTGACAAATCGGTGAAGGTATTGCCGGTCGGCATCGCCATGGGCGTCATCGTGGTGGGCATGGTCTTCGTCACCGGGCTGCCGGTGGCGCTGGTCATGATGGTAGCGGTCGGCGCCATGGCCGGCTTCTTCGTCGTGCCGATGAACGCCCTGCTGCAGCACCGCGGCCATATCCTGATGGGGGCCGGCCACTCCATCGCCGTGCAGAACTTCAACGAGAACGCCAGCATTCTGGTGATGCTCGGACTGTATGCCCTGCTGGTCTATCTCGACCTGTCGGTCCACGTCGTCATAGTCCTCTTCGGCCTTTTTGTCAGCCTGACCATGCTGCTGGTCCGCTTCTGGCACCGTCGCAACATGTGCGAGCACGGCGAGGAGCTGAAACGACTCCTCGCCGCGGCAAAGAACGTCAACGTCAGGCACTGATCAAGGAATCACGGGGCCGTTCGGCAATTCGTCCTGAGGGCCGGTCTCTCCTGCGGCAGGCAATGCCGCAGCGGTCTGCGCGCCCGGATTACTTGGCGGCGGGTGCCGGCGTTGCGTCGAATTTGATCGCCGGCGGCACCGACATCGCCTTCTCGTCCTCGACCGTGAAGTTGGCCTTGGTCTTGTAGCCGAACAGCATCGCCGTCAGGTTGTTGGGGAAGACGCGCACCGTGACGTTGTACTCCTGCACCGCCCTGATGTAGCGGTTGCGCGACACGGCGATGCGGTTCTCGGTGCCCTCGACCTGCGCCTGCAAGTCGCGGAAACTGGCGTCGGCCTTCAGGTTCGGGTAGTTCTCCGCCACGGCCAGCAGGCGCGCCAGCGCGCCGCTCAGTTGCGACTGGGCGGCCTGGAACCTGGCGAAGGCCTCGGGATCGTTGATCAGCTCCGGCGTGGCCTTGATGCCGGCCACATTCGAACGCGCCTCGGTGACCCGGGTCAGCACATCCTTCTCGTGCGCGGCATAGCCCTGCACGATCTGCACCAGGTTGGGGATCAGGTCGGCACGGCGCTTGTACTGGTTGAGCACCTCCGACCAGGCGGCGCTCACCTGTTCGTCGGCAGTCTGGATCTGGTTGTAGCCGCAACCGCTGAGCAGGCTGGCGGCAAGGGCCAGCAGGGCAAGAAGCTTTAGGCGCATCGCGTTCTCCTTGGTTGGTGGTGATGCGGGGAATATTTTAGGGTGCGAAAGGCCGATATCAGCGGGTTCAGCGCACGTCCGGCTCGAAAAACACCCATTTGGCCGTGGGGAAGGCCTCCTGCATGCGCGCCTCGACGGCGTTGATGCGCTCGACCAGCTGCGCGCCGCTGATGCGCCCGGCCTCCGCCATGCGCGCCTTGACGGCGATCACCACCTTGTCGCCCCAGGCCAGGGTGATGACGTTGAGCACTTCCGCCACTTCCGGCTGAACGGCGACGAAGTGCCGGATCGCCTCGCGCTGCTCGGGCGAGGCGGACTCGCCGACGATCAGCCCCTTTACCTCGGCCATCACGAGGACAGCGATGAGCATCAGCACGACGCCGACGGCGACGGTGCCGAGGGCGTCCCACAGCGGGTTGCCGGTGGCCAGCGCCGTGGCGACGGCGATGAACGCAAAAGTCAGTCCCGCCAGGGCGGCGATGTCCTCGCCCGCCACCACCATCAGCTCGGATTCGCGCGTCTCGCGGAACCAGCGCAGGAAGGGCTTGCCGTTCGCCACCTTGCGGATCTCGCGCAGCGCGCCGGCGAGCGAGAAGGCCTCCAGCACCACGGCGACGCCGAGCACGGCCAGCGCCGCCAGGCCGTTGTCCAGCGGATGCGGATGGCGCAGGCGTTCGATGCCCTCGTAGACCGAGAAGGCGCCGCCCATGAAGAACAGCAGCAGGGCGACGATCATCGACCAGAAGTAGGTGACGCGATGGTGGCCGAGCGGATGGTCGGCGCTCTCGGGGCGCTTCGCCTCCTTCATGCCGAGGAGCAGCAGGAGCTGGTTCGCGCAGTCGGCCGTCGAGTGGATCGCCTCGGCCAGCATCGAGCCGGAATGCGTCCACCAGGCCGCACCGAACTTCGCCACGGCGATGCCGAAGTTGGCGCCGAGCGCGTAGAGGATGGCCCGCACCGAGCCTTCGTTACCCGCCGACATCGTTCAATTCTTTCAGGGTGCGCCGCGCAAAACAGAGGTCCTCCCACGCCTTGGCCTTGTCGGCCAGATTGCGCAGCAGATAGGCCGGGTGGTAGGTGACGATGAGGGGGATGCCGCGGTAATCGTGCAATCGACCGCGCGAAGCGCCGACCTTTATTTCGCAATTGAGCAGCGTCTCCGCCGCCGGCCTGCCCAGCGCGACGATGAGTTTGGGCCGGATCAACCCGATCTGCCGTTGCAAGTAGGGAAAGCAGGCCGCGGTCTCGTCGGGCTCGGGCGCGCGGTTGTTCGGCGGGCGGCATTTCACCGCATTGTCGATGTAGACCTTGCGGCCGCGCCTGAGATCGATGGCCGCCAGCATGGCGTCGAGCAGCTTGCCGGCCTGTCCGACAAAGGGCTCGCCCTTCTCGTCCTCCTCGACGCCCGGTCCCTCGCCGACGAACAGCCAGTCGGCCTCGACATCGCCGACGCCGAGTACCGCCTGCTTGCGCCGCTCGCACAGCCGGCAGTCGCGGCATTCCGCCACCGCCGCGCGCAACTCGTCCCATCCCATGGCCGCGATGCGTCGGGTCCGCTCGTTACCGGTCGGTGTGTCGACTGGCGGCGCCGGCACCGGTTCCGCCTCGGCCGGCGCTGCGGCCGGCAGCGCCGGCCTGTCCCGCAGGCGCCACAGCGGCGCGAGCCCCATCTCCCTCAAAATGCTCTCTCGCCTGCTCATAAAGTCAGCGCCATGACCACGGCGTCCTCGCGCCCTGCATCGGCCGGATAGTAGCCGCGCCGCCGGCCGATGGTTTCGAAACCGAGCTTGTCGTACAAACCCTGCCCCGGCGCGTTGGACGGCCGCGCCTCGAGGAACATGCGCTTTGCCCCGTGCGAACGCGCCACGTCGAACAAGTGCTGCATGACGAGCATGCCGTAACCATGCCGCTGCCAATCCGGTGAGATGGTAATGTTGAGCAGGTGCGCCTCGTCCAGCACCAGCATCATCACCGCATGGCCGACCAGCGCGCCGCCGACGCGACAGCACCACGCGCTGTAGCCGGAAACCAGCGAATCGCTGAAATTGGCACGCGACCATGGGAAAGGGTAGGCACGCTGCTCGGTGGCCATGACGGCATCGATGTCCTCCGGCCGCATCGGCTCGAAGGACGGCGCGCTCTTCAGCACGGCGCTCAAGCCTTGCCTCCGGCGGCGATGCGCTCGCGCGTGGTCATCGCCACCTTGTCGCGCACATACAGGGGAACCGCCAGCGCGGGATCAAGGCCTTCGCCGCGCGCGAAGCACGGCGCCGCCAGCCGCAGTTGTGCGGCGGCATGCGGCCGCGCTGCCGCATCGATCCGGGCCATCGATGCGCCCAGACGGACGGACAACGCATCGCCGTAGGCGGCAAAACCGCTGCCACAGCCCAGCCAGCCCTCGCCGGGCGGCAGCGGCACGCGCTCCGGCGAACTCACCGCCGGCGCCAGTACCGTCTCCACCGTCTCCCCGCGCACCTGATAGGCGGCACAGTACACCTCGTTCATGCGCGCATCGGTGCAGGCGAAGATCCTTCCCTCGCCGGCATCCAGCGCCAGGGCCTCCAGGCTGCCAACGCCGATCACGGGCAGGCCGGCGCCGACCGCCAGCCCCTGCGCCACGCTGCAAGCCAGGCGCAGACCGGTGAATGCGCCAGGGCCGGCACCGAAGGCGATGCCGTCCAACCCGGTCAGGGCCAGACCATGCTCGTCGAGCAGGGCCCGGATCAGCGGCAACGCAATGGCCGAGTGGGGGGTGCCGCTTGCGCCCTCACGCTCGACAATGCGGCCGTCGAGGAGCAGTGCGGCGGAGAACAGGTCAGAGGAGGATTCGATGGCAAGGAGCTTCACGAGCCGGATTTTACCCGACGTCTCCCGCCGCCACTGCGGAATTACCTGATGCGCTTCGACGCATACTCGTCGTCGATGTTGTCCCTGAAGTAGCTCCACATCGCGCCGGAGCCGCGCAGCCGCCGCCAGATTTCGGCGGATACACCGGCGTACTCGATCACCCGGCGATCGTCGAACTCGACGCGCAGCAGGCGGGCGGTGGCATCATAGCCGATCGCACGCAACTTGCCGGCGTTGATCTGCTCCATGTCCATGACCTCCTCCTTTTGCTGCCCCAACCGCATCGCTGCCCCGGGGCCGCCCGCGGCCGGGTGGACCTTGGCGGTTACGGCCGACCCGCAATGCGTTTCACGCTAACGCGATCCGTCCCGGATGTCCTGGCGCTCCTTGTCGCGCAGGTCCTTCATTTGCCTTCGCTCCTGCGCATAGCACATCGACATGGCCTCCATGTCGGCCGCTGCGCGGACACAGACGCGTGTCGCCTGCAGGATGCGGATCCTGGCATCGATGTACTCGATCGCCCGCTCCTTCATCTTCAGTTCCGTCGGCTGACGCCTGGCCTCGTCAGCCGCGCCGGATGATTCGGCGGCCCCGGCCGAAAGAGACAACGCAAGGGCTGCCACCGTTGCCGTCGCCCGCAAATGCCATCCTGATACCATGGGGTTTCTCAAAAGCGCCTCGGGCGATCTCGATAGACATCCCGGCCGTGCTCGCGAATGTCCCGCCGCAACTGCTGTCGCTCCTCCGGAGTGAGCCGGCCATGCTGCCCCTGCCCGCCTTCCATGCGATCCTGCTGGCGGCGCTGCAAGTCGCCGTCCCGGCGAAAATCCTGCTGGTGCCGTCCGGCGTCCCGGCCGCGCTCGCGCCCGTCAGGCTGCGTCTGCGCCAAAGCCGGCAGGCTCGCCAGCAGCGCAAGCGGCAGGGCCGCGAGAAAGCCCGGAATTCTCACCTGCCTACCCTCCGGCGCAGGCATGTCCCGCCCTGTTCATTGGCGTGGCTGCCTATCATTTTTCCATTGCAAACATGCCGGTTCTTCCTGTCAAGGTCACGATGCAGGCTGATGCGCTTTGCCATGCCCATAATCACGGTATGTTGTCGAGGAAAAGGCTTCATGTCGTTTTAAAATGCAGGTTGATCCGCGTCCAAAGCCGCATCAGTTGGGGCTGTAGGCATCGTAGGCCGGGTTTGTTAGCAGTCAATGCCGGAAAGCAGGAAGTTTGTAACCAATTGTATCTTCGCCCGGGCCGGCAACATCCGATTACGAAACACCGGCTGACAGATTGCAGACTGCCCCGGTAGGATTCAACCATGACCGAAAACAAACGGAAAATCCTGGTGGTCGACGACGACCAGCGTTTGCGCGACCTGCTCAACCGCTACCTGGGCGAACAGGGGTTCGCCGTGAAGACCGCGGACGGCGCCGCGACCATGGACAAGGCCCTGATGCGCGAAGGCTACGATCTGATCGTGCTCGACCTGATGATGCCCGGGGAGGACGGCCTCTCCATCTGCCGCCGCCTGCGCGGCGGCAAGGACGACACTCCCATCATCATGCTCACCGCCAAGGGCGACGACGTAGACCGCATCGTCGGCCTGGAGATGGGCGCAGACGACTACCTGCCCAAGCCCTTCAATCCGCGCGAGCTGGTGGCCCGCATCCATGCCGTCCTGCGCCGGCGCGTCGCGCCCCTGCCGGCCGGGGCGCCTGCGATGGATGAAGGCGAAGTCGGCTTCGGATCGGTCCGCGTCGACCTTGCCACCCGCCTGCTCGCTCGCAAGGGCGAAGAGCATGCCTTGACCACCGGCGAGTTTGCCGTGCTGAAGGTGCTGTTGCAGCACCCCCGCCAGCCGCTCTCGCGCGACAAACTGATGGAATTGGCGCGCGGGCGCGAATACGAGGTTTTCGACCGCGCCATCGATGTGCAGATCTCGCGACTGCGCAAACTGGTCGAGGACGATCCCGCCAAACCACGCTACATCCAGACCGTGTGGGGCTTCGGTTATGTTTTCGTGCCAGACGGCAAGCAACAATGAGGCCGTTGCCGCAGACGCTCCTCTGGCGCACCTTCCTGCTGATCGCCGTGCTGATGATCCTGGCCGTGGCGGCCTGGGCGGCGATCTTCCGCAGCCTGGAGCGTGAGCCGCGTGCCCGCCAGCTAGCACAGATGGTGGTCAGCGTCGTCAATCTCACGCGCAGCGCCCTGGTTACCGCTCAGCCTGACAAGCGGCGCGAGCTGCTGCTGGAACTGTCGGACCGCGAAGGCATCCGCATCTACCCGGCTGAAGAAGGCGAGCTGATCGTGCCGCTGCCCGAACGCTCGCAATTCCTGCAACTGGTTGCCGCCGAAGTGAGGCGCCAGCTCGGCGCCGACACACGCATGACGCGCAATCGCGATGGAAAAGCCGGCTTCTGGGTAAGCTTCCGCATCGATGGCGACGACGAGTACTGGCTGATGCTGCCGGGCGAGCGCATCGATCGCGGCCTCCCGCTGCACTGGGTGGGCTGGGGTGCGGCCGCCCTGCTGCTGGCGCTGGCCGGCGCCTATCTCATCATGTTTCGCGTCACACGGCCGCTCAAGGCGCTGGCCGATGCCGCGCGCGACATTGGCCGCGGCCTGCGGCCGGCACCCCTCAGAGAGAGCGGCCCGGACGAGATCCGCAGCGTCACGCACGCTTTCAACCAGATGTCGGCCGACCTTGCCCGCCTTGACGAAGACCGTGCCCTCATCCTCGCCGGCATTTCGCACGACCTGCGCACCCCCCTCACCCGGCTGCGCCTCGCCGCAGAAATGAGCATTGATGCAGCTGCCCGCGCGTGGATCAGCGCTGACATCGACGAGATGGACAAGATGATCGGCCAGTTCCTCGACTTCGCGCGCGACACGGCGGGAGAACCTGCGGAGCCGGTCGATCTCAACGCTGTCCTCCGCCACGTTGCGGAACCCCTGCTGCGGCGGGGCGCCCGCATCGAACTGCAACTGGCCGAGTTGCCGCCGCTTGCCCTGCGCCCGCTTGCCCTGCGGCGCCTTGCCGCCAATTTGATCAGCAATGCCTTGCGCCATGGCGGCGAACAGGCGCCCATCGAGATTGCCACGCGGCGTGAGGGCGACAACCTGGTTCTGGATGTGATGGACCGCGGCCCGGGCATTCCGCCCGAAGAGGCAGAACGCCTCAAGCAGCCCTTCGCGCGTCTTGAAGCCGCGCGCACGGGCGCATCCGGCGCCGGCCTCGGCCTGGCCATCGCCGATCGCGTCGCGCGCAGCCACGGCGGCCGCCTCGATCTGCTCGCACGGGAGGGCGGCGGTCTTGTCGCCCGTGTCACGCTGCCGGCCGGAACGGCCTGAATCCTGCCCAGCGACAACCGCAGCGCCGGCCGGCCTCGCAGACTGCAAGTGCAATCAGGACTGCAGGTCTGCCGCCGCTTGTTGCTCCCTGAGGCGCCGGGCGTGTCGCCAGCGCGCCTGCAGGCGCGGATCCGTGACGATCATCCCGACCGTCTCGCCCACCACCATCGCGATGCCGAGCAACGGCAGCACCAGCATGAGGCCGGCCACGCCGGCCACCGCGCCGCCGACGAAGATCATCAGCACGGTGAGCAAAGGATGCATGCGCAGGCTGCGCCCGATGGTGAGCGGCATGAAGACAAAATCGTCGAGCAGCCGCACCAGGACAAAGACGATGATGGCACCGTAGGCCATCCACGGGTCCAGCGGAAAATCCGTTGCCGCCACCAGTACCACCAGCAGGCAACCGAGAATGGAGCCGACATACGGCACCCAGGCCAGTACGGCGCAGACCAGACCGAGCATCAGCGGCGCGGAGAGGCCGATGACCCACAGGCCGACTGCCAGCGCAATGGTGTCGAGGATGGTCAGGCTGATCAGCCCCTGAAAATAGGCGCGTGCCGTCTTGTCCATCTCGTGCATCAGGTAGAGCGTGCGCTCGAAGAAGGCGTTGGGCACGGCATTGGCGATGAATTTGGTGAAGCGGCGGCCGTCACGCAGGAAGAAGAAGGCCAGGAACGGCGCCAGCAGCAGCGAAGGCAGCCAGGTGGCCAGCGTCAGGACGAGGTCGGCCAGATAGCGCTGCGCGAAGGTCTCGGTGAAGTTGCCGATCTGTTCGCTGACGTTGCGGCTGAGGCTGGCGCGCTCGAGGAAGGAAAATTGCATCTCCAGACTCGCCAGGGTCTTTTGCAGCAGCAGGCTGCCGCCTTCGATGTAGCGGGCCAGGGAAGTTTGCCAACTCAAGGCATGGGCGCTGATCCAGGGAAACAGCAAGGCCGCGCAGACCAGCAGCAGGACGATGAAACCGCCGCCGGTGATGGCGGCCGCCGTCTTGCGGCCGAGGCCATGCAACACCAGCCGATGCGTCGCCGGCTGCAGGAAATAATAAATGATCAGGGCCAGCAGGAAGGGCACCACCAGCCAGAGCATCTTCTGGAAAAGGAACAGCAGCAGGCAGGTCGAGGCGATGATGCCGATCCAGACGACCGGTCCGGATGCGCGCCTCATTCCGTCTGGCTTCCCGGCGCAGTGACGGTTTCGCGCAGGCGCTGCCCGATGTGGCGCGCCAGTTGCAGCGAGATCTTCGAGGCGATCACGGCATGCGTCTGCAGCAGGCCGAGAAAGTCGTCGCGGAACAGCACTGCCAGCGAGCTGTTCTCCGCCGCGCGGGCCTGCGCCGCACGCGGCGAATTGTCGAGCAGCGCCAACTCGCCGAAGAGCCGGCTGGGTCCCAATTCGGCAATCCTGCCATTGTTCGCCTTGCCCTGGCGGCAGATCAGCACCTTGCCGGATTCGACGATATAGAGCGCCTGCCCCTCGTCGCCCTCGTCGAAGATCACCTCGCCCTGCAGGAATGCGCGCTCATGCAGCAGTCCGTCCACCGTCTTCAGTTCACGGGAACTCAGCGTCGAGAACAGCGATAGCGACCGTAGCTGCCTGATGCGCGGCGAATCCTCGTCCTTGCTGAACAGAAACATGCTTGCCCGTCCCCCTCTTGCCCCGTGTCGCAACCGGCGCGCAGGTCGCCTTGCGCATCGTTTTGTGACAAACTGGAATCGTTGTTCTCAATCGTTCGGAATAAGTCTAGCATCTTCAAGGGAGTACCTACATGGCCACCACCTGGATTCTCGTCGCCAATGCCAGCCAAGCCAAGCTGTACGCCAACACCGGCCCCAGGAAGGGGCTCGTCCTGATCAAGGACTTGCAGCACCCCGAAAGCCGCGAGAAAGCGGCCGACCTCGTCAGCGACCGGCCGGGCCAGATGCACAGTCCCGGCGTCGGCCAGCGCGCCAGTCAGCCGAAGACGGATCCGAAGACCAACGAAGCCCGCAGTTTCGCCCAGGAACTGGCGCGCGAACTGAACCACGGCCGCAGCAGCGGCCAACTCGAACGCATCATCCTGGTCGCCCCGCCCGCATTCATGGGCCTCATCAACGAAAAACTCGATGGTCCGACGGCCAACATGGTTTCCGATCGCTTCGAGAAGGACTACACCAAGACGCCCGAGAAGGAACTCGCCGGCCACCTAGAGTCCCGCATCTACCTCTGAAACGCTCAATCCTCGGGGATGCCGGCCTCGGGGAAAAGCACATCGGTGTAGCCGAAACGGGCGAAATCCCGCATGCGCATCGGGTAGAGGATGCCGTCAAGGTGGTCGCATTCGTGCTGCACGACACGGGCGTGAAAACCGGACGCCTCGCGCTCGATCGGCGCGCCGTCCGGATCGAAGCCGCGATAGGTCAGCCTGGCGTGGCGCGGCACGACGCCGCGCAGTCCGGGCACCGACAGGCAGCCCTCCCAGTCCTCCTCCATTTCCTCCGAGAGCGGTCGCAGCACCGGATTGACGAGGACGGTGAACGGCACCGGATCGGCCTGCGGATAGCGCGAATTCGACCCAAAGCCGAAGATCACCACGCGCAGGCCGACACCGATCTGCGGCGCCGCCAGCCCGGCGCCGTTGGCCGCGCGCATGGTGTCCTGCATGTCCTCGACCAGTTCGCGCAGCGCCATCGTGGCAAAGGCTTCCACCGGCCGCGCCTTTTCCAGCAGGCGCGGATCGCCCATGCGCAGAATCTCGCGGATCATTTTTCTTCCAGGCAGATCATCTCGATGATACGGCGCACACGCTCCATCGACTCGCGCAGGATGTCCTCCAGCGAGGCGAACTGAATGCCCAGCCTGCTGTCTCCCCGCCCGGCCGCGTGATTGGACACCACGGTAATGGCGGCATAGGGCAGTTCCAGTTCGCGCGCCAGCGCGGCCTCCGGCATGCCGGTCATGCCAACCATGTCGGCGCCGTCGCGCTCGAAACGGTCGATCTCCGCCGCCGATTCCAGGCGGGGTCCCTGGGTTGCCGCATAGACGCCGCCGTCGCTGACCGCCTGGCCGGCGTCGCGGGCTGCCGCCAGCAGCACCTGGCGCAATTCGGGATCGTAGGGCTGGGTGAAATCGACGTGCACCACCGGAACATCGCCACCCTCGTGGAAAGTGGCCTTGCGACCCCAGGTGTAGTCGATGATCTGGTGCGGAATGACGATGGCACCGGGACCGAGATCCGCACGGATGCCGCCGACCGAGGCAATCGAGACGATGCAGGTGGCCCCCGCCTGTTTCAGCGCCCAGACGTTGGCGCGGTAATTCACCTCGTGCGGCGGAATGGTATGGCCGTAGCCGTGGCGGGCAACAAACACCGCCGGCTGGCCGCAAATGCGGCCGAAGGTGAGCGGGCCGGACGGTTCGCCGTAAGGGGTGCGCACCACTTCGCGCCGTTCCACGGCGAGGTTCGCCAGTTGCGTCAGGCCGCTGCCGCCGATAATTGCAAGCATATGATTTGAAATATATTATGGACAACCGGTCTTGTGAAAGATTCTAGCATGAGGCCGAGTCCGGCTGCTCCAGGATGTTATACTGCCGCACCTTTTTTGCCGCACCGCACCATGACCCGCGCCATTCGCAACATCGCCATCATCGCCCACGTCGACCACGGCAAGACCACCCTGGTCGATCAGCTGCTCAGGCAGTCTGGCACCTTCGCCGCGCACCAGCAGGTCGAAGAGCGCGTCATGGACTCCAACGAAATCGAGAAGGAGCGCGGCATCACCATCCTGGCGAAGAACTGCGCCATCGCCTACGAAGGCACCCATATCAACATCGTCGACACGCCGGGCCACGCCGACTTCGGCGGCGAAGTCGAGCGCGTGCTGTCGATGGTGGACGGCGTGCTGCTGCTGGTGGACGCCGTCGAGGGGCCGATGCCGCAGACCCGCTTCGTCACACGCAAGGCGCTGGCGCTGGGACTCAAGCCCATCGTCGTCATCAACAAGGTCGACCGTCCCGGTGCGCGACCGGACTGGGTCATCAACCACACTTTCGACCTCTTCGACAAGCTCGGCGCCACCGAGGAGCAGCTCGATTTCCCCGTCGTGTATGCCTCGGGACTCAACGGCTACGCCATGCTGCGGCTCGATCAGCCGGGCACCGACATGCGACCACTCTTCGAGGCCATCCTCAAGCATGTGCCGCAGCCGAAGGTCGATGAAGACGGCCCGCTGCAACTGCAGATCTGCTCGCTCGACTATTCGAGCTACGTCGGGCGCATCGGCATCGGCCGCATCACGCGCGGCCGCATCGGCCCCCTGCAAAACGTGCTGGTGATGAGCGGCCCCGAGGACGACGAGCCGATCAAGGCGCGCGTAAACCAGGTGCAGGTGTTCAAGGGACTGGAACGCGTTCTGACGGATGTCGCCAGCGCGGGCGACATCGTGCTCATCAACGGCATCGAGGAGATCGGCATCGGCGTCACGCTCTGCGACCCCGAGCAGCCCGCGGCCCTGCCACTGCTGACGGTGGACGAGCCGACCCTGACCATGAATTTCCAGGTGAACACCTCACCCTTTGCCGGCAAGGAAGGCAAGTTCGTCACCAGCCGCCAGCTGCGCGAGCGCCTGGCGCGCGAGCTGATGAGCAACGTGGCGCTGCGCGTCGAGGACACGCCGGACGCCGACATCTTCCTCGTCTCCGGCCGCGGCGAGCTGCACCTGACCATCCTGCTCGAGAACATGCGCCGCGAGGGCTACGAGCTGGCCGTCTCGCGTCCGCGCGTGGTGCTGAAGGACATCGACGGCGAGAAGTGCGAGCCCTACGAGATGCTCACCGTAGACTGCGAGGAGAGCCACCAGGGCGCCGTGATGCAGGCCCTCGGCGAGCGCCGCGGCGACCTGCAGGACATGCAGCCGGACGGCAAGGGCCGCGTGCGCCTGGAATACCGCATCCCGGCGCGCGGCCTGATCGGCTTCCAGTCGGAATTCCTCACCATGACGCGCGGCACCGGCATCATGAGCCACGTCTTCGACGACTACGCGCCGATGAAGGGCGACATCGCCGAGCGCAGGAACGGCGTGCTGATCTCCGCCGAACAGGGCGAGGCCGTCGCCTACGCCCTGTGGAAGCTGCAGGAGCGCGGCCGCATGTTCGTCACGCCGGGCGAACCGGTGTACGAGGGCATGATCATCGGCATCCACAGCCGGGACAACGACCTCGTCGTGAACCCGATCAAGACCAAGCAGCTCACCAACGTGCGCGCCTCCGGCAAGGACGAAGCCATCCTGCTCACACCGCCGATACCGCTCACGCTGGAATCCGCCGTCGAGTTCATTGCCGACGATGAACTGGCGGAGATCACGCCGAAGTCGATCCGCCTGCGCAAGCGCCACCTGAAGGAGCACGAGCGCCGCCGCGCCGGACGGGAAGCGGCCTGACCGGCACGGCCTGCGACTGACCGGGGTCCCGCAAGCTACCTGAGGAATTCCCGGCTGACGGCGCGGAACTCATCTGTGCCGGCCTGTCGCAGCCATTCGAAGGCGACCATCTCGCGCGAGACGACGTGCACGCCGTGGCTGCGCATGCGCGCCAGGGCCAGCTCCTTGTCGGAAGGCCGGCGCGAGCCGACGGCCTCGGCGACGACGAAGACCTCCTTCCCTTGCGCCCGCAGGTCGAGCACGGTCTGCAGCACGCAGACGTGGGATTCCGTGCCGGCCACCACCACCTGGGGCCGCCCGGCTCCGGCCAACCCGTCGAGGCATTTCCCGGCCACGCACGAAAAATGAAGCTTCTCGCCGATGGCCTCGGGAAAAGTCAGTCCCCGCAGCACGGCGACGGTGGGGCCGATGCCCTTCGGGTACTGCTCGGAGACCATCACCGGCACGCCCAGCCTTTGTGCCACCTTCACCAGCCAGACGGTATTGTCGAGTACCGCCTCGCCCTCGTGGATGTGCGGCAGCAGGCGCTCCTGGATGTCCACCACCAGCAGGACGGATTGGTCACGGTTCATCAGCATGACAGCTCCGGGCGGTTGCGGTAGAACTCGAGCGCCTCGGGGTTGGCGAGGGCCTCGATATTCTTCACCGGTTCGCCATGCACGATGTTGCGCACCGCCAGTTCGACGATCTTGTTGCTCTTGGTGCGCGGAATGTCGCCGACCTGGAGGATCTTCGCCGGCACGTGGCGCGGCGTGGTGTTCCCGCGGATGACGTCCTTGATGCGCTTGGCGAGGGCGTCGTCGAGCGTCAACCCCTCGCGCAGCTTGACGAAGAGGACGACGCGGGTGTCCTTCTCCCAGTCCTGGCCGATGACGAGGGACTCGAGCACCTCGTGCAGCTTCTCGACCTGGCGGTAGATCTCGGCGGTGCCGATGCGCACGCCGCCGGGGTTGAGGGTGGCGTCGGAGCGGCCGTAGATGACGAAGCCGCCGTGGGCGGTCTCCTCGATGAAGTCGCCGTGGCACCAGATGCCGGAATACTTCTCGAAATAGGCGGCGCGGTACTTCTTGCCGTGCACGTCGTTCCAGAAGCCGACCGGCATCGACGGGAAGGGCTTCAGGCAGACCAGCTCGCCCTTGGCGCCACGCACCGGACGGCCCTCTTCGCCGAACACCTCGACCGCCATGCCGAGGCCGCGGCACTGGATCTCGCCGCGCCACACCGGGCCGATCGGGTTGCCGAGGACGAAGCAGGAGATGATGTCGGTGCCGCCGGAGATCGAAGCAAGCTGCACGTCCCGCTTGACGTTGGCGTAGACATAATCGAAGGCCTCCGCCACCAGCGGGCTGCCGGTGGAGAAGATGGCGCGCAGCTTCTCCAGGTTGTGCGTCTTCATCGGCGCCAGGTTGATCTTGGCGATGGCGTCGATGAACTTGGCCGAGGTGCCGAAGTGGGTCATGTCCTCGGCCTCGGCGTAGTCGAAGAGGATGTTGCCGCGGCCGACGAAGGGCGAGCCGTCGTAGAGCAGCAGCGTCGCGCCCGAGGCGAGGCCGGACACCAGCCAGTTCCACATCATCCAGCCGCAGGTGGTGAAGTAGAAGACGCGGTCGCCCGGCTTCACGTCGCCGTGCAGCCTGTGCTCCTTGAGGTGCTGCAGCAGGGTGCCGCCGGCGCTGTGTACGATGCATTTCGGCACGCCGGTGGTGCCGGAGGAATACAGGATGTAGAGCGGATGCTCGAAGGGCAGGCGCTCGAAGCGGATGTCCTTCGCGCCGGCATGGGGGGCGAGAAAGTCCGCCAGTTTCACGCCGTGCTTCACGGCGGCGACGTCGCCGCTGCCGCCGGCGTAGGGCACGACGACGACGCGCTCGAGGGTCGGCATGCGCGCGGCGATCTCGGCGACCTTGCCGAGGCAGTCGATGGCCTTGCCGTTGTAGTAATAACCGTCGCAGGCGAACAGCACCTTGGGCGCGATCTGGCCGAAGCGGTCGAGCACGCCCTGCACGCCGAAGTCGGGCGAGGCCGAGGAGAAGATGGCGCCGATCGAGGCCGTGGCCAGCATCGCCACCACGGTGGCGGGCAGGTTCGGCAGGTAGGCGGCGACGCGATCGCCCTTGCGCACGCCCATGGCGCGCAATGCGGCGGCCGTCTGCGCCACGGCACGGTAGAGCTCGGCATGGCTGGCGCGGCCGCGCACCTTGTCCTCGCCCCAGAACACCAGGGCGTCGCCGGAATCGTGGCTGCGCAGCAGGTTCTCGGCGAAGTTCAGGCGGGCATCGGGAAACCATTTCGCGCCCGGCATCTTGTTGGCATCGGCCAGCACGCGTTCGCCGCGCTTCTCCGCCACCACGCCGGCGAAGTCCCACAGGGTGGTCCAGAACCGTTCGGGATGCGTCACCGACCAGCGATGCAACGCCTCGTGGTCGGCGAATCCGGTCCCCCAGCGCCGCGTCGCAGAGCGCATGAAGGCGGTCAGGTTGGCAGCGGCGATGCGCTGCCGCGAGGGCTTCCAGAGAGGCGTTTTCTCGGTCATGTCGTCACGCTTCGGCAAGTCGTTTCACCTTTTCGGGTAGCGGGATGGAACGGCCGCTGGCGGGATTGATCCAGACCATCTTGGCGTCGCCGTGGGCGTACAGCCTGTCCTCGCCCGCGGGTCGCAGTTCGTAATGCGTCGGCAGGCTGCTGCGCCCCGGGTGACCGACGAACATGCGCACCTCGACCCGGCCGGGATAGGTCAGCGGCACCAGGAAAGTGCAGCTGGCGTTGACGATCACCGGCCCTTCCTCGGTGTGCTGGCCGGTGGCATAGCCGAACGATTCCAGCCATTCGATCCTCGCCTGTTCCATGTAGCGGAAATAGACGGTGTTGTTGACATGGTTCATGGCATCCATGTCGCCCCAGCGGATCGGCAGGGTCGTGGTGTATATCAGCGTGCGCTTGTGTTCCATCGTTTACGGGAAATGGGTGGATCAAATCGAATTATAATGGCGCCCGGTCTTCATGGCCCGCACAACAACAACGGTCCCGCCAAAGGCCACGCGAAAAAGGAAACAGCATGCAACGCGAATCCATGGAATTCGATGTCGTCATCGTCGGCGGCGGGCCGGCCGGCCTTGCCGCGGCGATCCGGCTGAAGCAGCTCAACGCGGACATCGGCGTCTGCCTGATCGAGAAAGGCGCCGAGATCGGCGCGCACATCCTCTCCGGCGCCGTCATGGACCCGCGCGCACTTACCGAACTGATCCCGGACTGGAAGGAGAAAGGCGCGCCGCTCGACACGCCGGTGTCGGAAGACCGCTTCATCATCCTCTCCGAGACGGGCGGCTTCAAGGTGCCGAACGCCCTGCTTCCGGGCTGTTTCCTCAACCACGGCAACTACATCGTCAGCCTGGGCAACCTCTGCCGCTGGCTGGCGCAGCAGGCCGAGGCGTTCGGCGTGGAGATCTACCCCGGCTTCGCCGGCGCCGAAGTGCTCTACAACGAGGATGGCTCGGTGAAGGGCATCGCCACCGGCGACATGGGCGTCGGCCGCGACGGCCAGCCGACAGACGCCTATCAGCCGGGCATGGAACTGCTCGGCAAGTACACCCTCTTCGCCGAGGGCTGCCGCGGCCACCTCGGCAAGCAGATCGAGGCGAAATTCGACCTGCGCAAGGGCGCCGACCCGCAGGTCTACGGCATCGGCATCAAGGAACTGTGGGAGATCCGGCCCGACAGGCACGTCAAGGGACTGGTCATGCACACCGGCGGCTGGCCGATGGAAACCGACACCTACGGCGGCGGCTTCGTCTACCACGCCGAGGGCAATCTGGTCTCGATCGGCTACGTGGTCGGCCTCGCCTACCGCAACCCCTACCTCTCGCCCTTCGAGGAATTCCAGCGCTACAAGCTGCACCCGCTGGTGAAGCCCTTCCTCGAGGGCGGCAAGCGCATCGCCTACGGCGCCCGCGCCCTCACCGCCGGCGGACTGCAGGCACTGCCGAAGCTGATCTTCCCGGGCGGCGCGCTGATCGGCGACGACGCCGGCTTCCTCAACGCCGCGCGCATCAAGGGCTCGCACGCTGCGCTGAAGACCGGCATGCTCGCCGCGGAGGCCCTCGCCGAGGCGCTCGCTGCTGGTCGCGCGGGCGACGAGCTGACCGCCTATCCGCAGAAATTCCGCGAGTCCTGGCTGTTCGAGGAACTGCACCGCACGCGCAACTTCAAGCCGTGGATGAGCAAAGGGCTGTGGCTGGGTTCATTGATGTTCGGCATCGACCAGCAGGTGTTCCGCGGCAAGGCGCCCTGGACGCTGCGCCTCACAGCCGACCACCTCAAGCTGAAGAAGGCGGCCGACTGCCGGCCGATCGCCTACCCGAAGCCGGACGGCGTCATCACCTTCGACCGGCTCTCCTCGGTGTTCCTCTCCAACACCAACCATGAAGAGAATCAGCCCTGCCACCTGCGGCTGAAGGACGACACGGTGCCGATCCGCACCAACCTGACGCTCTACGACGCGCCCGAGCAGCGCTACTGCCCGGCCGGCGTGTACGAGATCGTGCGCGACGCCGACGGCGCGAACCCGCGCCTGCAGATCAACGCGCAGAATTGCGTCCACTGCAAGACCTGCGATATCAAGGATCCGACGCAGAACATCATTTGGGTGGTACCGCAGGGGGGCGAGGGGCCTGTCTATCCGAATATGTGATCAGCTCGCGCTGAGGCTTTCGAGCACGCCATGCACGGCGCGCTCGAACATCGGCGTTTCGATCACGACCTGCGCCATGCCTGCCCTGAGCTGGTATGCAAGCGCCTCCTGCGAAATGGAGGTGGCGCGCGGCGAACGCGGGTTGGTGAACAGGAACAGGCCGCGTTTCGGACTGATCCAGGACAAGCGCGCGCGCGCCGGCTGCTCTTCCCGCTGACGGAACTCGACCCAGTCGCCGCGTCTGAGCGACTCCACCTGCTGCAGGTAGATGTCCCCGTCGAAGACCGCCGACAGGCTCGCGCCGACTAACGCAACCTCGTCGATCTGCACGTCGTTCTCGGTGATGCGGGTGATGAAAAGCTCGCCCTCCGGATTGACGCTGTACTGGTCGGCGGCAACCGGCGCCGGCGAGTCGGCAGCCGGTTCGGGCCTCGACTCCAGACTCACCGCACCGTTGAGACCGGCTTTCACCGCCGCGGAATGCAGGGCCACCAGCTCGTCAAAAAACCGTCCGCGCGCTTCCTGCGGCAGATTGATCACATCGAGGCCGGCATGCATGGCGCGCAACAGGCCCGGCAGGGTGTTCACCAGCTGCTTGCGCTCGTCGCTCCCCATCTTGGGGGTCACGCTCCAGAGAAGATCGTCCATCATGGCCATCGCGCTGAGGTAGGCGTGATGGTCTTCCCCATGGCGGATGTGGAGTTCTTTCAGGACATGCTGCCAATGGTCGAGCAGGAAACTCTGTACCCCCGCAGGCACGCTCGACGACAGGCGGCGCGACACAGCCTCACCGGCCACGACCCAGGCGATCTCCTCGGCCTCGCGCCGGTGCATGAGTTCAGCGGAGCGCTCCGCAATGCTTTCAGCCATTGCATCGCGCTCTTCGATGATGGCGTTCAGCAGATTGACCGCATCGGTAAAGACGCCCACGTCCCGTTCGAAATCGTTCTGGATGCGATCGACTATGAAGGCGATTTCCTTGAACAGCGGATCGTCCTGCTCGACCGTGTCGCCCCAGGCTACCGCTGCCCGGGAAATGCCGTCGAGCAATCGGCGCGCCGGATGGGCCTTGCTCGAGAAGAAGGTCTTGTCGAGCATTGCCACCTTCAGCGCCGGGATCTGCAGCCGGCCGACCAGGGCTTTGATCGCATCCGGAATCTTGGCGTCGTCGAAAATGAAGTCGAACAACATGGCAACGATATCGATGGTGATCGCATCGAGCTGTCCGACCCCCTGGGCGAGGCTGTTGGCCTTGATCTGGTGCAGGACGTTCATCGTACCCATCGCCACGCCGAGATCCGGCAGGCCGTCGACATGGGCCTGTTCCTTCACCAGGGTATCGAGACGCTGCATTTCCGTCAGGGAGTCGATGAAAAACGCCTGTCGGTTGTCCGCCGGAGCCGGGCCGACTGCTACGGGGGCCATGCCCTGGGGGACGGCGGTGTCGGACTGCGCCCGCAGGGGCGACCGCATCAGTTGATGCAGGAACGACAGCAGGTCGCCGCCAGGCGCATCGATGGGCTGAGATTGCGGCTGCGGCGCGACAGATTCCGCCGGCTTCATGGCCTGGCTCTGCGCCGCCGAGGGTGATGTTACCGGCCTCCTGTAGGCGGAACGAAGGTTGGGCAGGACATTCCAGCGCACCAGTTCGGTGTTCAGATCGGCGTATACGGAGCGCAATGCCTTCGAGACGTGCTGCTCGATCTGTTTGAGCAGCACCAGCTTGAGCTTGACGCTGCCCTCCAACTCATCGCAGGCATGTTTCAGCGCGTCACAAACGGCCTGAGGGCTGACGGGATTCTCCTCGTCCTTCAGTTCTTTCTTGCCGAGCAGCATGGCCACGCGCTCGCCGAGGAGCGACAACTCATCCTCGTTCTGTTCGCGCAGCCGGGTCGCCAGCTCCTGCATGGCGATACTCTCGGCGAGATCGTCTTCTTCGACCAGCCGGAGTTCCTGCGTCGAGGCCGCAAGGGACTTCATGGTGGTATCCATCTCGCCACGCATCTTGTGATTGAAGACATCGACGAAATGCCTCGAGAAGGCAGCCTCGATCTTCGACCATTTGTCCTTGGCCTTGCCGCGTACCTCGAGATAGAGGTTCTGCATCTCGCGGTCATAACTCGCCTCTGCCATCCGGAAGAGGCTTTCCTCGACCTCCGTCAGCATTTCGCGCAGCGAACACGACAGGCGCTTCATCGCCAGTTCGCGGCAATCGTTCAGCATGCGGCTGGATTCCGCCGCGCTCAACTGGCGCCGTTCGTTCAAGTCGACGACATTGTTCAAAGCGCTCGCAGCCATGCTTGCCTCCACTCCTGTCAGAAGCCGTGCCGCACAAGGCGCGCGGCGTGCGGCAAATTCAGGCAGCTGCCTGAGCGGCAACTGCACTCGGCTGAACGTCATCGGGACGGAAGCGCAAAAACCGGATCGGACGGGAATGGTGCGAAGATGCGCGCCGGTTGAAATTCCCCGGCAATGCTTTGACAGAAAGAAAGGCACGGCTCATTGCGACCCCTATCTGGCGACTCCGCTGCCATAGAACTTCCCGAAGAGCCTGGAAGTCCCTTAGACCGGTTGTTTTGCGCCCCCATCTTTCAATGGGTTTGCCCTTATCAGATTCAGCGATCCGGATGTCTTTACGGCTTCCGGATCATTTTCTTGAGGTCTTTGAGCCTGAAGGCCTCATGAATCGTCGTACGGAATGTTTTACGATTTCGTTAATCAATAGCACGCATTTTTTTGTTATGCAACTGTCGTCAACCTGCGACAGTATCGCATTGAAAAGCACATTGTTTCTTTAAATTCATGGGGATGGGATATATCGGATATTCAGGCCAACGGCTCTGGAAAAAATAAAATAAGGCGACAGAGCCTTCTGCCGCCCCCACCAGGGTCGTTCAGAGACATTCCTCCGGCACGGCCAATGCACCGGCGCCACCCTTGACCACCGTTGCAGCCAGACCGGGCGCCTGCGACAGCAGGTGATCCGCAAAGAAGCGTGCCGTGCTGATCTTGCTCTTGTAGTACCCGGCATCGCCCTCGCCCGCCGCCAGCTTCCTCTGCGCCACCAACGCGGCGCGCGCCATCTGCCAGCCGCCGCTGACGATGCCCATCAGCCGCAAGAAGGGCACGGCGCCTACATGCACGCCGAGAATGTCCTTGCTGAAGTTCGTCGCAATGTAGGTGGCCGCCTCGGCCAATGCCTGCACGCCGCGCGAGAAGCCGGCATGGATGGCGGTGAATTCCTCGCCGGATTGACTCGCCAGTTCCGCCTCCACCTGCCGCATGATGCCTAGGACGGCCTTGATGGTGGCCCCACCCTCGCGGGCGATCTTGCGGCCGATCAGGTCGTTGGCCTGGATGCCGGTAGTGCCCTCGTAGATGGTGGTGATGCGCGCGTCGCGCAGGTGCTGCGCGGCGCCGGTCTCCTCGATGAAGCCCATGCCGCCGTGGATCTGCACGCCGAGCGAGGCGATCTCGTTGCCGGTCTCGGTGCTCCAGCCCTTCACCACCGGGATCATCAGGTCGACGAAGGCCTGGTTGCGCTTTCTCTCTTCCGGATCCGGATGGCGCGCGGCTGCGTCGTGCGCCGCGGCGACGACATAGGCCAGCGCGCGCATCGCCTCGGTCTGCGACTTCATCAGCATCAGCATGCGGCGGATGTCCGGATGGCGGATGATCGGCACCGGTCCGGAACCGTCGGCCAGGTCGCGCCCCTGGATGCGCTCGCGCGCGTACTGCAGTGCCTGCTGGTAAGCGCGCTCGGCGATGGCGACGCCCTCGAGGCCGACGGCGAAGCGCGCCGCATTCATCATGACGAACATGTACTTGAGGCCCTCGTTCTCCTTGCCGACGAGGTAGCCAACGGCGCCGCCGCTGTCGCCGTAGGCCATCACGCAGGTCGGGCTGGCGTGAATGCCGAGCTTGTGCTCGATGGAAACGCAGCGCGCGTCGTTGCGCGCGCCCGGCGAGCCATCGGCGTTGAGGAGGAACTTCGGCACGACAAAGAGCGAGATGCCCTTCACGCCTTCCGGCGCGTCCGGCGTGCGCGCCAGCACCAGATGGATGATGTTGTCGGTCATGTCGTGCTCGCCGTAGGTGATGAAGATCTTCTGGCCGAAGATCTTGTAGGTGCCATCGCCCTGCGGCACGGCGCGCGAGCGCACCAGCGCGAGGTCGGAGCCGGCCTGCGGCTCGGTCAGGTTCATGGTGCCGGTCCAGCTGCCTTCGATCATCTTCGGCAGGTAGGTGGCCTTCAGTTCGGGCGAGCCGTTCAGGGTGATCGCCTCGATGGCGCCGGTGGTGAGCAGCGGACACAGCGAGAAGGCCATGTTGGAGGCTTTCCACGCCTCCTGCACAGCGGCGACCACCACCTTCGGCATGCCCTGCCCGCCGAATTCCGGCTCGCAACCGATGCCGTTCCAGCCGTTCTCGACGAACTGCCGGTAAGCTTCCTTGAAGCCCGCCGGCATGGCTACGTCGCCGTCGCGCCAGATCGCGCCCGCCTGATCACCCGTCGCGTTGAGCGGCGCCAGCACGCCGGAAGCGAACTTGCCGGCTTCCTCGAGAACAGCGTCGATGGTATCGGGCGTCGCCTCTTCGTAACCGGGCAACCTGCCGACCTGCTCGATGCCGGCCAGTTCGCGCAGGACGAAGTGCATGTCGCGCAAGGGTGCGGAATAGCTGCTCATGTTGTTTTCTCCTTCAGGTAACGATCGTCATCGAACGTGCTCACCCAGGCCGGGAAATACACGACGAAAAGGGTAATAAGGGCCCCGGTCAGCCAGGCTTCGGAAAAACCGACAAGGAGGAAATACGGCAGATAGTCGTCGAGCAGTGTCTGGCTGCCGTAGACCGATGCGGTCCACAGGAAAGCCGTCGCTGCCAGCGCCGTGACGGCCAGGACAAGGGCCGCGTTGGCAAAGGCCCCGGCGAACAGGTAAACGAAAACATTGCGGGGAAGGAATCGCTCGACCAGGCACAGGCCGACCCACGCAGCGGCGCAGGGCAACAGCGCCGTCAGGCCGGCATTCAGCCCGTAGGCTGCCCAGCCGGCAGCCCCGTTCAGGCTGGTCGCCGCCAGCACCACCAGCATGCCAAGAAAAGCCAAACGGAAACCGAACATCAGGGTCAGTGCGGTGGCGCCAAGCAGGTGCAGTGTGAGGCCGGGTCTGACTCCGGCCTTCATGCTCCACAACAGGCTCAACACAACGATGGCGCCGAACCAGACATGGGAGGCGCCTGCGCCAACGATACGCTTCCAGGGGGCGCTGCGCGCGGCCCACAGGGCGGCCGGCAGCAGGAGCAGCCAGGCCGCCCATTGCCACGTCTCCGGAAAGAGCCCGTCCGGAAAGTTCATGGCAATGGACCGGGCGGATCAGCCCAGCTCGGCCACCAGTTCCGGCACGGCCTGGAACAGGTCGGCCACCAGGCCGTAGTCGGCCACCTGGAAGATCGGCGCCTCGGGGTCCTTGTTGATGGCGACGATCACCTTGCTGTCCTTCATGCCCGCGAGGTGCTGGATGGCACCCGAGATGCCGATGGCGATGTAAAGATCCGGCGCAACGATCTTGCCGGTCTGGCCGACCTGGTAGTCGTTCGGCACGAAGCCGGCATCGACGGCGGCACGCGAAGCGCCGAGCGCCGCGCCGAGCCTGTCGGCAAGCGGCTCGAGCACGCTGCGATAATTATCGCCGTTGCCCATGCCACGGCCGCCGGAGACGATAATCTTGGCGGCGCCGAGTTCGGGCCGCGCGCTCCTGGTCAGTTCGCGTCCGATGAGTTTCGACAGGCCGGGATCGGCACTCGCCGCAAGCGGTTCGATGGGCGCCGCCCCGCCCTGGCCGGCGGCCTCGAAAGCCGTGGCGCGCACGGTGATGACCTTCACGGCATCGGTGCTCTTCACCGTCGCCAGCGCATTGCCGGCGTAGATCGGCCGCACGAAGGTGTCGACGGACTCGATTGCAACGATGTCGGAGACCTGCGCCACGTCGAGCAGCGCCGCCACGCGCGGCAGCAGATTCTTGCCGAAGGTGGAGGCCGGCGCCAGGATGTGCGTGTAGCCGGCGGCATGGGCATGGACCAGCGCGGCCAGGTTCTCCGGCAACTGATCGGCGTAGGGGGCGGCATCGGCAACGCACACCTTGGCGACGCCGGCGAGTCGCGCGGCTTCCTCGGCGGCGGGGACGCAGCCCTGGCCGGCGACCAGCACGTGGATTTCGCCGCCGAGTTTCTTCGCGGCGGACAGCGTGTTCAGCGTCGCCGCCTTCAGCGACGCGTTATCGTGTTCGGCAATGACGAGCAGGGCCATCAGATCACCTTCGCTTCGTTCTTGAGCTTGTTGACCAATTCCCTGACGTCGGCCACCTTGGCGCCGCCGGCACGCTTGGGCGGCTCGGCGACCCTGAGGGTGGTCAGGCGCGGCGCGACATCGACGCCGAGATCGGCCGGCTTCACCGTCTCGAGCGGTTTTTTCTTCGCCTTCATGATGTTGGGCAGTGTGGCGTAGCGCGGTTCGTTCAGGCGCAGATCGGTGGTGACCACCGCCGGCAGCTTCAGCTCGACGGTCTCGAGGCCGCCGTCGATCTCGCGCGTCACCGTCGCCTTGCCCTCGGCAATGACCACCTTGGAGGCAAAGGTGGCCTGCGGCCAGCCCATCAGGGCGGCGAACATCTGGCCGGTCTGGTTGGCGTCGTCGTCGATGGCCTGCTTGCCGAATATGACCACCTGGGGCGATTCCTTGTCCGCCAAGGCCTTCATCAGCTTGGCGACGGCGAGCGGCTGCAGTTCGACATCCGTTTCAATCAGGATGGCGCGATCGGCACCGATGGCCAGCGCCGTGCGCAGGGTTTCCTGGCACGCAGCTATGCCGCAGCTCACCGCCAGCACTTCGGTCGCCACGCCGGCCTCTTTCAGGCGCACCGCTTCCTCTATGGCGATTTCGTCGAAGGGGTTCATCGACATCTTGACGTTGGCCAGATCGACGCCGGAACCATCACTCTTGACACGCACCTTGACGTTGTAGTCAACGACACGCTTGACCGGTACAAGGATCTTCAAAATCCCGCTCTCCTATGCCTGTGGACAAATATGGACAAAATCGGATACTGAATTCGTGGAATTATCGCATCAGAGCGGGTCGGATGCCACCGTGCCGATCTGGCCCGACCCTTGCAGTCCCGGTCCTTCCGAAATCCCGGTTTGGGGGCAGGAGGCTCGCCGTGTCGCAGAGACTGACTTTTCAGGAGATCGCAGCTGCGTGAGGGGCCCGGACAGGCCAACCGTTCACCGTGGCGCATTCGATCGGACAGGGCATTGCCGGGGCTGCCCGGGGGCAGGCATCGTCAAGAAACGAACTGTTCAGAGCGATTTTTTCAGCCAGTTGCCGAGTTCACCGACGATACCGCGGCGGAACAGCAATACGCAAACAACGAAGATGAGGCCCTGCACCACGGTCACCCAGGCGCCCAATTCCGCAAGATAATTCTGCATGGTGACGACCACTGCAGCGCCCACTACCGGTCCAAAAATCGTTCCCATGCCGCCGACCAGGGTCATGAGCACGACCTCGCCCGACATGCTCCAATGCACATCGGTGAGCGAAGCCAGTTGGAACAGGATCGCCTTGGTCCCTCCGGCGAGCCCCGACAAGGCGGCCGAGAGGACAAATGCGCGATGCTTGAACCTGTCGGCATCGTAGCCCAGCGAAATGGCCCGGGGCTCATTCTCGCGGATCGCCTTCAGTACCTGCCCGAACGGAGAATTCACGATACGGTAGATGAGGGCAAACCCGGCAACGAAGATGGTCAGCACGAAGAGATACATGGCCGTCGGTTCCATCAGATCAACGAGGCCGAACAGTTTCCCGCGCGGCACCGCCTGGATGCCGTCCTCCCCGTGCGTGAAGGGCGCCTGGATGCTGAAGAAAAATACCATTTGCGCCAATGCCAGCGTGATCATGGCGAAATAGATTCCCTGACGGCGAATCGCCAGCAAGCCGGTCACCCAACCCAGCGCACCGGCACAGAACGTGGCGAACAAAACGGCGAGTTCCGGAGTGAAGCCCCAGACCTTGGCCGCATGGGCCGCAGCATAGCCGGCACCACCGATGAACATGGCGTGGCCGAAGGACAGCAGTCCGCCAAAACCCAGCAGCAGATTGAAGGCGCAGGCGAAGAGCGCAAAGCACATGACCTTCATCATGAAGACCGGATACACGCCAAGAAAAGGCGCGCCCATGAACACGGCGAGCATGGCCGCAAACACCATTGCATGCGTGCGCCGGGTTGCGTGTTCGAGCACATTCGCGGAAGCGAGCGCCGAATCCTGTGTAGTCGCTGCATTGTTCATGGGTTCACTTCACGGCACCAAACAGTCCGGCTGGACGAATGAGCAGCACGATGGTCATGATGACAAAGATGACGGTGGTCGAGGCCTCCGGGTAGAACACCTTGGTCAGCCCCTCGATCAGGCCGAGGCCGAAGCCGGTGACGATGGCTCCCATGATCGAGCCCATGCCGCCGATGACCACCACGGCGAAGACGACGATGATCAGGTCGGCGCCCATCAGCGGTCCGACCTGATAGATCGGAGCGGCCATCACGCCGGCCAGTGCCGCCAGGCCGACGCCGAAGCCGAAAGTGAGCGTGATCATGCGCGGCACGTTGACGCCGAAAGCCTGAACCAGCTGCGGATTCTCGGTCGCCGCACGCAGATAGCTGCCCAGACGCGTATGCTCGATCACGAACCAGGTCAGCAGGCATATCACCAAAGATGCGACGATCACCCAGGCGCGGTAATTCGGCAGGAACATGAAGCCCAGATTCTGGCCGCCCGACAATTGCGGCGGAATCGCGTAGGGCAGGCCGCTGGAGCCGAATTCGTTGCGAAACAGGCCCTGAATGATGAGCGCCAGGCCAAACGTAAGCAAAAGTCCGTAGAGATGATCGAACTGGTACAGGCGCTTGAGCAGCGTACGTTCGATCACCACGCCGAGCGTGCCGATCATGACCGGCGACAGGAGCAGGGCCCACCAGTAATTCAATCCGAGCCTGTTCAGCAGCAAGTAGGCGCCGAAAGCGCCCATCATGTAGAACGCGCCGTGGGCAAAGTTGATGATGTTGAGCAGGCCGAAGATGACGGCCAGCCCCAGCGACAGCAGGGCATAGAAGGAGCCATTGATGAGACCGATGAGAAGCTGTCCCATCAAGGCCTGAACCGGAATTCCGAAGATCTCCGTCACGTCATGCCCCGTCTGTCGCCAGGCTCCGGACGCGCTTACTTGACCAGCGGGCAGCCACCGTCCTTCAGGGGACGGAAAGCCTGGTCTGCGGGGATGGTCTGCACCAGCTTGTAGTAGTCCCAGGCGTACTTTGACTCGCCGGGCTTCTTCACCTCGAACAGGTAAGCGGGATGGATCGTGCGGCCATCGATGCGGATCGAGCCCTTGCCGAAGAGCGGATCATCCGTCGGCATCTTCTTCATCTCCGCGACGATTTTGGCGCCATCCTTGTCGTCCTTCATGGCATCCACCGCCTTCAGATAGTGAAGCATGCCGGAATACACGCCGGCCTGCACCGAGGTCGGCATCTTGCCGCCATGCAGGGCGCCGAAACGCTTGGACCAGGCGCGTGTGTTGTCATTCATGTCCCAGTAGAACGTCTCGGTCAGTTGCAACCCCTGCGCGGTCTGCAGTCCGAGGCCGTTGACGTCGCTGATGAAGACGAGAAGGCCCGCCATCTTCTGGCCGCCCTTGACGATGCCGAATTCCGACGCCTGCTTGATCGAGTTGATGGTGTCATTGCCCGCATTGGCCAGGCCGATGATCTTGGCCTTGGACGACTGCGCCTGCAGCAGGAAGGAGGAGAAGTCCTGCGTGCCCAGGGGCACCTTGACGCCGCCCAGCACCTTGCCGCCGTTTGCCTTGACAACCTCCGAAGTGTCCTTCTCGAGGGCGTGGCCAAAGGCATAGTCGGCCGTCAGGAAGAACCAGCTGTCGCCGCCGCTCTTGACCACGGCCGAACCGGTGCCATGCGCCAGCATCCAGGTGTCGTACGTCCAGTGCACGGTGTTGGCGTTGCACGATTTGCCGGTCATGTCGGACGATCCGCCCGTCGAATCGACAAACACCTTGTTCTTTTCCTTGACGACCTCGGCCACGGCCAGCATGACCGAGGAAGTCGGCACGTCCAGAATCATGTCCACGCCCTCGGAGTCGATCCATTTGCGCACGATGCTGGAGCCCACGTCCGGCTTGTTCTGGTGATCGGCCGACACGATCTCGATCTTGAGCTTCGAGCCCGTCTGCTTGACGTAGTCTTCCGCCGCCATCCTTGCCGCCACCAGCGAGCCGGGGCCTGCCAGGTCGGCATAGGGCCCGGACATGTCGTTCAGCACCCCGATCTTGACGACACCGCCACTGATCTCGGCGTGCGCCAATCCCCCCGCGGCAATGCCCAGACCGGCAATCAGGGAACACAACAGTTTGCGTTTCATCTCGTATCTCCTTGTGATTGATGCACGGTTGAAAAATCAAACACTCAGGTATTCATGCAGCGTATCCATGTTGCCCCGGAGCTCGGCGGCATCCAGTTCGCGCAGGATCAGTCCGCGCTCCATGATATAGAAGCGATCGGCGAGCGGCGCGGCGAAATGGAAATTCTGCTCGACCATCAGGATCGTGTACTTCCGCGAGCGCAGCTCGCGAATCACGCGCGCCAGAGCCTGCACGATGACGGGCGCCAGACCTTCGGATATTTCGTCCAGCAGGAGTATCCTGGCGCCGGTGCGCAGGATGCGCGCGACCGCCAGCATCTGTTGCTCGCCGCCGGACAGGCGTCCGCCCGGACTGCTCCGGCGCGCCTTCAGGTTGGGGAACATGGCATAGATCTCGTCCACGCTCATGCCCCCCTCGGCCACCTGGGGTGGCAGCAGCAGGTTTTCCTCGCAACTGAGCGAGGCCAAAATGCCGCGCTCCTCGGGACAATAGCCCACGCCCAGGCGCGCTATGGAATGGGACGGCATGCGCACCGTTTCGACGCCATTGACCTCGATGCTGCCAGCGCGCCTGCCCGCCAGCCCCATCAGCGCGCGCAAAGTGGTGGTACGGCCCGCTCCGTTGCGCCCGAGAAGACTCACCACTTCACCGGCATTCACGTGGAAGCCGACGCCATGCAGGATGTGCGATTCACCGTACCAGGTGTGCACGTCCTGGAAGCGTATGGCCGTGGAATTCGGAGGGGTCACCGTTTCTGGCCCTTCACGCGCCGATGCCTTCGAGCGCCACATCGCTGCTGCCCATGTAGGCTTCGAGCACCTGGGGGTTGCGCGAAACCTCGGCGTAGCTTCCTTCGGCAATCACCTGACCGAACTGCAGCACGGTAATGGTGTCGGCGATGCTTTCCACCACGCTCATGTTGTGCTCGACCATCAGGACGGTACGGTGGGCCGCTATCTTCTTGATCAGCTGCTTGACCATATCGACATCTTCATGACCCATGCCCTGGGTCGGTTCATCGAGCAGCATCAGCTCGGGTTCCAGGGCCAGGGTGGTCGCAATCTCCAGAGCGCGTTTTCTGCCATAGGGCAGCTCCATGGCCACCTTCCCGGCGAACGCGTCCAGTCCGATCTGGGCCAGCAGCGCCATGGCCTGGTCGTTGAGCCTGTTCAGGCTCCTTGCCGAGCGCCAGAAATCGAAGGAACTGCCCATCTTTCGCTGCAATGCGATGCGAACGTTTTCAAGAACGCTGAGATTGCGGAATACCGCCGACATCTGGAAGGACCGCACCACACCGCGACGTGCGATCTGTGCCGGCTTGTCGTCGGTGATGTCGATACCGTTGAAAACGATCGTTCCTCGCGTCGGCTCGAGGAATTTCGTCAAAAGATTGAAGCAGGTAGTCTTGCCGGCACCATTCGGGCCGATCAGGGCATGGATATGCCCGCGCCCGATTTTCAGGCTGACCCCATCGACGGCAACAAAGCCCTTGAATTCCTTGACGAGATCTCGGGTTTCGAGAATATAGTCTTCGGCCACCTTGTCCTCTGCTGTAATTATTCTTCTTCTGGAGTCAGGACATGATAAACAACTTCGCTTTGTCCTGCCATTTGCCCTGCCATTCCTGCCAGTCTGATTCTACTTCCCCTTCCATGCCGGCATCGGCTGCTTGGCGATGAAGGCATCGATGCCGCATTGCGCATCTTCCGCCATCATGTTGCAGGCCATGGTCTCGGCCGCCAGCTGGTAGGCGCCGTCCAGGCCCATCTCGATCTGGCGGTAGAAGGCCTGCTTGCCCATCGCCACCGCCGCCGGGGACTTGGCGAGGATCGAGTCCGTCAGCTTCTTCACCTCCGCATCGAGCTGGTCGGCCGGCACGACGCGATTCACCAGCCCGCGTGCCAGCGCCGCCTGCGCATCCATGAATTCGCCCGTCACCAGCATCTCGAAGGCCTGCTTGCGCGGCAGGTTGCGCGACAGCGGCACCGCCGGCGTGCTGCAGAAGAGGCCCAGGTTCACGCCGGAAACGGCGAATTTCACCGCGTCCGCCGCCACCGCCAGGTCGCACATGGCGACCAGCTGGCAGCCGGCGGCCACCGCCATGCCGTGCACCCGCGCGATCACCGGCTGCGGCAGTTCGACCAGTTTCATCATCATGCGGCCGCATTTTTTGAACAGCGCCTGCTGGTAGGCCTTGTCCGGGCTGGCGCGCATCTCCTTCAGGTCGTGGCCGGCACAAAAGGCCTTGCCGGCGCCAGCCAGCACGACGACACGCACCGACTTGTCCTGGGCGATGGCATCCAGCGCCGCCTGCAGTTCGTCGATGAGGCCGTCGGAAAGGGAATTGAACTGGCTGGCGCGGTTCAGCGTGAGCGTGGTCACGCCGTTGTCGTCGCTGCGCAGCAGCAGCGGCTCGCTGGAAGATTGCATCACGGCACTCATCGTTTTTCTCCTCTCAGTCGATGGCCTGCGTCGACTTCGCCTTCTCGCGCAGGACGAATTTCTGGATCTTGCCGGTGGACGTCTTCGGCAGCGGGCCGAACACCACCTTCTTGGGCACCTTGAAGCGCGCCATGCGCTCGCGGCAGAACGCGATGAACTCCGCCTCCGTCGCCTGCGCGCCTTCCTTCAGCTCGATGAAGGCGCAGGGCACTTCGCCCCACTTCGGATCGGGCGTGGCCACCACCGCCGCCGCCAGCACCGCGGCGTGGCGGTAGAGCACGTCCTCCACTTCCACCGAGGAGATGTTCTCGCCGCCCGAGATGATGACGTCCTTGGAGCGGTCCTTGATCTTGACATAGCCGTCGGCATGCATCACCGCGAGGTCGCCGGAATGGTACCAGCTGCCGCGGAAGGCCTCCTCGGTCGCCTTCGGGTTCTTCAGATAGCCCTTCATGGTGATGTTGCCGCGAAACATGATCTCGCCCATGGTCTCGCCGTCGCGCGGCACCGGCTGCATGGTCTCCGGATCCATCACCGTGACGCCTTCCTGCAGGTGGTAGCGCACGCCCTGGCGTCCGTTCAGCCGCACCTGTTCCTCCAGCGGCAGCGCGCTCCACTCCGGCTGCCGGGCGCAGACCGAGGCCGGCCCGTAGGTCTCGGTGAGGCCGTAGACGTGGGTGATGTCGAAGCCGATGCGGTTCATGCCCTCGATCATCGAGGCCGGCGGCGGCGCCGCCGCCACCAGGGCGCTGACTTTGTGCCCGATGCCTTCGCGCCATTCCGCCGGCGCGTTGATCAGCATGGTATGCACAATCGGCGCACCGCAGTAGTGCGTCACCTTGTGTTCGCGGATGGCATCGAGGATGGCCTTCGCCTCGACGCGGCGCAGGCAGACGTTGGTGCCGGCGATGAGTGCCATGGTCCACGGGAAGCACCAGCCGTTGCAGTGGAACATCGGCAGCGTCCACAGATACACCGCGTGCGGCGGCATGCCCCAGGAGACGATGTTGGACACCGCGTTGAGGTAGGCGCCGCGGTGGTGGTAGACCACGCCCTTCGGGTTGCCGGTGGTGCCGGAAGTGTAGTTGAGCGAGATGGCGTCCCATTCGTCGGCCGGCCCCTGCCAGGCGAAGGCCGCATCGCCGCTGGCGAGGAAGGCCTCGTACTCGATGCGGCCGAGGCGATCCCCGGGCCCCGAATATTCCGGATCGTCGACGTCGATCACCAGCAGTTCGCGCCCTGCCAGCGCCAGTGCCTTGGCGACGGAGGCAGAGAACTCGCGGTCGGTGATAAGCGCCTTCGCCCCGCCGTGTCCGAGCATGAAGGCGATGGCCTCGGCGTCGAGGCGGGTATTCATCGTGTTCAGCACGGCGCCCGCCATCGGCACGCCGAAATGGCATTCGAGCATCTCCGGCGTGTTGGACAGGATCGCCGCCACGGTGTCGTTCTTGCCGATGCCGCGCGCGGCCAGGGCCGCGGCCAGGCGGCGGCAGCGGGCGTAGGTCTCCGCCCAGGTGAAACGGCGCGTGCCGTGGATGACCGAAAGCCGCTGCGGGAAAACAGAGGCTGTCCTTTCGATGAACGAGAGCGGCGACAGCGGAGTGTAGTTGGCGGCGTTTTTGTCGAGGCCGATCGAGTAGGGATTTGCCGGCATGGATTCTCTCTCGGCTGTCCGGATTGCAGTCGGGCAGGCCGGTTCAGCCCCTGCAGCGCTGGGTGATGTTCAGGTTCGTGCCAGACTGGTCGAGCCCGCCGAGCCAGCCGTGCAAATCAGTGGAGAACGTCTCGACCGCGGCGGCCATGGCCGCCACCCCGCCGGCGGCATCCGCGCTGGCGGCGGGGCGCGACAGGCTGAAGCTGCGGCGCGCCAGGATTTCCCCGCCGGTCGGCGCGACCAGTTGCACCCTCGCCTCCAGCAGCGCATGGCTGTCCTTGGCCGAATCGAAGATCTGCGCAAATTCGTCGAGATCCACGCGCAGGCGGCAGGCGCCGCCCGCCGTGCCGGAGAGCATGCGTTTGCGCAGGGCGTGGCCGAGCAGTTCCGCCGGCGTGCCGGCCCAGCGGCTCTCGGCATAGCTCTGCCGGCGCTGGTTGGCGGCATACAGGAGGCGATACTGCATGGCGGAGGAGTCGAGCCAGGACACCGCGAAGACGTCGATGCCGCGCAGGCTGGCGACGATGCGGTTGTTCGGCGCCGGCTGCACCGCGCCGAGGTCATAGCTGGCGACGCTCGATAACGACTTGGCGCCGCTGCCGCATGCGGCAAGCAGCGTGAGGGAGAGCAGGAGGAGCAGTGTCTTCCGCATGGGGAACCTCATCGCGCCGCGAAGCCCGCTTCGCCCGGCCCCGGGCGGCGCGCCTCGCGGCCGAATATCAGCATGTTGGGGGATTCCTCGATCTGGTCGAGCAGGCGTGACATCTGGCGGGAGTTGACCGCCAGTTCCTGCAGCAGGACGTTCAGGCGCGGCAGCGTGGTCTGCGTAATCTCGCCGCCCGACTCGGCGAGCAGCGCGTCGAGCCTTTTCGAGACGACCTGGAGGCTGGCGATGAGCGGCGCTGCCTCGCCGCTGGCCTTCTCCATGTTGGCGAGCGTCCTGCTCAGCTTCTGCAGGTTTTCCTCGTTGAGGGCCTGCTTGAGGGAAGCCATCACCTGCGGCAGTTCCTTCATGCTGCCGGACAGGCCGGCGGTGGCCACCTCGACGTTGGCCAGCGTCTGGCCGATGCGCCTGACGTTCTGGTCGGAGAGCAGCGCCGTGGTGCGTTCGGCCACCTGGCGCATCTGCGTCATCAGTTCGGCGGCGTTCTCGCCCAGCGTGTCCATGAAGCCCGGCTGCAGTGCGATGCGCGGCGGCTCGTCGCCGGAACCGGTGAGCGGCTCGGGATGGTCGCCCTTGTCCTCGAGCAGGATCGAGGCGAGTCCGGTGACGCCCTGGTAGTTGAGCCGTGCCGTCGTGCCCTTGGTCACCGGCAGGTCGGCAGCGACGCTGATGGTGATGAGGATGTTGCGCGGATCCTTCGGGTCGAGGTCGATGTCCTGCACCTTGCCGGCACGGATGCCGCGAAAGCGAACCTGGGCCTCGGTGTTGAGGCCGCTGACGTTGCCCTTCGTCACCAGGACGTAATCGTGGGTGGCTTCCCGCTTGCCGGAGAACCAGGATATCGCCAGGGCGGTGGCCAGGCCAAGCAGGAGCGTGAAGATTCCGGCGGCGAGCGCGTGGGCGCGGCTTTCCATTCTATGCGTGCTCCTCGGACATGCGGCTCTGCAGCGCCCGCTGGGCCCGGTCGCAGCAGAAGAAATTGCGTATGAAGGGGTGATCGACCTGCGTAATCTCGTCGATCGTGCCCAGGGCGAGTATACGCTGTTCGGCCAGCACCGCAACGCGCGTGGCCAGCCCGGCCAGGGTGTCGAGGTCGTGGGTCACCAGCACCACCGTCAGGCCGAGCTGGGCGTGCAGGCTGCTGATCAGGCGCACGAAGGATTCGCTGCGGTCCGGATCGAGGCCGGCCGTCGGCTCGTCGAGCAGCAGCAGTTCCGGCTCCAGCGACAGGGCGCGCGCCAGGGCGACGCGCTTGATCATGCCGCCGGAGAGCTCGGACGGCATCAGCCAGGCATGGCGCGGCAGCAGCTCCACCATCGCCAGCTTGAGCATCACGAGGTCGTGGATCAGGTCCTCATCCACCACGCCCAGCTCGCGCAGCGGGAAGGCGATGTTCTGGAAGACGTTGAAGGCGGAATACAGCGCGCCGTACTGGAACAGCATGCCGAAGCGGCGGCGCAGGTTGCGTTCCTGCACCGGGTCGCCCGTGAACAGCGGCTCGCCGAAGAGGCGGATCTGCCCCTGGGTCGGTCGCAGCAGGCCGATCATCTGCCGCAGCAGCGTGGTCTTGCCGCTGCCCGAGCCGCCGACCAGGGCCATCACCTCGCCCTGCTCGATGACGAGGTTGAGGTCGCGATGCACCCAGTGGTCGCCGAAGCGCGTGGACAGGTGCTCGACTTCGATCACGGGCGTCACCCCTGCCCTCGGGGCGGGGGGCGGGGGGTGGGCTGTCATGTCGGCATGCCGATGCTTCTGGTCGCGATGGCGAAGACCGCATCGACCAGAATCACGACGGTGATCGAGCTCACCACCGAGGCGGTGGTGTTCGACGACAGGCTCTCCGTGTTCGGCCGCACGCGCAGGCCGAAGTGGCAGGCCACCAGCGCCACCAGGATGCCGAAGGCGATCCCCTTGACGCTGGCGATGTAGAGATTGGCCACCGGCACCACCTTCGGCAGCGTCTCGATGAAATAGCCGTAGGAGATGTCGAGCTGGAACTGCGCCGAGACCATGCCGCCCATGAGGGCGATGGCGCTGGTCCACAGCACCAGCAGCGGCATCGCCAGTGCCAGTGCCGCCACCTTGGGGAAGACCAGGCGCAGGCTGCGCGAGACGCCCATCGTCGCCAGCGCGTCGATTTCCTCGGTGACGCGCATCACGCCGAGCTGCGCCGTCATGGCCGAGCCGGAGCGCCCCGCCACCAGCACCGCCACCAGCACCGGACCCAGCTCGCGGATGATGCCCATGCCGAGGATGTTGACAATGAAGATGTCGGCGCCGAAGTTCTTCAGCTGCAGCGCCGACAGGTAGGACAGCACGATGCCGATGAGGAAGCCGACCAGCGCCGTGACCGGCATGGCGCGCACGCCGCTCTTGTACAGGTTCGCCGAGGTCTCGCGCCATGGCCCCTCGCGCGGAGTGCGAACAACCCGGCCGATGTCGAGGACGAGCTGGCCGATCAGGGCGGTGAACTCCACGACATGGCGCCACAGGCGCAGGCTGAGGTCGCCAAGGTTCACCAGCCATTGCCAGGGCAGCTTCGGTTCCGGTCCGGCCTCCTTCAGCTTGCCGGCGGCATAGAGCCGCGCAAACACCGGTTCCAGTTCGTCGCGCGTGGCCAGGTTGTCGGGGAAGCGCTGGCCCCAGGCGCGCCACAGCATCATGGCGCCGACGGAGTCGAGCGAGCCGATGCCGCGCAGGTCCCAGCCGATCCCGGGCTCCTTCGCCCGGGCGACCAGCTCGGCATCGAGCTCCGTATAGCGCGGCGCCAGCGTCATCAGACGCCATTCGCCCGCCAGGCGCGCCCAGCGCCGGCCTTCGGCATCCGACTCCAACGCGATGCTTGCGCCGCTCACCCAGTCCCCCTTGATCATTCTTGTTGGCCCGCCGCCGAGGCGGCTTTACACCGCATTATGCCGCAGCCGGCGACTTGTCGCGTCCGGCCTTGATCCTGAACTCCAGGCCGAGGCCGGCCCAATGCCGACCCTCCTCTTCCAGCGCCGCCGCCGTCAGGGGCGAGGCCGCCAGCCAGAGCGGATCGGCGCCGACGGCGAAGCCCCGCCCGTTGCGCTTCACGCCGATGGCCGGAAGGGGCGCTTCGCCGCGCGCCCGGTGCAGGATCACCGCCAGGCGCAGGCAGAAGATCAGCAGCCAGTCCGGGCTGTCCGTCGTGATCTCCTGCACCCGCTCCAGCTTGCCGCGGTGAGCCAGCACGACGCGCGACAGGCGCGCCTGGTCCATTTTCGAGAAGCCGGGCATGTCGGCGTTGGCGAGGATATAGGCGCTGTGCTTGTGGTAACTGGAATGCGCCACCGAAATGCCGATCTCGTGCAGCAGCGCCGCCCAGCCGAGCACCTGCGCGCCGGACGACTCCTCGGCGGCTGCCCCCGTCAGCAACTGCCGCAGGAAGCCGTCCGCCGTCGCCGCCACCCGCGCCGCCTGGCCGGCGTCGACCTGGTAGCGGCGCATGAACTGCTGCACCGTGGCGTTGCGCAGATCCTGGTGGTGGTAGCGGCCGAGCAGATCGTAGAGCACCCCCTGACGCAGCGCCCCTTCCGAAAAGGTCATGCGCTCGAGGCCGAATTCCCTGAACACCGCCAGCATGATGGCCAGCCCGCCCGGCAATACCGGGATGCGGTCGGGCCGCAGCCCCTGCAAAGTCAGTCGCCCCGCGTCGCCGGCATGCAGCAGGAGGCCGCGCAGGCGCTCGAGGCCGTCGCGCGTGATGCCGCCTTCCGACAGACCGTTCAATTCGAGGATGTCGGCCAGCGCCTTGGCGGTGCCGGAGGAACCGACCGCCTCCTCCCAGCCGGCCTTCCTGAACTGGCGCACGATCGCCTGCAGCTCCTTGCGCGCCGCCAGCTCGGCGGCTTTCATGCCGGCCTTGTCGACGCGGCCGCGCGGAAAATGCTTCAGGCTGAAGCCGACGCTGCCCATGTAGAGCGACTCGAGCTCCAGCGGCTCCAGGGCGCGGCCGATGATGCACTCCGTCGAGCCGCCGCCGATGTCCACCACCAGCTGCTGGGCGCGCGGGCTGGGCAGCGAATGTGCCACGCCGAGGTAGATCAGCCGCGCCTCCTCCCGGCCGGCGATGATCTCGATGGGGAAGCCGAGCGCGGCCTCGGCCCGGGCGAGGAATTGCGGCGCGTTCTTCGCCACGCGCAGGGTGTTGGTCGCCACCGCACGCACGGCGCCGGCATCGAAGCCGCGCAGGCGCTCGCCGAAGCGGGCCAGCGCCTCCAGCGCGCGCAGCTGCGAGGGGCCGTCGAGGATTTTCTGCGGCGTCAGCCCCCCGGCCAGGCGTACCGTCTCCTTGAGGGAATCGAGCGGGTAGATCTGGTCGTCCACCACCCGCCCGACCTGCAGGCGGAAGCTGTTGGAGCCCAGATCGACGGCGGCGACGAGTTCGTATCCCATGCGCGGATTTTACCCTGCCCCCCTTGCGCAGTGCCTCGCCCGGTTGCCGCAGGCGCGCTTGAACATATTAGGGATTCCTGATTCAATTCGAATCGATGAACAAAGGCCCAGGCGCCAAGCGCTTCCCCGCCGAACATTTCCTCAACCGGGAACTCTCCCTGCTCGCCTTCAACCGCCGCGTCCTTGCCCAGGCGGCCGACGCGCGCGTGCCGCTGCTCGAGCGGGTGCGCTTCCTTTGCATCGTCTCCAGCAACCTCGACGAATTCTTCGAGATCCGCGTCGCCGGCCTGAAGGAGCAGGTCAAGCTCGGCATCGTCGCCCCCGGCCACGACGGCCTCGCGCCGCACGAGGCCTTCCGCCAGGTCAGCGCCCAGGTCCGCGAGCTCGTCGAGGAACAGTACGCCCTGCTCAACGAGGCGATACTGCCGGCGCTGGAAAAGCAGGGCATCCGCTTTCTCAAGCGCGGCGAATGGAGCGAGGCGCAGTCGGCCTGGATCCGCGACTACTTCTTCCGCGAGGCGATGCCGGTGCTGACGCCGATCGGCCTCGACCCGGCCCACCCCTTCCCGCGCGTGCTCAACAAGAGCCTCAATTTCGCCGTCGAGCTGGAGGGCAAGGACGCCTTCGGCCGCAGCTCGGGCGCCGCCATCGTGCAGGCACCGCGCGTGCTGCCGCGCGTGATCCGCCTGCCGGAGGCCATCGCCGGCGCGCCCGATGGCTTCGTCTTTCTCTCCTCGGTGCTGCACGCCCACGTCGGCGAACTGTTCAGCGGCATGAACGTGCTCGGCTGCTACCAGTTCCGCGTCACCCGCAACAGCGACCTGTGGGTGGACGAGGAGGAAACCAAGAACCTGCGCCTCGCCCTGCAGGGCGAGCTGCCGCAGCGCCACTTCGGCGACGCCGTGCGTCTGGAAGTCGCCGACAACTGCTCGGAAGTCATGGCTGATTTCCTCCTGCAGCAGTTCGGCCTCGGCTACGACGACCTCCACCGCGTGCCCGGCATCGTGAACCTGGTGCGCCTGATGCAGGTGCCCGACCTGGTCGACCGGCCCGATCTGAAGTACCCGCCCTTCCAGGCCGGCCTGCCCAAGGTGCTGACCAAGAACTACGATGTCTTCGCCAGCATCCGCAGGCAGGACGTGCTGCTGCACCACCCCTTCCAGTCCTTCAGTCCCGTCGTCGAGTTCCTCGAGCAGGCGGTGGACGATCCCGCCGTGGCCGCCATCAAGATGACCGTGTACCGCACCGGCACCGACTCCATCCTGATGGAGCTGCTGATGCGCGCCGCGCGCCAGGGCAAGGAGGTGACGGTGGTGGTGGAACTCATGGCGCGCTTCGACGAGGAAGCCAACATCAACTGGGCAGCGCGCCTGGAGGAGGTCGGCGCACACGTCGTGTACGGCGTGTTCGGCTTCAAGACCCACGCCAAGATGCTGCTGGTGGTGCGGCGCGAGGACGGAGACGAGTTTGGCAAAGGCGGCGGCGCCCTGCGCCGCTACGTGCACCTCGGCACCGGCAACTACCACCCGCGCACCGCCAGGCTGTACACCGACTTCGGCCTGCTCAGCTGCAACGAGGCGCTGTGCGCGGACGTGAACGAGGTCTTCAAGCAGCTCACCGGCCTCGGCAAGGCGGGCAGGCTCAATCACCTTCTGCTGGCGCCATTCACCCTGCACGGCGCGCTCCTCGCCGCCATCCGTGCCGAGGCCGCCAACGCCCGCGCCGGCAAGCGCGTGCGCATCATCGCCAAGATGAATGCCCTGCTCGATCCGGAGATCATCGAGGCGCTCTACGACGCCTCGCAGGCCGGCGTCACCATCGACCTGATCGTGCGCGGCGCCTGCGCCCTGCGGCCGGGCATCGAAGGCCTGTCGGACAACATCGGCGTGCGCTCCATCGTCGGCCGCTTCCTCGAACACTCGCGGATCTTCTATTTCTACGCCGACGGCGAGATGAAGACCTACCTCTCCAGCGCCGACTGGATGGAGCGCAATTTCTTCCGCCGCATCGAGCTGTGCTTCCCCGTGCTCGATCCGAAGCTCAAGCGCCGCATCCTCAAGGAAGGCCTGATGCCCTACCTCGCCGACAACAGCCAGGCCTGGGAAATGGACGGGAACGGCCGCTACCGCCGCAAGCGCTCGCGCAAGAGGGGCTTCTCGGCGCAGGACGCGCTGCTCGCCGAACTCTCCGTCGCCCCCCCGCCGGCCTGAGCGGCGGCCGCCCCGGCGCAAAAAAGTCAGTCTCCGCGACACGGCGCCAGCCGTCTTGTTCGGCCACGTTTGGCGGGCGCATACTGGACGGACGCGCATTCCGCAGTCCGTGTTCCAACCGCCTCGCAATGCGCAGAAAGGAGACCGCCCATGACGCCCACTCTCGCCGCCCTCACCGGCTTCGTCGCCTGGACCCTGTTCCTCCTCGTCGTGATGGAAGCCATCCGCTCCAGGATGGTCGTCACCAGGGAAGTCCCGGCCAACGGCTTCCGGCCGGACAACGCCAACCTCTCCCCCTTCATGCAGCGGCTGGCCCGCGCCCACGCCAACTGCCTCGAAGGCCTGCCCGTCTTCGGCGGCCTCATGCTGGTCGCGGCAGTCTCGGGCAATTCCGCGCTGACAGACCCGCTGGCCTACGTCCTTCTCGGCGCCCGCATCGTGCAGTCGTCGATCCACCTCGCCTCGCTCTCCCCCGCCGCCGTCACGCTCCGCTTCAGCGCCTTTGTGGTGCAGATGGGCATGGGGGTGTATTGGGCGTTTCTTCTGCTTTTGGTATAGATGCGAGCT
>JBDHRL010000053.1:0-18912 GCA_039807535.1 Rhodocyclaceae bacterium
GCCTCGCTCGGCGTCATGCGCCGGCTTGAAGAGCCGATCTGGCCGCCTGCCATGCCCCCTCCGTGACCTGTTGTGGCGGCATCATTGCACAACGGCTTTTTTATGGCAATAATGAAACCATTTATTTCATTTACCGAAAATATGCCTATCCTCGCCGACGAACAGCCCGCTTCCGCCACCCTGCGCGCCATTGCCATCCTCGAAGCCATCGCCGGCGCCGACGGGCCGCTCGGGCTGGTCGAACTGATGCAGGCCAGCGGCCTGCCGAAACCGACGGTGCATCGCATCGCCCACCTGCTGGAGGGCGCCGAACTGCTGGTGCGCGAGGCCGAAGGCAAGCGCTTCGCCCCCGGCCCGCGCCTGGCCTCGCTGGCGCTGGCCGCGCTCACCCACGTCGCCTGGCGGGCGCCGCGCCACGCCATCCTGAAGGCGCTGGTCGACGAGATCGGCGAGACCTGCAACCTGACCCTGCTCGACGGCACCGAGGTGGTCTATCTCGACCGCGTCGAGACGGTCTGGCCGCTGCGCCTGCATTTCCAGACCGGTTCGCGCGTGCCAGCGCACTGCAGCGCCAGCGGCAAGCTGCTGCTCTCGCTGCTGCCGGCACGCGAGCGCCGGCGCATCCTCGACAACCTGCCGTTTTCCTACCATACCGCCAACACCATCACCCGGCGGCGCGACCTCGAGGAGGCGCTCAAGCGCATCCGCCGCGAGCGACTCAGCACCGACAACGAGGAATACCTCGACGGCACGGTGTGCGTCGCCGTGCCGGTGGAAAGCAAGGCCCGCCACGTCCCGGCGGCGCTTGCCGTGCACGCGCCGAAGACCCGCATGTCGCTCGAGCAGGCCCTGCAATGCGTGCCAGCGCTGCGACGGGCGGCGGCCGGGCTGGCTGACGCGTTTCCGGATTAGAATGGCCGCAAGGCTTTGACGAAGGGGAGCGCAAGATGGGACGCGTACAAGACAAGGTGGCGCTCGTCACGGGGGCGGCGCAGGGCATCGGCCGCGCCACGGCGCTGCTGCTGGCGCGCGAGGGCGCCGCAGTGGCGGTGACGGACGTGAGCGCCGGCAAGGCCGAGGCCGTCGCCGAACAGATCCGTGCCGCCGGCGGCCGCGCCCGCGCCTGGGGGCTCGACGTCTCGCAGGAAGCCGAGGTCGCCAGCATCATCGCCGAGGTCGGCAAGGCATTCGGCCGCCTCGACATCCTGGTGAACAACGCCGGCATCTCCGGCGCCAACGGCACCAGCGAGGAAATCAGCGAGGCGGAGTGGGACAAGGTGATGAACACCAACGCCAAGGGCGTGTTCCTGTGCACCAAGCATGCCGTACCGCTGATGCGCCGCGGCGAAGGCGGCAGCATCGTGAATCTTTCCTCGGTCTATGGCATCGTCGGCTCGCACAATGTCGCGGCCTACCATGCCTCGAAGGGCGCCATCCGCATCATGAGCAAGACCGACGCGCTGGCATTCGCCGAGGACCGCATCCGCGTCAATTCCGTGCACCCCGGCTTCATCTGGACGCCGATGCTGGAAGCCGGTGCCCAGGTGCCCGGCGTCGCGCCCGAGGCGGTGCACAGCGCCATGGCCAAGCTGCATCCGCTGCGCACCCTCGGCGAGCCGGAGGACGTCGCCCACGGCATCCTCTACCTCGCCTCGGACGAAGCCAAGTTCGTCACCGGCAGCGAACTGGTGATCGACGGCGGCTACACGGCGCGCTGACCCGCCGGGCCGTCACGCCCGTCCGCCGTGCAACCGTTCCTGCGCCGCCTGCTCGGCCCGGTCGCCGCTGCCGTCGAGCAGGCGCCGCAGCACCGGCTCGCTGGCGCGCGGGTGCTCGGCGACGAGGAGGCGGATCTCGGCCGAATCGCCCGAAGCCAGGATGTCCAGCGCGGTGGGCGGCGCGCTGCGATTGCGCGCCACCGCCAGGCGCACGCGTTCCTCGCGATCGATCGCCAGACGCGTGAGCGCATCGTCGCTCAGCCGCGGCGAGGCCGCCGCCGCCTCGCGCACGACCGGATGGCGGTCGCCGGCCATCCTTTCCAGCAGCTCCTGCGGCAGGTCGGCGCGGCGCGCCAGCGTCGCGCGCACTCCGGCGTCGGGGTCCCGCATCAGCATGGCGAAAGCTTCCGCGTCGAGCAGGCCATGCGCGGCGGCGGCGCGGCGCCCTGCGGCATCGGCCTGCCGCAGGGCATCCGGCGGCAGCGCGGGCGTGCACGCCAGGCCCGGCGGACAGCTGCCGCCGGGCGCGGCCGCCTGCTCCTGCAGCACCCGCTGCACGCCGGCGCTCTCGGCATAGTGCAGCAGGCCGGCGGCGAGAAAAGTCAGTCCCGTCGCCACGGCGTGGCCGCGCATGTCAAGGGGCAGGACCAGGCCCACCGCGGCGCGCAGCAGCCAGAACGCCAGCTGCGCCGCAGCGAAGGCGGCGATGAAATAGATCGGCAGCACGGCGAGCAGCCGCCCGCCGATGCCGCCGCCCGCCACCGACAGCACGTAGACCACATCGGCGAGACCGACGGTGGCGGCGACGGCCAGCGAGACGACGATGCTGGACGAGAGCGGCAGGACAGGCTGACGAGGCGAAGTGGCCATGACTGGCCGCATTATACTTTCGCGTCATGAGCGCCACCGACCCCGGCCTGCGCACCGTTGCCCTGCTCTGCGCGGCCGAGGTGCTCAGCATGACCGGCTTCTCGACCTATCCGGCGCTGCTGGCGCCGCTGCGCGCGGCCTGGGGCATGAGCGGCGCCGAGGCCGGCTTCATCGGCGGCGTCTTCTTCGCCGGCTACATGGCCGCCGTGCCGCTGCTGACGGGACTGACCGACCGCGTCGACGCGCGCCGCGTCTATGCCGGTTCCATGCTGCTCTCGGCGGCCGGCACGGCGGCCTTCGGCCTCGCCGCCGAAGGCGTCTGGAGCGCCAGCCTGTGCCAGGCCATCGCCGGCGCCGGACTGGCCGGCACCTACATGCCGGGGCTGAAGGCGCTCACCGACCGCGTTGAGGGCCCGCTGCAGAGCCGCTTCATCGCCTTCTACACATCGAGTTTCGGCATCGGCGCCAGCGCCTCGCTCCTGCTCGGCGGCTGGCTCGAGGGCCGCGTCGGCTGGGAATGGACCTTCCTCCTCTGCGGCGCCGGCCCGCTCGCCGCCGCCGCGCTGGCGCTGCGCGGGCTGAAGCCGGTAGCGCCGCACCCGCTGCCGGCATCCGGCCGGCCGCTGCGCGCCCTGCGTCCGGTGTTCGCCTCGCGGGCGACGCTGGGCTACGTGCTGGGCTACGCGGCGCATTCCTGGGAGCTCTTCGGCCTGCGCGCCTGGATGGTGGCCTTCCTCGCCTTCGCCTATGCCCAGTCGCCCGACCTGGTGCCGTTCTGGACGCCGGCCGCGGCCGCTGCGGCGATCAATCTCCTCGGCATTCCGGCCAGCATCCTCGGCAACGAGATCGCCGGACGGATCGGCCGGCGCCGCTACATCGCCGCCACCATGGGCGCCTCGGCGGCGCTCGCCTGCCTGGCCGGCCTGCTCGGCCCCCTCGCCGGCTGGCTGGCGCTGCTGCTCGTGGCGCTGCATTTCGTCGCCGTGATGGCCGACTCGGCGGCGCTCACCGCCGGGCTGGTGGCGGCCACGCCGCCGCTGCAACGCGGCGCGACTTTGGCGGTCTATTCGTTTTTCGGTTTCGGCGGCGGCTTCCTCGGCCCGCTCGCTTTCGGCCTGGTGTTCGATCTGGCCGGCGGCGAAGGACGGCTCGCCTGGGGCCTGGCCTTTGCCAGCCTGGGCGCGGCCTGCGCCTGCGGCCCGCTCGCCATCCGTTTTGGCCACACAAAGAGAAAGGACAAGCGATGAACAAGACCGACCGGGATTGGCGCGAACTGCTCACACCCGAGCAGTACCGCATCGCCCGCGAGAAGGGCACCGAGCGCGCCTTCAGCGGCGCCTACTGGGACTGCCATGACGAAGGGGTTTACCGCTGCGTCTGCTGCGGCGCCGATTTGTTCGACTCGGCGCACAAATACGATTCGGGCAGCGGCTGGCCGAGCTTCTGGCAGCCGATCGTGGCGACCAACATCGCCACCGCCGAGGACAGCAGCCACTTCATGCGCCGCACCGAGGCGCTGTGCCGCCGGTGCGGCGCCCATTTGGGCCACGTCTTTCCCGACGGCCCGCAGCCCACCGGCCTGCGCTACTGCATCAACTCGGCCTCGCTGAAACTGGAGCGCAAGAAGGTATAATCGCGGCGCATGAAGTTCCTTTTCGACCTCTTCCCGGTCATCCTGTTTTTCATCGCCTTCAAGGTCTCCGGCATCTACGCCGCCACCGGCGTGGCCATCGCCGCCACTTTCGCCCAGATCGGCTGGCTGCTGGCGCGCGGCCGCAAGGTCGACACCATGCTGTGGGTGAGCCTCGCCATCATCGTGCTGTTCGGCGGCGCCACCCTGTGGCTGCAGGACGAGACCTTCATCAAATGGAAGCCGACGGTGCTCTACTGGCTGTTCGGCGCGGTGCTGGCCGGCTCGACGCTGATCTTCCGCAAAAACCTGATCCGCAAGCTGATGGAGGAGCAGATCCGCCTGCCCGAACGCATCTGGGGTCAGCTCAACGCCAGCTGGATCGGCTTCTTCGCCCTGATGGGCGCGGCCAACCTGTTCGTCGCCTTCAGCTTCCCGACCGACACCTGGGTGAACTTCAAGCTCTTCGGCGGCATGGGCCTGATGCTGGCGTTCGTCGTCGCGCAGAGCCTGCTGCTGGCGAAATACGTGCAGGAGGACAAGTAATGCTCTACGCCATCGCCGGCGACGATGCGCCCGGCAGCCTTGAGAAACGCCTCGCGGCGCGACCGGCCCATCTCGAACGGCTGAAGGCGCTGCAGGACGCCGGCCGCCTGCTGCTGGCCGGCCCCTGCCCGGCCATCGACTCGCCCGATCCCGGCCCGGCCGGCTTCGCCGGCAGCCTGATCGTCGCCGAGTTCGAATCGCTCGCCGAGGCCGAGGCCTGGGCGGCGGCCGATCCCTACGCCCGCGCGGGCGTCTTCGCCCGCACCACGGTGCGGCCGTTCAAGAAGGTTTTTCCCGCATGAGCACCCTCGAGGCCATGCGCGAAAAGCTGGCGGCGCTGGAACCGCTGCGGATCGACATCGCGGACGACAGCGCAAAGCATGCCGGCCACGCCGGCGCCAGGGGCGGCGGCGGGCACTACCGCCTGCTCATCGTCTCGCCGCGCTTCTCCGGCTGCGCCACGGCGCAGCGGCACCGCTTGATTTACGAGGCGCTAGGGCCCATGATGCGCGGGGAAATCCATGCCCTCGGCATCAAGGCGCTGGCGCCGGAAGAGACCGACTAACCCAACCCAAGGAAAATCCATGAAAAACAGCCTTACCCGCCTGACCGCCCTCCTCGCCGTCAGCCTCCTTCTGCTGCAAGCGCCGGCCCAAGCCGCCGACGAAGCCAAGCCGGCGGCCAAGCCTGCAGGCAAGCCGGGCGTGCTCGCCACGGTGAATGGGGTGGCCATTCCGGTTTCCCGCGCCGACGCGCTGCTGCAAGCGCAACTGGGCCAGGGCCAGCAGGATTCCCCGCAGTTGCGCGATGCGGTCCGCAACGACCTCATCACGCGCGAGATCCTTTCGCAGGCCGCGAAGAAGAAGGGCTTCGACAAGAAGCCCGAGGTGCAGGCCCAGTTCGAACTGGCGCGCCAGGGCATCCTGGTGAACGCCTATCTGCAGGACATCATCGCCGCCCATCCGGTGAAGGACGAGGAGGTCAAGAAGGAATACGATGCCATCGTCAAGGCGATGGGCGACAAGGAATACAAGGCGCGCCACATCCTGCTGGAAAAGGAGGACGAGGCCAAGGACGCCATCGCCCGCCTGCAGAAGGGCGAGAAATTCGAGGAGCTGGCCAAGCAGTCGAAGGATCCCGGCAACAAGGACCGCGGCGGCGACCTCGGCTGGAGCCCTCCCGGCGGCTATGTCAAGCCCTTCGCCGACGCGCTGGTTGCCCTCGAGAAAGGCAAGTTCTCCGCCGCGCCGGTGAAGACCGAGTTCGGCTGGCATGTCATCCAGCTCGACGACATCCGCGAGCTGAAGCACCCGCCGCTCGACGAAGTAAAGCCGCAGATCCAGCAGCGCCTGCAGCAGCAGGTCATCGAAAAGCAGATCTCGGAACTGCGCGCCAAGGCCAAAGTGGAATAAGCGCGGTCCGTTCGGATGAAATCGGCGCTCGCAGCGCCGATTTTTTTGCCCATGCAAACCATTGCAGAGCCTTCTCCGCTGCCGCCGGAATTCCGGCTGGACGCTTATCGCATCGTGCGACGCATCGCGCAGGGCGGTTTCTCCATCGTCTATCTGGCCGAGGATGCCGAAGGCCGGCTGGTGGCGATCAAGGAATACCTTCCCGCCGGCCTGGCGCGGCGCGATGCCGATGCCTCGAGCGTGGCGGTCTGCGACCGGCACCATGCTGCCTTCAATACCGGCATGAAATGGTTTTTCGACGAGGGCCGCATCCTCGCCGGCATCGACCATCCCAACGTGGTGCGCGTTCTGAATTTTTTCCGCGCCAACGGCACCGCCTACCTGGTCATGCGCCACGAGCACGGATGCGACCTGAAGGCGCACGTGCGCCGGCTGACGGAAAACGGAATGCCGGTGGAGGAGGATTTCCTGCGCAACGTCTTCGTGCGCCTGCTCTCGGGCCTGCGCGAGGTGCATGCGCGCAAGCTGCTGCACCTCGACATCAAGCCGGCCAACATCCACGTGCGCAGCGACGGCCATCCGGTGCTGCTGGATTTCGGCGCAACGCGCCAGGGGCTCGGTCCCGACGCGGGCACGCACGGCGTGTTCACGCCGGGATTCGCCGCGCCGGAGCAGCAGGGCTCGGGCGAGCCGCTCGGGCCGTGGACCGACATCTACTCCGTCGGCGCCTCCCTCTATGATTGTCTGGCCGGAGAGGCGCCGCAGCCGGCCGACCGGCGTCTCGTCGCCGACGAACTGGCGCCTGCCGTGTCGCGCTGGGGAAAGCGCTATTCGCCGCAGTTGCTGGAGCTGATCGACTGGTGCCTGCGCCTGCCGGTGGCGCAGCGCCCGCAGAGCGTCTTCGCCCTGCAGAAGGTGCTGAGCGGCGAACAGCTCGACCTGGTCGATCCGGCCTGGTTCGAGAAGCCCGCGCAATAGCGGCTACGGTTTCGGCTTGACGTTCAGGCTGTTCTTCACTTCCTTCACACCCCTCACGCCGCGCGCCGCCTGGCCCGCCAGGCGTACCTGCTCTGCGCTGTCGACAAAGCCGGAGAGCTGCACCATGCCGTGATAGGTCTCCACCGAAATCTCCGCCGAGGACACGCCTTTCTTCGCCAGCAGGGCGGATTTCACCTTGGCGGTAATCGTGCTGTCGTCGACATACTCGCCCGCCTTCTGTCGGTCGGCCATCGAGCGCGCCTTCAGCCACTCGTCCTCGCTCAGCCTGCCGTCATGGTTCATGTCGGCCTTGCCGAAGAACCTCGCCACGCGCGGATCGGCCTTCGCCTCCGGGCGGCTGAGGAAGCCGTCGTGGTTGCGGTCGAGCTTGGCGAAATCGGGACTCTTCTGCGGCGGCGCCTCCTGCGCGAACGCACCGGCGGAAAGTGCGATGCAGGCAATCAGGGGGATGTTCTTCTTCATGGCGGACCTCGGTTCAGATGGTCCACCGATGATATCAGCCGATGTGCTTCCTGGCGTTGCGGAACATGCGCAGCCACGGCCCGTCCTCGCCCAGGCTGTCGGGGTGCCACGACATCTGCACCGTGCGGAAGATGCGCTCGGGGTGCGGCATCATGACGGTGAAGCGGCCGTCGGCGGTGGTGAGGCCGGCGATGCCGTCGGGCGAGCCGTTCGGGTTGAAGGGATAGGTCGCCGCGACGCGGCCGTGGTTGTCGATGTAGCGCAGCGCGACGATGGCACTGTCCTGCCTGCCATGCGCCGAGAAGTCGGCGCGGCCCTCTCCGTGCGAAACGACAATGGGCAGGCGGCTGCCGGCCATGCCGTCGAGGAACAGCGAGGGGCTGCGCGGCACCTCCACCATGACGAAGCGCGCCTCGAACTGCTCGCTGCGATTGCGCGCGAAGCGCGGCCAGCCCTCCGCACCGGGAATGATCTCGGTCAGATGGCTCATCATCTGGCAGCCGTTGCACACGCCCAGCGCGAAGGTCTCCCTGCGCGCGAAGAAGGCCGCAAACTCCGCCCTGAGACTGTCGTTGAAAAGAATGGATTTCGCCCAGCCCTGCCCCGCACCGAGCACGTCACCGTAGGAAAAGCCGCCGCAGGCGACCAGTCCGGAAAAGTCAGTCAGCGCGACACGGCGCGCTTGCAGATCGCTCATGTGCACGTCGTAAGCCGCGAAACCGGCGCGGTCGAAGGCGGCCGCCATTTCCACCTGGCCGTTGACGCCCTGTTCCCGAAGAATGATGATCCTTGGCCGTGCCCCCTTCGCGATCATCGGCGCGGCAATGTCCTCGGCCGGATCGAACGCCAGCGTCGCCGACAGGCCCGGGTCGGCGGCATCGAGCAGCGCGTCGAACTCCTCCTGCGCGCACTGCGCATCGTCGCGCAGGCGGGCGATCTGGAAACCGGTTTCCGCCCAGGCGCGCTGCAGGTCGGTACGCTTCTCCTTCAGCAGCGCCTTGGCGTTGCGCCAGACGCGAATCTCGTCGGCCGTGTTGAGCTCGCCGACATTGTGGCTGCAGGCAGCCAGGCCGTGCGTGCGCAGCACCTGCATCACTTTCGCGCGGTCGTCGCGGCGGATCTGCACGAGCGCGCCGAGTTCCTCGGCGAACAGCGCGCCGAACAGGCGGTCGCGATAGCGTCCGCCGAGGATCTCGGGCTTGCGCTCAAGGTCGTCGGCATCGTGCATCAGGGCGTCGTAGCACAGCGTGTCGAGGTTGAGCGAGACGCCGCAGTGCCCGGCGAAGGCCATCTCGCAGGCGGCGGCGAAGAGGCCGCCGTCGGAGCGGTCGTGGTAGGCGAGCAGCAGGCCGGCCGCATTGAGTTCCTGGATGGCGGCGAAGAAGCCTTTCAGCAAGGCCGCGTCGGCATCCGGCGCATGCTCCCCGACCGAGTTGTAGGCCTGCGCCAGCGCCGAGCCGCCGAGGCGGTGCCGCCCCTGGCCGAGGTCGATCAGCAACAGGTCGGTGTCACCGGCGTCCGTGCGCAGTTGCGGCGTCAGCGTGCGGCGCACGTCGGCGCAGGCGGCGAAGGCGGAGACGATCAGCGACAGCGGTGCGGTGACCTGCTTTTTCGCGCCGTTCTCCTCCCAGGCGGTCTTCATGGAGAGGGAGTCCTTGCCGACGGGGATGCCGATGCCAAGCTGCGGGCAGAACTCCAGGCCGACCGCCTTGACGGTGTCGAACAGCGCGGCGTCCTCGCCCGGATGTCCCGCGGCGGCCATCCAGTTGGCGGAGAGCTTGATCTTGCCGATGTCGCCGATCAGCGCGGCGGCGAGGTTGGTCACCGCCTCGCCCACCGCCATGCGGCCCGAGGCCGGCGCGTCGATCAGCGCCAGCGGCGTCTTCTCGCCCATGGCGAAGGCCTCGCCGAGACAGCCTTGGTACGAGAGCGTGGTGACGGCGCAGTCGGCCACCGGCACCTGCCACGGCCCGACCATCTGGTCGCGCGCGGTCATGCCGCCCACCGTGCGGTCGCCGATGGTGATGAGGAAGCTCTTCGAGGCGACGCCGGGCATGCGCAGCACGCGCCAGGCGGCGTCCTTGAGGTCGATCTCCGCGACGTCGAAGGGCGGCAGGTGGCGCGCCTTGTGCGTTACGTCGCGCGTCATCTTCGGCGGCTTGCCGAGCAGGACTTCCATGTCCATGTCGACGGCGTTGTTGCCGAAATGGCTGTCGCTCACCACCAGGCGGCCGTCGGCGGTGGCCTCGCCGAGCACGGCGAAGGGGCAGCGCTCGCGTTCGCAGATTTCGCGGAAGCCGTCGAGGCGGTCGGGCGCGATGGCCAGCACGTAGCGCTCCTGCGCCTCGTTGCACCAGATCTCGCGCGGCGACATGCCGGGTTCCTCGGTCTGCACGCGGCGCAGCTCGAAGCGCGCACCGCAGCCGGCGCCGTGCGCCAGCTCGGGCAGGGCGTTGGAGAGGCCGCCGGCGCCGACGTCGTGGATGGAGAGGATCGGGTTGCCGCCTTCCTGCCAGCTCATTTGCCAACACCGGTCGATCACCTCCTGGGCGCGGCGCTGGATCTCCGGGTTGCCGCGCTGCACCGAGGCGAAGTCGAGGTCGGCGGTGTTGCTGCCGGTCGTCATCGACGACGCCGCGCCGCCGCCGAGGCCGATCAGCATGCCGGGGCCGCCGAGCTGGATGAGCAGCGTGCCGGCGGCGAACGCGACCTTGTGCGCATCGCGCGCGGCGATGTTGCCGACGCCGCCGGCGAGCATGATCGGCTTGTGGTAGCCGCGCACCTCCCCCGCCACCTCCTGCTCGAAGGTTCTGAAATAGCCGGCGAGGTTCGGCCGGCCGAACTCGTTGTTGAAGGCGGCGGCGCCGATCGGCCCCTCGATCATGATGTCGAGCGCCGAGGCGATGCGTTCGGGCTTGCCGTAGGCTTGTTCCCACGGCTGGGCGTAGCCGGGGATGTTCAGGTTGGACACCGAGAAGCCGCACAGGCCGGCCTTCGGCCTGGAGCCGCGCCCCGTCGCGCCCTCGTCGCGGATCTCGCCGCCGGAGCCGGTCGCCGCGCCGGGGAAGGGCGAGATGGCGGTCGGGTGGTTGTGCGTCTCGACCTTGGCGAGGTAGTGCGTCAGCTCCTCGTGCCAGGCATAGGCGCCGCCGGCACCGGGATAAAAGCGCTGTGCCACGGCGCCATCGAGCACGGCGGCGTTGTCGGAGTACGCCACCACCGTGCCGCGAGGACTGACTTTGTGCGACTCGCGGATCATGCCGAAGAGGGAATGCGCCTGCGCCTGGCCGTCGATGATCCAGTCGGCATTGAAGATCTTGTGGCGGCAATGCTCGGAGTTGGCCTGGGCGAACATCATCAGCTCGACGTCGGTCGGGTTGCGCCCGGCCTTCACGAACGCGTCGACGAGATAGTCGATCTCGTCCCCGGACAGCGCCAGGCCCATCTCGCCGTTGGCGGCGACCAGCGCGGCGCGGCCCTTGCCAACCACATCCACCGTCGTCAGCGGCTGCGGCGCATAGTGGCGGAACAGCGCCGCGGCGGCGTCGACGGACTCGAGCACCGACTCGGTCATGCGGTCGTGCAGTAATGACAAAAGCGACGGCAGCGCGGCGGCGAGGTCACCCTTGGCGTCAAGGTGGAAGGCGGTGCCGCGCTCGATGCGAATTACTGAAGCGAAGCCGCACTGGCGCGCGATCTCGGTCGCCTTCGACGACCACGGCGAGAGGGTGCCCAGGCGCGGCGTCACCAGCTTCAGCGTGCCGGCCGGCGCCTTGTCCGCCGCATGTGCGCCGAGCAGGTCCTTCAGGCGCTCCAGGTCGGCCGTTGCCAGCGGCGCGTCCAGTTCGACGAAATACCAGTGCTCGGCGGCCAGTCCCTTCAGACGGGGCAGGACGGCCTGGACGTTCCGGGTGAGGCGGGCAAGGCGATTGGCGGAGAAGGCGGCGCCGCCGCGCAGCTTGAGGACTTCGGACATGTCGGAAATGAACCCGGAAGTGAACCCGGAAATGAACCCGGTAGCGCGCGATTATACCCGCTGCGCCAGGCGCAGCCCTGCCGCGAAAAAGACGTTTGCCTTCCTCGGGCCGTTTGCCGGAGAATATCCCGCTTGTCGGATTCAAGATGGCCAGGCATGACTTCACGCAGACGCTTTCTCCAGGCCGCGGCCTCCCTGCCGCCTCTTCTTGCCATGCGGCGAGCGAGGGCTGCGGAGAGCGATCCATCACGTCTTGCCCTGGTGATCGGCAACAGCGCCTACCGCCAGGTACCGCTGGTGAATCCGGGCAACGATGCGCGCGCCATGGCCGAGTTGTTCGGCCGGGCCGGCTTCACGGTGGACGCGCGCCTCGATGCCTCGCGCGCCGACATGCTGGCCGCCATCGAGCGCTTCGGTGCCGCGCTGCGCCGGCCCGAGATCAGCCAGGTGGTGTTTTATTACGCCGGGCATGGCGTCCAGCTCGAGTGGCGCAACTACCTGTTGCCGGTGGATGCCGAAGTGAGCTCGGCCGAACAGCTCAAGCAGCGCTGCGTCGACCTCAATCAGCTGCTCGGCCAATTCGGCGCGGCCAGGGACAAGACCTACATCATCATCCTCGATGCCTGCCGCAACGACCCCTTCGGCACTTCCTTCCGGCCGGAGCAGAAGGGCCTGTCGCAATTCGACGCGCCGGCCGGCAGCCTGATCGCCTACGCCACCTCGCCCGGCAACGTCGCTTCGGACGGACAAAGCAAGAATGGCCTGTATACCGAGAATCTGGTGCGCGAACTCTCGCAGCGCGAGGTCCGGCTCGAGGACGCGCTGAAACGCGTGCGGCTCAATGTGCGCCTGGCTTCGCGCGGCGCGCAGATTCCCTGGGAAACGACCTCGCTCGAAAGCGACTTTTTCCTGTTCAGGGGAGCGCAGAAAAAGCTGAGCGAAGCTGAAATCGAGAAGGAGCTCGAGGCGGACATCGAGACCTGGACCCGCATCAAGGGCTCGCGCAAGCTGGACGACTGGGTGGCCTACCTGCGCGACTTTCCCAACGGCCGCTTCACCGAGATCGCCCAGATGCGCCTGGCGCGCCTGCTGTCCGAGACGGAAAAGGGCAGCGGCGCGGCACCCGCCCCGCTGGGCATTCCGGTCGTGCGCAACGAGGCCGAATACGAGGCGCTGCCGCAGGGCAGCACCTACCTCGATCCGGAAGGCAAGCTGAGGAGAAAATCGTAATGGGCTGGAAGGACGATCCCATCGTCGGCACGGCAGCGGCACCGGCCATCGACATCCGGCCCGGCGGCGGCCCGCCGCCGCGGCTGGCGGCTTCGATCAACCCCTACTCCGCCGGCCTGTATCCGCTCGGGCGCATCTATACGGTCGGCGACGAAGCGACAGTTCGCGAATCGGATTATTTGACTGGCGTCGAACAGAGGGCTTACAAGGCACGCGTTACCCGTGTCGATGCTGAAAATGACCGGGTCGAGATCAACAACGGCAGAAGCATCTTCGATTTGATGGGCAATGTCATCAAATCCGGCAACGTCATATATGACGTCCCGGTGCAATTCACGCCCGCCGAGTTCCATCTGGGCAAGAAATGGCGGGCCGCCTTCGTCAGAACGATAAATGACAAATCCTCCAACGCATTCTATGACATGCAGGTCGTGCGCCGGGAAAGGGTTGTCGTTCCGGCCGGGGAGTTCGATGCCTTCAGGGTCGAGGGCCTGGGCTGGAACATGACATTCGGCGCGCGACTCGATGTGAACATCTGGATGGTGCCCGGACTGATTTTCCCGGTCAGGCGCGACTGGATCACGCGCGACCGGCACGGACGATTCACCAACACCGAGCGGCACGAACTCGTCTCCCTGCGCCAGCAGGCAATCGGACTTTGACATGACAGCACACACCACCGACGTCACCGAAAGCAATTTCATGCAGGAAGTCATCGAGGCTTCGCACCGCGTGCCCGTGCTCGTCGACTTCTGGGCGCCCTGGTGCGGCCCCTGCCGCAGCCTCGGCCCGATCCTGGAGAAGCTCGCCGCCGAATACCAGGGCCGCTTCCGCCTGGCCAAGGTCAATTCCGACGAGAACCAGGCGCTGGCCGGGCGATTCGGCGTGCGCGGCATCCCCAACGTGAAGGCCGTGGTGAACGGCCAGATCGTGAACGAATTCACCGGCGCCCTGCCCGAATCCGCCGTGCGCGAATTCATCGGCGCCCTGCTGCCTTCGCCCGCCGAGCCGCTGCGGCAGGAGGCGCTGGCGGCCCGCGCACGCGGCGAGACCGGCGCCGCGCGCGAGCTGCTGCTCGAAGCCATCCGCCTCGACCCCAGGCACGAACCGGCACGCCTCGACCTCATCGACGTGCTGCTCGACGCGGGCGAACTCGCCGAGGCGCAACGGCTGCTCGACGGGATCGCGGAGCAGGGCAAGGACCGCAACAGGATCGACAGCCTCGCCGCGCGCCTGGCGCTGGCGCAGGGCGGCGCCGGGGGCGCCGACGAAGCCACGCTGCGCGGGCGCATCGCGGCGGACGCCGCCGCCCTCGGCGCGCGTCTGGAACTGGCCAATCTGCTGGCGCTGAAGCAGGACTACCGCGGCGCGCTGGAGGAACTGCTGGAGATCGTGCGGCGCGACCGCGCCTTCGCGGACGATGCCGGGCGCAGGACCATGCTGCAGATCTTCAACCTGCTCGGTTCCGACAACGAGATCGTGCGCGAATACCGCGGCAAGCTGTCGACGGCGCTCAACCGGTAAAAGTCAGTCGCCGCAGCACGGCACCCAGCACGCTCTCCGGCCATGCCGACGCCCATCGACATCCGCGAGGAAGCCGGCGTGCGCTACCTGCACTTCGGCTCGGACTGGATCCAGGGCGCCATGCGCATCGCGCGGCCCTGGGCGCTGGAGCTCGACTACACGCGCGAGATGATGGCCAGCCTGTTGCTGCGGCCGGATCCGGAGTGGCCGCGCAGCGCACTGCTGATCGGCCTCGGCGCCGCCTCGCTGACGAAGTTCCTCTACCGCCACCGGCCGCAGGCGAAGCTGACGGTGGTGGAAATCGAGCCGGCCGTGGTGGCGGCGGCGCGGCAGTTCTTCAAGCTGCCGGACGACCCGCGGCGCATCCGCATCGAGATCGCCGATGGCGTCGAATGGCTCGCCGGCTGCGGCGAATCCTTCGACCTGATCCTGGTCGACGGCTTCAATGCCGACGCCCGCGCCGGGGCACTCGACACCCTGCCCTTCTACCGCGCCTGCCGCGCCCACCTGGGCGAGGCGGGACTGCTGTCGGTGAACCTCCTCGGCCGCAGCCGCGTCGTGAAAGCCGGCGCCGAGCGCATCGTCAAGGCCTTCGACGACCGCGCCATCGTGTTTCCCTCCTGCGACCACGGCAATGCCATCGCCTTCGCCGCCACGGGCGAACCGATCCGCCTGACGCTGGGGGAACTGGGCCTGCAGGCCATCGCGCTGTGCAAGGCCACCGGCCTCAACCTGCTGCCGACCGTGGCGCGCCTGGCGCAATGGCAGACCTGCGGTGGCGGGTGGATCGCGCTCTAGGACAATGACGGCCATGCAGTATCATTGAGGCCCGCACGGAAAACGGACCATGACGACGATTTACGGCATCAGGAACTGCGACACCATGAAGAAGGCCTTCGCCTGGCTCGACGGCCGCGGCATCGCCTACGACTTCCACGACTACAAGAAGCTCGGCGCCGATGAGGCCCTGCTGGGATCGTGGGCGGCCCGGGCAGGCTGGGAGAAGCTCATCAACACCCGGGGCCCGAGCTTCCGCAAGCTGCCGCCGGAAAAACAGGCGAATCTCACCGAGAAGAAGGCCTTCGCCCTGATGCTGGAGAACCCCAGCATGATCAGGCGGCCGATCGTCGTCTCCGGCAGGACGCTGCTGATCGGCTTCGACGCCGAAGAGTACGCCAAGAAACTGAAGTGAGCGGCCCCCCCTCCGACTTCGTCGTGCGCTTCCTCTTCGAGGCGCTCGACATCCGCGGCGCCTTCGTGCGGCTGGGCGAATCCTGGCGCTGCCTGCAGGACAAGCGCGGCTACGCCGCCACGGTGCGCGATCTGCTCGGCGAGATGTCGGCGACGGCCGTGCTCGTCGCCGACAACCTGAAGCGGCCCGGGCGCCTCACCTTCCAGCTGCAGGGCCACGGCGCGATCCGCCTGCTGGTGATCGATTGCACCGCCGACCTGCGTCTGCGCGGCATGGCGCAGGCCGAGGCGGAAATCGCGCCGGCGCCGGTCTCGGCGCTGTTCGGCGACGGGCGCCTCTCCCTGATCCTGCAGAACGAGGCGGCGCGCGAGCCCTGGCAGAGCCTGGTGCCGGTGGCGGGCGACAGCATCGCGGCGGTCTTCGAGCACTACCTCGCCCAGTCCGAGCAGCAGCCGGCGCGGCTGTGGCTGGCGGCGGACGAACGCTTCGCCTGCGGCCTCTTCCTGCAGAAACTGCCCGGCGCCGATGCGAAGGACGCCGACGGCTGGACGCGCCTCGCGCAGCTCGCTGCCACCGTGAAGCCGGCGGAGCTGCGCGCCCTGTCCGTGGAAACCCTGCTCGGCCGGCTGTTCCCCGAGGAGGACGTTCGGCTCTTCCGGCCGAAGCCCGTCGCCTACGATTGCCCCGAGGATCGTGACAAGGTGGCGGCGATGCTGCGTTCGCTCGGCCGCGCCGAAGTCGAGTCCATGCTCGCCGAGCAGGGCGAGATCGTCGTGCGCGACGACATCTGCAACCGCGAATACCGCTTCGGCGCCGACGACCTCGGGACGCTCTTCCCGCCGGAGAAAAGGATCCTGCATTGAATCGCCGGCAGCTCGCCCAGGGCACGCTGCTGATGTGCGCGGTGGTGCTGATCTGGGGCGCCTTCCTGCCCGTCAGCAGGATCGCGCTGGCCGTCATCGACCCCTACTGGCTGACCCTGCTGCGCTACGGCGTCGCGGCCGCCTGCCTGCTCGCCACGCTGGCGCTGCTCGAGGGGCGGCGCGCGCTCGCGCTCGAGGGCCGGGCGGGATGGGCCTGGGTCTTCGGCAGCGCCGGCTTCGCCGGCTTCAGCCTGCTCGTCTATGAGGGCCTGCGCCTGACGCAGCCGGAGCACGGCGCGATGATCCTCGCCCTCGGCCCGGTAAACATCGTGCTCTGGCAGTGGCTGCGCTCGCGCCACCGGCCGCACGCGGCCACCCTGGCCTGCATCGCGGCCGCCATCGCCGGCGAGGGGCTGGTGGTCAGCCAGGGTGAGTTCGCCCGCCTCTACTCCGGCGGCAGCGCGCCGGGCAACGGGCTGATCTACCTCGCCTCGTGGTGCTGGATCGCCTTCACCCTCGGCGCGCAGCGGTTTCCCGGCTGGTCGCCGGTGCGCTACACCGCGCTCACCGCCAGCCTGGGCTGGACGACCATCCTGCTCGCCGTCGCCGCGGCGTCGGCCGGCGGACGCAGCCGGCCGCCCTCGCCCGAAGGCCTGCGCGAGATGATGTGGGCGTTGCTGTTCATCGTCTTCGTCGTCTCCTTCGGTGCGGTGCTGCTGTGGAACATGGCGGTGGCCAGGCTGGGACCGCTGAATGCCTCGCTGTTCGCCAATTTCGCGCCGGTGGTGACCTACCTCATCACCGTCTGGCAGGGGCATGTCCTGCTGCCGGCGGAAATCGCCGGTGCCGCGCTGGTGGTCGGCGCGCTGATCGCCAACAACCTGGTCAACCGCCGCCTGGCCAGGCAGGCCGAGGCCGTCTTCGCCTCGGCGCAGGCGGCATTGCGGTAGCATTGCCACATGGGATTCGCCCCTTCCCGTCCGATCTACGACGTTGCCGCCCTGCGCGCCATCGAGTCGCGCCACGGCGGCGCCGTGCCGCCGCTGATGGAGCGCGCCGGCGCCGGCGCCGTGCCGCAGGCACTGACTTTTGTCGCCCCCGGCGGCCCGCCGCCGCTCATCGTCTGCGGACCGGGCAACAACGGCGGCGACGGCTTCGTCCTCGCCTGCCTGCTGCGACGCCAAGGCATCGAACCCGTCGTCGTCTTCGCCGGCAACGAAGGGCAGCTGCCGGCCGACGCGCGTGCCGCCTGCGCGCGTTACCGCGGCGAGGGCGGCAGCCTCCTCGGCGAAATCCCGCGACGGCCGTTCGCCCTGGCGGTGGATGCCCTCTTCGGCATCGGCCTGCAACGGCCGATCGAGGGCGCCTTCGCCGACCTGATCGGGCGCATCAACGGCCTCGGCTGCCCGGTGCTCGCGCTCGACATTCCGAGCGGCCTCTGCGCCGATACCGGCCGCGTGCTCGGCTGTGTGGTAAAGGCGGAGTGCACCGTCACTTTCATCGCCCTCAAGCCGGGGCTGCTGACGCTGGACGGGCCGGACCATTGCGGCGACCTCCGCGTCGCCGATCTGGGCCTCGCCCCCGAGCGCGACACACCGGCGTTGGGCCGCGTCGTCACGCCCGAGCTGTTCAAGGCGAGGCTGCGGCCAAGGCCGAAGAACAGCCACAAGGGAATGATGGGCGGCGTCGGCATCCTCGGCGGCGCATCCGGCATGGCCGGCGCGGCGCTGCTCGCCGGCCGCGCCGCGCTCAAGCTGGGCGCCGGCCGCGTCTACGTCGGCCTGCTCGATCCGGCCGCGCCGGCCGTCGACACCGGTCAGCCCGAACTGATGCTGCGCCGGCCCGGGGACATCCTCTCCGGCGGATGCGCCACCGCGCTGGCGGCCGGGCCCGGCCTCGGCCAGGGCGCGGACGGACTGGCGCTCCTCGGGCGCGCCATCGCCGCCGCACTGCCGCTGCTCCTCGACGCCGATGCGCTCAACCTGCTGGCGGCGCATCCGGCGCTGGCGAAGCAGGTGCGCCGGCGCGGCGCGCCGACCCTCGTCACGCCGCATCCGCTGGAGGCGGCGCGCCTGCTCGGCTGCGAAGCGGCGGCGGTGCAGGCCGACCGCCGGCGCGCTGCCGTGGCGCTGGCGGAAAGGTTGAATGCCGTGACGGTGCTGAAGGGCTGCGGCAGCGTGATCGCCGCACCCGACGGCCGCTGGTTCATCAATACCAGCGGCAATCCGGGCATGGCCAGCGCCGGCATGGGCGACGTGCTGACGGGACTGGCTGCCGCCCTACTGGGGCAGGGCTGGGATGCCGAGTCGGCGCTGCTCTGCGCCGCCCACCTGCACGGCGCTGCGGCCGACCGCCTCGTCGCGAATGGCATCGGGCCGGCCGGCCTCACGGCAAGCGAGACCATCGATGCCGCCCGGCAACTCTTCAACGCCTGGATCAGCGCCTGAGATGCTCCAGCCGGCCCCCGCGCAGCACCCGCTGCGCGGCATC
>JBDHRL010000180.1:0-2949 GCA_039807535.1 Rhodocyclaceae bacterium
CGGCGGTGAAGCCGGTGCCGAGGTCGCGGTGCACCACCGACTCGGACACCACCGCCCCGCCCGGCCCCACCACCACCTGGCGCAGCGGCACCGGCACCGAGGTGCCGACGTTGATGTACGCCCTGCCGCCCTCCACCACCTGCACCTGCTGCGCGACGCGCTCCGCGCCGGCGCTGCGCGAATCGTAGACCTGGCCGCGCACCACGTCGCCGCCGCGGCGCACTTCCACCCCGGCGCCGCCGACCACCGTGCGGCGGCTCTCGATCACCGTGCCGCCCGAGCTCACCCGCCCCGACACCTCGCCGCCGCGCGCCGTCGCCGTCGAATCGGCATCCTGGCGCACCGAGATCAGCAGCCGGCGCGGCGGCCGGTCGATGGCGGCGAGCAGTTCCCGGATCTGGCGCCGGTTGGCTTCGGAAGCGCGGATGAAGATCTTGTTGTTCATGCCCGAGAGCGTGCCGCCCGGCTCGACGAACGGCCGCAGCTGCGGCAGCACCTGCTCCGCCGTGCGGCTCTTCAGGTCGATGATCTCCAACTGCTGCTGGGCATGGGCGGCGCCGGCGAGCAGCGCCAGCAACAAGACCAGGGCAATCCTCTTCATGCACCCTCCTTCAGTAAGGTCGTCTTTGCCAGCATACCGCTTCCCTGTTGTTGCGGGATTTCCACGAAGCTGGAGAAAAGTCTTGACTATTTTCCATTGTGCTGCAATATAGTCGGATGCAGCGCTACATCGAGAATGCCCTCAGGGCCGACCTGGGCCGCAAAATGGTCTTTCTCACCGGCCCCAGGCAGGTCGGCAAGACCACGCTCGCCCGCTCGCTGGCGGCCGCCTGGCCGCGCGCCCAGTTCCTCAACTGGGACGTGCCCAACGACCGGCGCATCGTCCTCGACCAAAGCTGGAGCCCGCGCGCCGGACTTGTCGTCCTCGACGAGATCCACAAGATGCGCGACTGGAAATCCTACCTGAAGGGCGTCTACGACGGGCGCCCGCCAGGGCAGGCCATCCTCGTCACCGGCAGTGCGCGCCTGGACACCTTCCGCCAGGCCGGCGAGTCGCTCGCCGGCCGCTACTTCGCCTTGCGCCTGCACCCCTTCTCGGTGCGCGAATGGTGCGAAGCCGCCGGCGCCGCGCCGGACGATGCACTCGACAGGATCATGGCGCGGGGCGGCTTTCCCGAACCGCTTCTGGCGGAAGCGCCAGCCGAAGCCGAACGATGGCGCAGCCAGTATCTCGACGGCATGATCCGGGAGGACATCCTGGAGTTCTCCCGCGTGCATGAGCTGCGCGCCATGCGCGTCTTCGTGGACATGCTGCGCGAAAGGGTCGGCTCGCCGCTTTCGCTTGCCTCCATCGCCCGCGACCTGCAGATCTCGCCGACCACCCTCTCCCGCTATCTCGACATCCTGGAGGCGCTCTACGTCGTCTTCGTCGTCCGCCCCTTCAGCCGCAACATCGCCCGGGCACTCCTAAAGGAGCCCAAGGTCTACTTCTTCGACACGGCGCTGGCCGGTGCGAGCGAAGGCGCTCGCTTCGAGAATGCCTGCGCTGCCATGCTGCTCAAGCATGCGCATTACCTGCAGGATGTCGAAGGGCGCCGGCTGTCGCTGCACTACGTGCGCGACAAGGAAGGCCGCGAGGTGGATTTCGTCCTCTGCGAAGCCGACCAGCCGATCGGATTCGCCGAGTGCAAGCTGGCGGAGGCACGCCTGTCGCCCTACCTGGCCGCGCTGAGCGAACGCTTTCCCGCCGCGGGCGCGGTTCAGCTCGTGCGCGACCTGCGCCAACCGGAGCAGCGCGGCCGCGTCGCCATCGAGCCGGCCGCCGCCTGGCTCGCCGCACTGGCCGCCTGAGCGCCGTCAAGTCCGGTCCAGCGGGCTGGTTACGCCGCGTCCGCCCTTGTTCAGCACGTGGGTGTAGATCATCGTCGTGCTTACGTCGGCGTGGCCGAGCAGCTCCTGCACGGTGCGGATGTCGTAGCCGCCCTCCAGCAGGTGCGTGGCGAAGGAATGGCGCAGGGTGTGCGGTGAGACCGGCTTGACGATGCCGGCCTTCTGCGCCGCCGCCTTCACCGCCCGCTGCACGCGCTTCTCGTCGATGTGATGGCGGCGCTCCGCGCCCGAGCGCGGATCGACGGAGAACCCTGCCGCCGGAAAGACGTATTGCCAGCCGATCGCGCGGGCGGCATTCGGATACTTCACCGCCAGGGCGTGCGGCAGCCAGACCTCGCCGCGGCCGTGCGCCAGGTCCGATTCATGCACCTGCCGAGCCTTCGCGATTTGCGCGCGCAGCGGCTCTATCAGTCGCTGCGGCACCATGGTGACGCGGTCCTTGCCACCCTTGCCGTCGCGGACAACGATTTCGTTGCGTGCCAGGTCCACGTCCTTTACTCGAAGGCGCACCCCCTCCAGCAGGCGCATCCCGCTGCCGTAGAGCAGGCTCGCGATCAAATGCAGTTCGGTATCGCCGATCCGCTCCAGCAGGGCTGAAGCCTCCTCCCGCGTCAGTACCGTCGGCAGGCGCGCCGGCTTCTTTGCCCGCGTGATCTCGTCGAGCCAAGGCAGGTCGATCCCGAGCACCTCGCCGTAAAGGAACAGCAGGGCCGACAAGGCCTGGGCCTGAGTGGCCGCACTGACGTTGCGCTCCACCGCCAGGCTGGTGAGGAACGCCTCGACATCGGCCTTGCCCAAATCCCGCGGGTGGCGCTTGCCATGGAAGTGAATGTAGCGTTTAATCCACCCGACATATGCCGTTTCGGTACGCAGGCTGTAATGCTTCAGGCGCAGCCGATCACGCACCTGGGTCAGCAACCGGGGTGGCGAAGCGACCGATCCGGTGTTTTCCTTTGACAAAATTTTATTGGACATATCGTTAGCTTTGCTATGTTATTTTCTTTTTATTATCCATATGTTATAAATTTTAGCAATTCCAATGTACTTGTCCAATAATAT
>JBDHRL010000054.1:0-18694 GCA_039807535.1 Rhodocyclaceae bacterium
GCCACAACAGGTCACGGAGGGGGCATGGCAGGCGGCCAGATCGGCTCTTCAAGCCGGCGCATGACGCCGAGCGAGGCACTGGTGGAAACCCTGGTCGCGCAGGGCGTGCGCGACATCTTCGGCATCGTCGGCTCGGCCTACATGGACGCGCTGGATCTCTTTCCGGCGGCCGGCATCCGCTTCATTCCCACGGTGCACGAACAGGGCGCGGCGCACATGGCCGACGGCTACGCGCGCGTCTCCGGTCGCCACGGCGTCTGCATCGCGCAGAACGGTCCGGGCGTCACCAACTTCGTCACGGCGGTGGCCGCCGCCTACTGGGCGCACAGCCCGCTGGTGGTGATCACGCCGGAGACCGGCAGCACAACGATGGGCCTGGGCGGCTTCCAGGAGACCGAGCAACTGCCGCTCTTCTCGAAGATCACCAAATTCCAGGCCCACGTCAGCGGCCCGCAGCGCATGGCCGAGCTGGCCGCGCGCTGCTTCGACCGCGCCTTGCTGGAGATGGGGCCGACGCAGCTCAACATTCCGCGCGACCACTTCTACGGCGAGGCCGACTACGACATCGCCGCGCCGATGCGCATCGAGCGCGGCGCCGGCGGCGAAAGAAGCCTCGACGAAGCGGCGACGCTGCTCGCCGCGGCGAAGTTCCCGGTGATCGTCTCCGGCGGCGGCGTGGTGATGGCCGACGGCGTGGCGGAGTGCGTGCGCCTGGCCGAGCGGCTGGATGCGCCGGTGGTGACGAGCTATCTGCACAACGACGCCTTCCCGGCATCGCATCCCCTGTGGTGCGGCCCGCTCGGCTATCAGGGTTCGAAGGCCGCCATGAAGCTGATCGCGCAGGCCGACGTGGTGCTGGCGCTGGGCACGCGCCTCGGCCCCTTCGGCACGCTGCCGCAGCACGGCCTCGACTATTGGCCGCAGCAGGCGAAGATCATCCAGGTCGACGCCGACGCGAAGATGCTCGGGCTGGTGAAGAAGATTTCTCTCGGCCTGTGCGCCGACGCGAAGGCCGCCGCCGCAGCCCTGCACGCCCGGCTGGCCGCGCGCGAATTGGCCTGCGGCGCCAACCGCGCGCAGCGCCGTGCCGGGATTGCGCAGGAAAAAACGGCCTGGGAAGCCGAGCTCGACGCCTGGCCGCAGGAGCGCGACCCGTGGAGCCTGGAAGTTTCGCAAGACAGCCCGGCCCTGCACCCGCGCCAGATGCTGCGCGAACTGGAGCGCGCGCTGCCGCGTGATGCCATGGTGTCCACCGACATCGGCAACATCTGCTCGGTGGCCAACAGCTACCTGCGCTTCGAGCGCCCCCGCAGCCTGTTCGCCGCCATGAGCTTCGGCAACTGCGGCTACGCCTTGCCGGCCCTCATCGGCGCCAAGCTGGCCGCACCAGAGCGGCCGGCCGTGGCCTACGTCGGCGACGGCGCCTGGGGCATGAGCTTCGGCGAGCTGCTCACCTGCGTGCGCGAGCGGATTCCCGTCACGGCGGTGGTGTTCCACAACAAGCAGTGGGGCGCCGAGAAGAAGAACCAGGTCGACTTCTACGGCAACCGCTTCGTCGGCTCCAACCTGGAGAACCCGGGCTTCGCCGCCATCGCGCGCGCCATGGGCGCGGAGGGCGTCGTGGTGGACACGCTGGCCGATGTCGGCCCGGCGCTGGCCGCCGCCTGCGCGGCGCAGCAGGACGGCAAGACCACCGTGCTGGAGATGATGGTGACGCAGGAGCTGGGCGATCCCTTCCGCCGCGACGCGCTGAGGAAGCCGGTGCGGCTGCTGGACAAGTACAAGAACTGCATGTGAGGAGACACGGATGGCGGAAATCAGCGGCGGCGAGGTGATCGCCCGCATGTTGCAGGCCGAAGGCGTCGAGAAGGTGTTCGGCATCATCGACGGTACCTATTTCGGCTTCTACTCGGCGCTGCACCGGCTGGGGATCGAGATCGTCACGCCGCGCCACGAGACCAGCGCCGCGCACATGGCCGGCGCCTATGCGCGGCTGACCGGCCGGCTCGGCGTCTGCATGGCCAGCAACGGGCCGGGCGTGGCCAACCTGCTGCCCGGCCTGGTGGTGGAGCAGGGCGAGGGCAACCGCGTGCTCGCCATCACCAGCGCACGCCGGCCCGGCATCATGTATCCCGACCGCGGCGGCGCCTACCAGTGCTTCGACCAGAGCGGCGTCATCGGGAAAATCGCCAAATGGAGCGCGGCCGCCTCCAGTTTCGAGCGCGTGCCCGAGCTCATGCGCAAGGCCCTGCGCAGGAGCTGGGAAGGCCGGCCCGGCGTGGTGCACCTCGACGTGCCCGAGAACATCCTGAACGGCAAGGTGAAGGCGGAGGTTGCCGCGTTTGCCTTTTGGGCGCCGCACCAGTACCGCAGCCTGACGCCGCTCGAGCCGACGGCGGAGCAGGTGGCGCGCGCGGCCGAGCTGCTGATCACGGCGCAGGCGCCGATGATCCACGCCGGCAGCGGCGTCGTGCATGCTGGCGCGTTCGAAGCGCTGGCGCGGGTGGCGGAACTGCTGCAGGCGCCGGTGACGACGAGCTGGGCGGCGCGCGGGGCGCTGCCGGAGACCTCGCCGCTGGCGATTCCCATGCCGCACGTCAAGGTGAACCACAAGGTGCGCAACGAGGCCGACGTCGCGCTGATCGTCGGCTCGCGCCTGGGCGAGACCGACTGGTGGGGCAAGCCGCCCTACTGGCGCCATCCGTCCGAGCAGCAGACCATCCAGGTCGACCTCGATCCCGACATCCTCGGCCTCAACAAGCCGGCCGATCTCGCCGTCCAGGCCGACGCGAAGCGTTTCCTGGAGCTGCTCGGCGACGAGCTGGCGCGGAGGAAAGGCGACATCGACACGGCGCCGCGCCGCGCCCGCGTCGCCGGCTACGCCAAGGCCATGGCCGAGGACCGCGCCGGCTGGGACAAGGCGCTCGCCGACATGAGCATCCCGATGCACCCGGCGCACATCGCGGCGGTGTGCGATGAGGTGTTCCCGAAGGACGCGGTGCTGGTCGCCGACGGCGGCAACGCCACCATCTGGGCGATGTTCTACCACCGGGCGGAGGCGGCCAACCGCATCGTGTCGACCTTCAAGTTCGGCATGCTCGGCGCCGGCATGGCGCAGGCGGTGGGCGCGGCCGTGGCGCTGCCGGGTCGGCCGGTGTGCTGCATCATCGGCGACGGCGCCTTCGGCTTCCACCCGCAGGAAGTCGAGACGGCGGTGAGAAACCACGCGCAGGTGATCTACATCGTGCTGTGCGACAGGCAGTGGGGCATGGTGAAGATGAACCAGCAGTTCATGCTGCGGCCGTTCAAGACCCTGCTCTTCAAGCACCTCGGGCCGGAGGAGACGATCAAGGCGGATCTGGGCGAGATCGCCTTCGACAAGCTGGGCGAGTCGATGGGCGCGCACGGCGAGCGCGTGGCGGATCCGCGGGAGCTCAAGCCGGCGCTGCAACGAGCGATCCAGTCGGGCCGCTGCGCGGTGATCCATGTCGATGTCGATCCGGTCAAGCACATGTGGGCACCGGGCCTGATGCACTTCAAGAAGATGCACGAGGAGCCGAAGGGCTAGTAACTTGTCATTCCCGCGCAAGCGGGAACCCACTGGGCTCCCGCTTGCGCGGGAACGACGGAGGTGCGCATGAACGAGATGGACCTGGTCCGGCTGAACTTCAATCCGCAATCGTTGTGGGTACTGAACTTCATCATCGGCCTGGTGATGTTCGGCGTGGCGCTCGACCTCAAGGTGTCCGACTTCAAGGCGGTGCTGGTCACGCCCAAGCCGGTGCTGATCGGCCTGGCCGGCCAGTTCATCCTGTTGCCGGCCTTCAGCTTCCTGCTGGTGCTGGCGATCCGTCCTTCGCCGAGCGTCGCACTCGGCATGATGCTGGTGGCGGCCTGCCCGGGCGGCAACATCTCGAACTTCCTCACGCACTACGCCCGGGGCAACACCGCGCTGTCGATCACCATGACGGCGATCTCGACGGCGGTGGCGATCGTCATGACGCCGTTCAACCTGTCGCTGTGGGGCGGGCTGCACCCCGAGGCGAGCCGGATCCTCAAGGCGGTGGCGCTCGACCCGCTGGAGATGCTGCTGGCGGTGTTTCTCCTGCTTGGCCTGCCGATGGCCGCCGGCATGTGGACCGGCCATCGCTTCCCGACCTTCGTCGAGCGCGCCCACAAGCCGGTGAAGATATTCTCCCTGGCCGTCTTCGGCCTCTTCGTCATCGGCGCGCTCGGGGCGAACTGGCAGTATTTCCTCAAGTACGTCGGCTTCGTCGTCTTCGCGGTGTTCCTGCACAACGGCCTGGCCCTGCTGACCGGCTATTTCGCGGCGAAGTTCGCCGGCCTCCCCGAGCGCGACCGCCGCGCCGTCTCCATCGAGGTCGGCATCCAGAACTCCGCGCTCGGCCTGATCCTCATCTTCAATTTCTTCGACGGCCTCGGCGGCATGGCCATCGTTACCGCCTGGTGGGGCATCTGGCACATCATTTCCGGCCTGACCGTGTCGACGATCTGGTCACGCCGTCCGCCGGCATGACTGGCCCGAGCGTCCTCGTCACCGGCGCCGGCGGCTACCTCGGCTCGCAGCTCGTCGCCGCGCTGGCGGCCGGAAAAATCAAAGCCAGTCGCATCGTGGCGACGGATGTGCGCGAGGCGCCGCCCGAAAAACGCCACCCCGGCATCGACTACGTGCAGGCCGACGTGCGCTCGCCGGGGCTGATCAAGCTGTTCGACCAGTGGAAGGTGGACGTCGTCGTGCACCTCGCCTCGATCGTCACGCCGGGCAGGGACAGCAACCGCCAGTTCGAGTATTCGGTGGACGTCGAGGGTACCGAGAACGTGCTCATCGCCTGCACCACCACCGGCGTGAAGAAGATCATCGTCAGTTCCAGCGGCGCCGCCTACGGCTACCACGCCGACAATCCGGTGCCGCTCACCGAGGACTGCCCGCTGCGCGGCAACGAGGCTTTCGCCTATTCCTGGCACAAGCGACTGGTGGAAGAGATGCTGGCGCGCTGGCGCATCGAGCATCCGGAACTGCAGCAGGTTGTCTTCCGCATCGGCACCATCCTCGGCGCGCACACGCGCAACCAGATCACCGACCTCTTCGACAAGCCGCGCCTGATCGCCGTCCGCGGCGCCGACAGCCCCTTCGTCTTCATCTGGGACGAGGACGTCGTCGGCTGTCTGCTGCACGCCCTCGAACCCGGCGCGGCGGGCATCTACAACGTCGCCGGCGACGGCGTGCTGACGATCCGCGAGATCGCCGCCAGGCTGGGCAAGCGCTGCCTCGTGCTGCCGCCCGGCCTGCTGCGCCTCGCCCTGCGCACGCTCAAGGCGCTCGGCCTGACGCAGTACGGCCCCGAGCAGCTCGACTTCCTGCGCTACCGGCCGGTGCTCGACAACACCCGGCTGAAGACCGGGTTCGGCTACGTGCCGCGCCTCACCTCGGCGCAGGTGTTCGACCGCTATCTCGAGGCGCGGCGCCGACGTGGCGCGTGACTTTGCCGGCAAGACGGTGGTGGTCACCGGCGCCGCCGGCGGCCTCGGCCGCGCGCTGTGCCTGCGCTTCGCCGCCGCCGGCGCGCGCATCGTGGCGCTCGACCGCGACGACGCCGTGCTGCGGGGGCTGACTTTTCCGGACGGCTGCGCAGCGCTCTCGCTCGCCTGCGACGTGGCGCAGGAAGAGGAGTGCCTGCGCGCCATGGAACATGCGCGCCGGGCTTTCGGCGGCATCGACGTGCTCATCAACAACGCCGGCATCACCCACCGCAGCGCCTTCGCCGCGACGCGCACCGAAGTGATCCGCCGCGTCATGGAAGTGAATTACTTCGGCGCCCTGCACTGCACGCACGCGGCACTCGACGATCTCGTCGCCCGGCGCGGCCTGGTGATCGCGGTGTCCAGCGTCGCCGGCTTCGCGCCGCTGATCGCCCGCACCGGCTACGCGGCGAGCAAGCACGCCCTGCACGGCTTCTTCGACAGCCTGCGCACGGAAGTCGAGCCGCTGGGGGTCAAGGTGCTGCTGGTCTGCCCGTCCTTCATCCGGACCGGCATCGAGAAAAATGCCTTGGCTGGTGACGGCGAGCCGGCGCGGCATCCGCAATCCATAGTCGGAACCCGCGCCACGCCCGAGGCCATGGCGGATTGCATCTTCCGCGCCGCAGAGGATGAGCGGCGCCTGCTGCTGCCCGACCGCGTCTCGCGGCTGTCGTGGTGGGTGTCGCGCCTGGCGCCGCGATTCTACGAGCGGCAGATGGTGAAGAAGCTTGGACGGGAGATGACTGGCGCGAAGTAGCCGCCCCGTCATTTCCGCGAACGCGGGAATCCATGGGTCCCCGCTTCCGCGGGGACGACCATCTCAGTGCAAATGCGCCGGCGCCTGGGGCAGATCCTCGGGCAGCTCGGCGTGGGAGGTCTCGCCCTCCGGCGTCGGGTACATCGGCATGCCGCAGTCGTCGCAGAACTCCAGCGGGAAGCGGTTCTCCAGGACGATCACGCTGCCCACGCCGGCTTCTTCGAGCACGGTCTCGATCTGCGCCGCGCAATCGGTCGATTCATCCTCCGCCCCGAGCAGGGGCCACACCACGCCGTGCACTACCTCGTTCGAATCGGCGAACGTGAAGCCGACGCGGTATTCCTCCAGCCGCTCCTCGTGGAAAGGAGCGATCACGGCGCGCAGCTGCTGCGGCTTGGCGTTGAGTACGGTCTGCAGGAAGGCCACCGCCGCGCGCAGCGAATAGACGCGCAGCCCCTGGTCGGCGTTGCGGCAGGCGGCGTGGTAGGCGTCCGGCAGCAGCGGCTCGAGGGCGCAGCCGGTGAACAGCGGCTGCAGGGCGGAGCCGCCCTGGGCGGCCCACTGCGTCGCCGCCTGGTCGCGCGAGCCGTCCTCCTCCTGCCAGCGGAACAGGGCCTGTCCGCGCGGCGCCGCGACGGCGCCGATCAGGTAGCGGGAGTCGGAAATGAAGTGCGTCGTCTCCGGCAGCTGACGCGGGTCGATGCGTGCATCCTTGCCGTCGGCCGCCGCCTTGGCGAGCTGGTTGGCCAGGCGCCAGGTCTCGACGAAGCCGCGCGGCAGCTGGTCCGGGCTGTAGAGGAAGTCCGCCAGCGCGAGCCGGGTGCCGGCCGCCATCACATGCGCCTGCAGTTGGGTGCGCGCCGCAGCGAGCGTGCCGGCGGGCAGGAGGCCGGAAGGAATGGTGAAGCGCGACCAGGCCAGCAACGGCACGGCGAACATCACCACGTCGAATTCTCCTGCGCCGGCGCCGAGCACGCCGCCCTCGGCGCGCGACTCGATGAGGTCGGCCAGCGCGTCGTAGGCGCGGCCGTTGGCGCCGAACAGGTGGTCCAGGGCCACGTTGATCGTGTCCTCGTTGCCGGTGCGCAGCAGGCGGTCGACCGCCTCGGCGAGGCGGCGCTCCCAGAAATCGTCCTCGATGCGGCTGGCGGACGCAGCGAGGCCGGCGGCCAGGCGGGCGACCTGCTCGGCGTCGCGGTTGAGGGCGCCCCGGCGGGCGAAGCGGCTTCTTTTCATGGCGGGACTCTCGGAATCGGGAGGCGAATTCTACCCCGGATGCGGCCCGGGCGCGACCGCGGCGCCTTCCGGCAAGAAGACAACAAGCTTGACAATATGACAACCAACATGTCAAATGCCGGCATGAGGGAAAAATCCCCCGCGACGGAGGTCCATGGCCAGCCGCTGCGCCAGGCGATCCTGGCGGTGCGGCGGCTGTTTCATGTCCTGGCCGGCACGGCCGGCCGCGCCCATGCCGAGCTCGGCATCAGCGCCAGCATGCGGGCGGTGCTGGAGGCACTGCTGGAGCGCGGCCCGCGCACGGTGCCGCAGGTGGCGCGCGGGCTGGGCGTCAGCCGGCAGCATGTCCAGGTGGTCGTCAATGGCCTGATCGAGGCCGGGCTGGTCGAATGCCTCGACAACCCCGATCACCTGCGCTCGCCGATCGTGCGCCTGGCCCCGGCGGGGGCGAAGGCCTGCGAGGCGATTCGCCGGCGTGAGGCGCGTCTGCTCGCCGAGCTGGGGAAGCGCATTCCTGCGCCGGACCTGAAAGTGACCCTGAAAACCCTGAATGCGCTGGAGTCTGGGCTGAGCCGGCAGGAAGCGCGTGCCGGTTCGCGTGTTTGAAGTTGCAACGACGAGAGGAGGTGGAGGATGCGGCGATATGGAAACGTGCTGGGTCTGTTGCTGGCGGCGCTGGGCGCGCTTCTGGGCGCGGCGCTGCTGGTGCGCATGGCGTGGGACTGGTCGATCCCGGGAGTCTTCGGAATCGGGCCGATCGCGTTCAAGCACGCGTTCGGTTTCCTGCTGCTGGGACTGGTCTCGGCGGGATTGTTGCGCCTCGGCCGTCATCGCGACGGCTGGCGGCATTTCACGGGTCGCTGGTAGTAGCCGGTTCGCCCCGCCCCCGAGCGGGGGCGGGGCGCTTTTTCAGTAGCTGCCGTAGGCGCGGCGCTTGGCGCCGGACGGCGTGCTGCGCTTGTCGCTGCCCGGGCGCACCCCTTCGCGGCGGCCATAGCCCTGCTTTTCACCGAAGGACGATTGCTTTTCGCCGAAGGCGGCCTTGCGGTCGCCGAAACCGCTCTTGGCGCCGTAGCCGCCAGTATTCTTGCCATACCCGCCCCCGCCCGCGGGGCGGCGCTTGTCGGCGAAGCCTTCCGGGCGCGCCGGCCGCGCGGGTCTGGACTTCGGTTCGAGGCCGGGGATGACGCCGACGCGGATGGACTGCGCGGTGTAGCGCTCGATGTCGCGGATCTGCCGTTTCTCGAAATGCGCCGCCAGGCTGATGGCGATGCCTTCGCGCCCGGCGCGGCCGGTGCGGCCGATGCGGTGCACGTAGTCCTCGGCCTGGCGCGGCAGGTCGAAGTTGATGACATGGCTGATGCCCGGCACGTCGATGCCGCGCGCGGCGACGTCGGTCGCCACCAGCACGCGGGTGCGGCCCTGGCGCAGCCCCTGCAGGGTGCGGTTGCGGTCGCGTTGGCTCATGTCGCCGTGCAGCGCCTCGGCGGCGAAGCCTTCGCCGCGCAGCTGCACGGCGAGGTCGTCGGCGGACTTCTTGGTCGAGGTGAACACGACGGCCTGGGAGAGGTCGACGTCGCGCAGCAGGTGGTCGAGCAGGCGCGACTTGTGCGAGAAGTCGTCGGCGAAATGGATGCGCTGCTCGATCTTCGCCTTGAGTTCCGGCGCCGTCTCGATCTCGATGCGGCGGGCGTGCTTCGTCACCCGGCTGGCGAGGCGGCCGACGACGCCCTCCAGCGTGGCCGAGAAGAGCAGCGTCTGGCGCGTCGCCGGCGTGCGCGCGATGATGGCCTCGATGTCGTCGATGAAGCCCATGTCGAGCATGCGGTCGGCCTCGTCGAGGATCAGCGTCTCCAGGCGCGAGAAGTCGATGCGGCCGCGCTCGAGGTGGTCGATCAGGCGGCCCGGCGTGGCGACGACCACGTCGACCGGCTGCGACAGCAGCTTGGCCTGGACGTGGAAGGGCGCGCCGCCGACGACGGCGACGACGCGCAGGCGCTTGAGGAACTTGCCGTAGGTGTCGGCGGCCTTGGTCACTTGCTGCGCCAGTTCGCGCGTCGGCACCAGTACCAGCACGCGCGGGCCGCGGCCGGGCAGCGCCGAGGGCCGGTCGAGGCGGTGCAGGCAGGGCAGCATGAAGGCCGCCGTCTTGCCGCTGCCCGTCTGCGAGGAGACGAGCAGATCCGTGCCTTCCAGGGTGGCGGGGATCGCCTGCCTCTGCACGGCGGTGGGTTCAGTGTAGCCGCTGGCCTCGACGGCCTTGACGACAAGCGGGTTCAAACCGAGCTGGGCAAAAGCCATGGCTCTTTCCTTTTCACGATAAAAGATGAGCGTCACGTTCGGGTGACGCGAGATCACCGGCAACAACTCAGGCCGATCGGAAAGGAAAGGCGGACGAGATCGCGGACGGAGACTGTCAGTGGAATACAGTCTTTGGGAACATGAGCCTGCACATGAACTACAGGCTAGAGGCGCACCGATTGCTGCATTGCACAAGGCGCATTATACAGACCCGCGCTCGTTGTGCCAGCGTTTTTTCTTATGCCGCCACGGTTATGCCGTGGTCGTTGCGGTCGGTGAGGATCTCGAAGGCGGCGTGGGAGCGCGTGACGAAGGTCTTCGCCGGGCGTCCCGGCCGTTCCAGGGTGAACTCCGCCGCCGCGAGCTTGCTGTTGAGGCAGGTCTTCGATCCGCCGGGCGGGTTCAGGTAGTTCAATCCGACGAAGGCGGAGGCGGGCGCCTCGATGCGGCCGTGCAGGCGCGCCTGCGGGCCGCGCGAATCCATCGTCCAGGTGAAGAAACCGTAGTCGCCGTGCGCGCGCGCCGCCTGCCACAGGCCGTTCAGCGCGATCTCCTCGTCGCCGTCGCGCAACACCAGCAGCGTCAGGCGCGGCGTCCACAGCGGGCCGAGGCGCACCTGCGCCGCCGCGCATTCGAGGAAGGCCTCCGGCGCGTTGTCGAAGCCGGCCACCTGGCCCCAGGCATAGCGGTCGGTGTGGCGGCTGCCCCAGTTGTGGTTCTGGCTGCCGCGCCAGCCGTCGATGGCGATCTCGCGGCCGTCCACCGTCAGCGTGCCGGTGAAGACGGCGTTGGGCCGCGCCACCAGCGCCTTCGCCTTGGGGAAACCGCCGGCGTACAGCGATTCGGGCAGCAGCAGGAGCGGCGCCCCGCCGCCGGCAAAAGTCAGTCGCCACGACACGGCGTGGCCGGCCGAGGCGGCGCGGCCTTCGAGCAATCCGTCGGTCAGGGTTGCATTGCCGACGCGCACGTCGAGGCGGTCGGGCGCGAAACGGCAGTCGGCGATGGGAAGCGATTCCTTGACGGCGACGATGCGCTGCGCTTCGCCGTCGAACCAGATCGCCCACAGTTCGCCCTGCGCGTCCTGCGGCCGGCCCTTCGGGCAGAACACCGTGTAGCGGATCCAGAAGGCGAGCGGCCGCTCGGGATGGTTGGCGCGCAGGAAGTAGCTCTCGTAGAGCCCGCCGGTCATGCCGGGGCGAAAGCGCGCGGCGTTCCAGGCGTCGCGGCGCTGCGCGCTGCCGGTTGTGGCATTCATGCCGTTGCTTGCCATTCGACGACGTAACTGCTGCTGCGTCCACCTTTATCCGTCGGCGTCAGACATTCCTTTTCCACCAGGTCGGCCAATTCCCGATAGGCCGTAACGCGACTGGTTTTGGTCAGGCTCATGTACTTGCGCGTCGTGATGCCGCCTTCGAAGCCATCCGGGCCGGCGTCCAGCAGGCGGTTGAGCACCTTGCGCTGGCGTCCGTTGAGATGCGTGCCTTGGTGGTGCAGCCAGAAGCGGGCCTTGGCAAGCGTGTTCGCCACCGTGCCTTCCGCGGCGCTGGCGGACGCCTCGACCTGCGCCAGGAACCAGGCCAGCCAGTCGGTGATGTCCAGCCCGCCACGCTGCGTCTTCTCCAGTATGGCGTAGTAGCTTTTGCGCTCGCGCAGAATCTGCGCGGACAGGCTGAAGAACCGCTGCGGCTGCCGTTCGTCCTGCGACAGCGCCATGTCGGTGAGGGCGCGGGCGAGCCGGCCGTTGCCGTCCTCGAAGGGATGGAGCGTGACGAACCAGAGGTGGGCGACGCCGGCGCGGACGAGGCCGTCGAGTTCGGCGGGCCGGGCTTCGAACCACGCCATGAAATTGCTTAGCTCGGCTTCCAGCCCTTTCCGGGGAGGCGCGACGAAGTGGACGCGCTCCCGGGCGGCGCCCCCCGAGACCACCTGCATCGGTTCGTCGCCGCGCAGTTCTCCGCTGCGGATCGTGTGCAGCCCGGAGCGGCCGGACGGAAACAGCGCGGCGTGCCATCCGAACAGGCGTTCGGACGTCAGCGGCTTATTGTGTTGCCTCGTCGCGTCCAGCAAGACTTCGATCAGCCCATCCACCGCGCGTGGCGGCGCAGGCAGACCGGCCGTTGGCAGGCCGAGGTGGCGCGCCACAGACGAGCGGACGGCATCGAGGTCGAGGCGTTCCCCCTCGATGGCGCTGGTGGTGAGGCCGTCCTCGACGAGAATGGCAGCGGCCGCTTCGAGGGTCAGGTTGGCGTCCAGAAGCCGCGCGGCCCCGAGCGCCTTGCCCTGGGCCAGGCGTGCCCGGGCGAGCCGAGGCGCAAGCGCGCCCTGGTCCCAGCGCAGGCGCGGCCATTCCGGCTCCTGCCATATCCATCGTTGAAGCGTTTGCATGCCTTATTCGCTCCAGAATATGAAGCGATTATGCTGTTCAATCGCTTCATTGGCAAGTCAGGCCGCCAGCAATTCGAGCAGCGCCGCGCCGAAATTCTCCAGCTTGCGCGCGCCGATGCCGCTGACGTGGCGCATTTCGTCGAGGCTCTGCGGCCGCGCGCGCACGAGTTCGAGCAGCGTGGCGTCGTGCAGGATGACGTAGGCGGGCACGCCGTGCTCCTTCGCCGTCGCGGCGCGCCAGGCGCGCAGGCGCTCGAACAGGGCGTGCTCCTCGGCGCCGAGGTCGCTGTCGATGCGGCGGCTCTTCGCCGGCGCGGCTTTCCTCTTCTCCGGCGCGCGGCGCAGCGCCACTGCCTGCTCGCCCTTCAGCACCGGACGGCTGGCGGCGGTGAGGACCAGCGAACCGTGGGCGTGGTCGACGGCGAGCAGGCCGAGCGCCACCAGCTGGCGGAAGATGCCGCGCCACTCCTTCTCGGGAATGTCGGCGCCGATGCCGTAGGTCGACAGCCTGTCGTGGCCCCACTGGCGCACGCGCTCGCCCGCGCCCTCACCCCCGCGCCCGAGCAGGACGTCGATGACGTGGCCGGCGCCGAAGCGCTGGCCGGTGCGATAGACGCAGGACAGCGCCTTCCTCACCGCCTCGGTGCCGTCCCAGGTCTGCGGCGGCTCGAGGCAGGTGTCGCAGTTGCCGCAGGGGCCGCTCTCTTCGCCGAAATAGGCGAGCAGGCGCTGGCGGCGGCAGGCGCCGGTTTCGCACAGGCCGAGCAGGGCGTCGAGCTTGGCGGCGGCGACGCGCTTGTGGTGCTCGTCGGCCTGCGACTCGACGATCATGCGCCGCTGCTGCACGACGTCGGCGAGGCCATAGGCCATCCAGGCGTCGGCGGGCAGGCCGTCGCGCCCGGCGCGGCCGGTCTCCTGGTAGTAGCCCTCGATGCTCTTCGGCAGGTCGAGGTGGGCGACGAAGCGCACGTCGGGCTTGTCGATGCCCATGCCGAAGGCGATGGTCGCCACCATCACCACGCCGTCCTCGCGCAGGAAGGCGGTCTGGTTGCGCTCGCGGTCGGGCGAGTCCATGCCGGCGTGATACGCAAGGGCGCGGGTGCCCTCGGCGCAGAGGAAGGCCGCCGTCTCCTCCACTTTGCGCCGGGAGAGGCAGTAGACGATGCCGGCTTCGCCCTCGTGCTCGGCGCGCAGGAAGGCCAGCAGCTGGGCGCGGGCGTTGGCCTTCTCGACGATGCGGTAGCGGATGTTGGGCCGATCGAAGCTGGAGATGAAGACGCGCGCGCCGCCGAGTTGCAGGTTGGCGATGATTTCCTTGCGCGTCGTCTCGTCGGCGGTGGCCGTCAGCGCGATGCGCGGCACGTCCGGCCAGCGCTCGTGCAGGAAACCGAGCTTGAGGTACTCCGGGCGGAAGTCGTGGCCCCACTGCGAGACGCAGTGCGCCTCGTCGATGGCGAAGAGGGCGAGGCCGTGGCGGGCGGCCTTGGCCAGCAGGCTGGTGAAGTAGGGCGAGAGCAGCCGCTCCGGCGAGACGTAGAGCAGGTCGAGCCGTCCGTCCGTGAAGGCGCAGCCGGCAATGTCGGCCTCCTCCGCCGTCTGGCCGGAATGCAGGCAGGCCGCGCGCACGCCGGCTTCCCGCAGCGCCGCCACCTGGTCCTGCATGAGGGCGATGAGCGGCGAAATGACGAGGGCCGTGCCCGGCCGCAGCAGGGCCGGGATCTGGTAGCAGAGCGACTTGCCGCCGCCGGTGGGCATCAGCACCAGCGCATCGCCGCCGCCGGCGACGTGCTCGATGATCTCCGCCTGCTGGCCGCGGAAGGCCGGATAGCCGAAAATGTCGTTGAGGATGCCGAGGGCGGTGCTCATTGATGCGGAAAAAAACGGGCGGGCGTGGAAAAAGTCACTGATTGTGCGGCGGAGCCGATGATAAGATGCTCGCACAAGAACAGGGTGTCGTGCAGCGACCCGCAAAGGGCCAGGCGCGGCGTGGCGATGGACGGTGAAGGACCAACAGAGGATTCAGGCATGGCAGGTTATGTTTATCGCACCGAACCGCTCGCCCGGTTGCTGAAATCGAAAGAACCCATCCTGCGCCTGGAGCGCCAGTTCGGTCCGCCGCTCGATTATCCCCAGAAAATGCTCGAAACGGTGCGCAAGCAGTTGCCCGCCAGCCGCGCCGTCTATCGGCTCGAATGCCAGACTCGGGCGCCGCAGCCGGATGGCGCGGCCTCGGTCGTCCTGCGCATTCCCGCACGCAATTCGCTGTTCGCCGAGGTGACGCGCATCCCGGACGAGCGCAACCTGGCCTCGGGCGTGATCTATTTCGGCGTCGACGACGCCGTGAATCCGACCAACCGGCTGAGCCCGAACCTGGCGATTCCCTTCGAGAAGATAGACGTGCAGGTCGGCGACAAGTGGTTGCCGCTGACGGTCGCCCTGCTCGACAAGATTCCCGCCTAATTTTCTTCAAGCAGCGCCGCCGCCCCGCCCGGGGTGGCGATGCGAAATCCCAGCCGCGCCGATTTTTTCGCCAGGGCCAGCAGCGCCTTGTCCTTGGTGACGAGCAGATCGGCTTTCGCCGCCTGCGCCAGCGCGAGGAACTTCTGGTCGTCCGGGTCGCGGCAGAGGGGCAGCGGCGGCAGTCTCTGCGCCGCGGCGGCGCAAGGCTGTACAAGGGCGTCGTAGGCTTCGAGAAGTCGGCAGGCTTCATGCCCGGGGATTTTGAACTGCGGGTAGCCCAGCACATGAGCCAGTTCGTCGCGGCAGGCGGCATTGCCGATGCAGGCCGCGCGGCCCGCCTGCAGGGCGCGGCGGATCGGCGCCACGGCCGGGTCGTCGAAATGCAGCAGGTCGAGCACCACGTTGGTGTCGAGCACCAGGCGCAACATCAGATTTCCAATGACCCGCAGACATGTTCGGCCAGCGCCAGGCATGCCGTCAGCCCCGGCGACTCGATGCCGAAGAGGTTGACCAGGTCCCGCACGCCGTGCGCCGCCTGCGACTGGACGAGGAAATCCGCCGCCGGCTCGTCCGGGCCGGAGAGCTTCGGCCGGATGCCGGCGTAGGCCGGCCGCAGGGCGCCGTCGGGCAGCGCCGGCCAGTACTTGCGCACCTCGGCATAGAAGGCGTCGGCGCGGCGCGGGTCGACCGCGTAATCGATGGCGTCCACCCATTCCACGTCGGGGCCGAAGCGCGCCTGGCCGCCGAGGTCGAGCGTGAGATGCACGCCCAGCCCCCCCGGCTCGGGCAGCGGATAGACAAGGTGCGAGAAGGGCGCGCGGCCGGCGAGCGAGAAATAATTGCCGCGGGCATAGCGCAGCGCCGGCACGTGCCGCGCGGCGAGCCCTTCGAGGGAGGCGGCGACCTTCGCCGCGTGCAGGCCGGCCGAGTTGATGAGGATGTCGCAGGCCAGCCGCATCGGCTCTTCGCCGCCGACTTCCAGCACGAAGCCCGCGCCCTGCGCCTCTGCGCGCACGAGCGGGCTCTTCAATGCCAGCGACGCGCCGTGCGCCTCGGCCTCGCCCAGCAGCGCCAGCATCAGGCCGTGGCTGTCGATGATGCCGGTGGAGGGCGAGAGCAGGGCGGCGGTGGCCCTGAGCTGCGGCTCCAGGGTGGCGAGCCGGGCGGCGGTGAGCGGCTGCAGGTCCGTCACGCCGTTCTCCAGGGACTGACTTTTCAGCGCGGCGAGCTTCTCTTCCTGTGCCGGCGACGTGGCGACGATCAGCTTGCCGCTGCGGCGGTGGGCGACGCCGTGTGATGCGCAGAAGGCATAGAGCAGGCGGCTGCCTTCCACGCACAGGCGCGCCTTGAGCGAACCGGGCGGGTAATAGAGCCCGGCGTGGATCACCTCGCTGTTGCGCGAGCTGGTCTCCGTGCCGATGGCGTCGCGGGCCTCGAGGATGACGGTCTCAAGGCCGCGCCGGGCGAGCGCGCGCGCGCAGGCCAGGCCGACCACCCCCGCTCCGATCACCACCGCGCCCACCTTGTCGATCATGGGGATATTGAAGGAATCTTTTTGACTGAACCGGAGCGGCATTGTAACGTTTGCGCCCCGTTCGGAAGGAGAGCCCCATGAGCAAATACGGATTCGGCAGGACCGTGGATTACGGCTACGACGCGGCGATCGCGAAAGTGACCGAGGCGCTGGCCAAGGAAGGCTTCGGTGTGCTGACGGAGATCGACGTTGCCGCCACCCTGAAGAAGAAGATCGGCGTCGACATGCCGGCCTACAGGATTCTCGGCGCCTGCAACCCGGCCTTCGCCAATCGCGCCATCGGCGCGGAAGCCTCGATCGGCCTGCTGCTGCCCTGCAACGTCGTCGTGCGCAACGACGCCGCCGGCAGGACCCACGTCGAGTTCATGGATCCCATCGCCATCCTGCAGATGGTGGACAAGCCGGAAGTCGCCGAGCTGGCGCGCGAAGTGCGCGGCCGCCTCGATCGCGTGCTGGCGGCGCTGTAGGTCGGCCTTCAGCCCGACACCGGCGCCATCGTCGGCCTTCAGGCCGACCTACGGGTGCGGCAGCCTCAGCAATTCCGCGACACGCGCCGCATCGGGCCTCGTCTGGTGCGGCACGATGCCCAGCAGCGGCGCGGCGAGCCGCGCGCGCAGCGTGTCGACGTTCTCCTCCACGCAGGCCATGTCCGGGTCGACCTGGTTGGCGACCCAGCCCGCCAGGCGCAGGCCGCGCGCGCGGATCGCTTCCGCGGTCAGCAGCGCGTGGTTGAGGCAGCCCAGGCGCAGGCCGACCACCAGGATCACCGGCAGGCCGAGCCGCGCGGCGAGGTCGGCGCCGTCCTGCGTTCCGCTCAAGGGCACGCGGAAGCCGCCGGCGCCCTCGACGACGAGGAAATCGGCGCGGCCGCGCAGTTCATTGAAGCGGCGCGCAATGTGTTCGATGTCGATGGCCACGCCGTCGCGACGCGCGGCGAGGTGCGGCGACAGCGGCTCGGCGAGCAGGTAGGGATTCACCGCTTCGCGCGGTGCGGCGACGTTGCTTGCCGCGACCAGCGCGTCGACGTCCTCTGCGCCGCCGGCCGCCACCGGCTTCATGCCCAGGGCGCGCAGGCCCTGGGCGGCGGCGGCGCGCAGCAGCGCCGCGGCGATGAGCGTCTTGCCGACCCCGGTGTCGGTACCGGTCAGGAAATACGCTCGGCTCATATGAAAAAACCTTTGTTTAACCACAGAGACACAGAGACACGGAGAAAAGCGCTTGCTTGAGTCTCCTCTGTGCCTCTGTGTCTCTGTGGTGAATGGTTTTGTTTCATTCCAGTTCCTTCAGCGCCTCGACCAGCCGCGCCACCTGGGCCTCGGTGTGCGCGGCGGAGAGCGTGATGCGCAGGCGTGCCGAGCCGGCCGGCACGGTGGGCGGGCGGATGCCCGGCACCCAGAGGCCGCGCTCGTGGAGTTTCGCGGCGACGTCCATGGTTTCGGCATTGCCGCCGATCACCAGCGGCTGGATCGCCGTGTCCGAGGGCAGCAGCGTCCAGCGCTTCGGCTTGAGGGTGTCGCGCAGTTGCGCGATGCGTGCGGCGAGGTTCGCGCGGCGTGCATCGCCCTGCTCGATGAGGTCGAGCGCCGTCAGCAGGGCGTGGGCGATGAGCGCCGGCTCCGCGGTGCTGAAGATGTAGGTGCGCGCCTTCTGCAGTATCCACTCGACGGCGCTCTCCGGTCCGGCGACGAAGGCGCCGGCGCCGCCGGCCGCCTTGCCCAGGGTGCCCATGACAATGAGACGCGGCGAGGCGAGCCTGAAATGCGCCGCGCTGCCGCGCCCCTGCGGCCCGAGCAGGCCGAAGCCGTGGGCGTCGTCCACCAGCAGCCAGGCGTTGTGGCGTTCGGTGAGGGCGAGGAGTTCCGGCAGCGGCGCCAGGTCGCCGTCCATGCTGAACACCGCGTCGGTGACGATCAGCTTGCGCTTCGCCCGCGAGGCGGCCAGCGCGGCGGCGAGCGCCGACAGGTTGCAGTGCGGGTAGACGTTGAGCTCGGCGCGCGACAGGCGCGCGGCGTCGATCAGCGAGGCGTGGTTGAGGCGGTCGGAGAAGATGGCGTCGCCGCGGCCGGCGAACGCCGGCACCGTGCCGAGGTTGGCGAGGTAGCCGGTCGAGAACAGCAGGGCGCGTTCGAAGCCGGTGAAGCCGGCCAGGCGCTGCTCCAACGCGGCGTGCGGCGTCGTGTGGCCGCAGACCAGCGGCGAGGCGCCCGAGCCGAGGCCGTACAGGCGCGCGCCCTCCTGCGCCGCGGCGATGAGCGCCGGGTCGCTGGACAGGCCGAGGTAGTCGTTGCTGCAGAAGGCCAGCATCGGCCGGCCGTCGACGACCAGTTCAGGCGCGCAGGGCGAATCGACGACGCGCCGCCGGCGCCGCAGCGCCTGCGCGTCGAGCGCGGCGAGTTCGTCCGTAAAGTCAGTCACGGCAACACGGCGTCGAGGGCGGCCTGGGTGCCGCTGACGAGCAGTTCGATCTCCTCGTCGCCGAG
>JBDHRL010000055.1:0-18441 GCA_039807535.1 Rhodocyclaceae bacterium
CCGATGATGTCGCCGGCGACGGCGTCCTCGCTCGCCACGCGCTCGTTGGCCATGAAGGTCAGCGCGTTGGCGAGCTTCATTTCCTTCGCCGTCCTGCGGTGACTGACTTTCATGCCCGGCGTGTAGCGGCCGGAGCAGACACGGAAGAAGGCGATGCGGTCGCGGTGCTTCGGGTCCATGTTGGCCTGGATCTTGAAGACGAAGCCGGAGAAGGGCGCCTCCGCCGGCTGCACCCTGCGCGTGCCGCCGTCGCGCGGCTGCGGCGGCGGCGCCCACTCGATGAGCGCCTGCAGAATTTCCCGCACGCCGAAGTTGTTGATGCCGGAGCCGAAAAACACCGGCGTTTGCTTCCCCGCCAGGAAGGCGGTGATGTCGAAGGGGTGGCTGGCGCCCTGGATCAGTTCGACGTCCTCGCGCAGCCGGCCGATCTCCAGCGGGAACAGTTCGTCGAGCTTCGGGTTATGGATGCCCTCGATGAGTTCCGTTTCGCCGCCGGCGTGTTCCTCGCCCGGCTTGAAGCGCATCAGCTGCTCGTGCAGCAGGTGCCAGACGCCGCGGAAGGTCTTGCCCTGGCCTACCGGCCAGGTGATCGGCGCGCAGTCGATCTTCAGCACCGACTCGATCTCCTCGATCAGTTCCATCGGCTCGCGCACCTCGCGGTCGAGCTTGTTCACGAAGGTGATGATCGGCGTGTTGCGCAGCCGGCACACCTCCAGCAGCTTGATGGTCTGCACCTCGACGCCCTTGGCCGCGTCGACCACCATGACGGCGGCGTCGACGGCGGTGAGCACGCGGTAGGTGTCCTCGGAGAAGTCCTGGTGGCCCGGCGTGTCGAGCAGGTTGATGGTGTGGCCGCCGTAGTCGAACTGCATCACCGAGCTGGTGACCGAGATGCCGCGCTGCTTCTCCACCTCCATCCAGTCGGAGGTGGCGTGGCGCGCGCTCTTGCGCGCCTTCACCGTGCCGGCCATCTGGATGGCGCCGCCGAACAGCAGCAGCTTTTCCGTCAGCGTGGTCTTGCCGGCGTCGGGGTGGGAGATGATGGCGAAGGTGCGCCGCCGCTGCACGTCGCGCAGCAGGTCGGCGGGGAAGGTCGGGGTGTTCATGAGGGGGCGGATTATAGCAGCGGCCTGCTGCAACGCCGCCTTCCGATGCTGGGTGTATTTCGGCCGTGGCGTGTCCGCAGCCAGGCTCGCGGCGCTCATGGAACCCATTGAAATCCATACGGGTTCCGTATGGCACGGAACTTGGAACGCTTTTGACCGGGCCGCTTGCCTGTCGCGCCTTTCCACGGCAAGCTCGGCTCCATGAACGAACGCACGGAACCTTTTTCGATGCCGTCTTCATTCAATCTGCTCTGGCTGCAATCGGCCGGCTGTGGCGGCTGCAGCATGTCGCTGCTCTGCTCGGATGCGCGCGACCTGACGGCGGCGCTCGGGGCGGTGGGCGTACATATCCTCTGGCATCCCAGCCTGTCGGAAGAGAGCGGCGCGGAGGTGCTGCGGATTTTCGAGTGCTGCGCCAGCGGGGAAATCGCCGTCGATGCGCTGTGCGTGGAAGGTGCGCTGTTGCGCGGGCCGCGCGGCACGGGGCGCTTCCATCGCCATGCCGGCAGCGGCATCGCCATGACCGAATGGGTGAAGAAGCTCGCCGGCGTCGCCCGCTACACCCTGGCCGTCGGCAGCTGCGCCGCCTGGGGCGGCGTCGTGGCGGCAGGGGAGAATGCCACCGACGCCTGCGGCCTGCAGTACGAGGGCGACCAGCCCGGCGGTTTGCTCGGTGCGAACTGGAAGGGCCGCGGCGGACTGCCCGTCATCAACATCGCCGGCTGTCCCTGCCATCCGGACTGGATTACCGAGACGCTGACGGCGCTGGCGCTGGGCCAATTCGGCGCGGCGGACCTTGATGAATTGAACCGGCCGCGCTTCTTCGCCGACCATTTGGTGCACCACGGCTGCACGCGCAACGAGTACTACGAGTTCAAGGCCAGCGCGCACAAGCCCTCCGACCTCGGCTGCCTGATGGAGAACATGGGCTGCAAGGGCACGCAGGCCCACGCCGACTGCAACATTCGCCTGTGGAACGGCAACGGCTCCTGCGCGCGCGGCGGCGCGCCGTGCATCTCCTGCACCGAGCCGGGCTTCGAGGAGCCGGGCCATCCCTTCCACGTGACGCCGAAGCTGGCCGGCATCCCGGTCGGCCTGCCGATCGACATGCCGAAGGCCTGGTTCGTCGCGCTGGCGGCACTGTCGAAATCGGCGACGCCGAAGCGCGTGCGCGACAACGCCGTGGCCGACCATCAGGTGGTGGTGCCGCCGGTGAAAAAGACCGGACTGAAATGATTTTCTCGGGATTTCCCTTGATCGGGCCCGGTTTTCTCCCTCTCCCGCTGGCGGGAGAGGGCTGGGGAGAGGGTGGATCGGCCGCTTGCCCCTCTCCCCAGCCCTCTCCCCGCAAGCGGGGCGAGGGAGTGCCTTGCACTAACTTTCACACATGACAAGAATCATCGTCGGCCCCTTCAACCGCGTCGAAGGCGACCTGGAAGTCACGCTGGAAGTGAAGGACGGCCGCGTGGCGGAAGCCTGGGCCGGCTCGCCGCTCTACCGCGGCTTCGAGCAGATCCTGCGCGGCAAGCATCCGATGGACGCGCTGATGTTCGCGCCGCGCATCTGCGGCATCTGTTCGGTGTCGCAGTCGATGGCATCGGCCGCGGCGCTGGCCGACGCCATGGGGCTCTCCCCGGCGCCGAACGGCCGCATCACGCGCAACCTTGCCCACGCGGTGGAGAACGTCGCCGACCACTTCACGCACTTCTACCTCTTCTTCATGCCGGATTTCGCGCGGGCAGAGTACGCCGGACGCGCTTGGCACCCGCGCACGGCGACGCGCTTTCGTGCGGTGCAGGGCAGTGCGGCGGGGCAGGCACTGCCGGCGCGTGCGGCCTTTCTCGCCGCCATGGGTACGCTCGTCGGCAAGTGGCCCCACAGCCTGGCGATCCAGCCCGGCGGCGTGGCGCGCGCGCTGGAGGCCTCGGAGAGGATCCGCCTCTTCGCCCTGCTGCGCGACTTTCGCCGCCATGTCGAGACGGTGCTCTTCAACGATGAACTCGAAGCCGTCGCCGCGCTCGATTCGGCGGCGGCGCTCTCGCGCTGGGCGGCGGAAAAGCCGCGCGGCGATTTCGGCGATTTTCTCGCGATCGCCGACGATCTGGCGCTGGACAGGCTTGGTTGCGGCGTCGGCCGCTTCCTGAGCTACGGCAACTACCCGCAGGAGAAAAGTCAGTTCCTGCGGGACGGCGTCTGGGACGGGCAACTGCACGCCCTCGACGCCCAGGCCATCGCCGAGGACATTTCCCACGCCTGGCTCGACGGCGAGACGCGCCACCCGGCGCAGGGCGTCACACGGCCGCAGGACGAGAAGACGGCCGGCTACACCTGGTGCAAGGCGCCGCGCCTGGCCGGCCTGCCGATGGAAACCGGCGCGCTGGCGCGGCAGGCGGTGGCGGGCCATCCGCTGGCGCGCGACCTCATCACCCGCTGTGGCGGCAACGTGAAGAACCGCGTCGTGGCGCGCCTGCTGGAAATTGCCGTGATCCTGCCGGAAATGGAGAAGTGGGTGCAGCAGCTTGTTCCGGGCGAACCGTTCTGCGCTCAGGGGGAACTGCCGCAACAGGGCGCAGGCGTCGGCATGGTGGAGGCGGCGCGCGGCAGCCTCGGCCACTGGCTCAGGATCGAGGATGGCAGGATCGCCAACTATCAGATCGTCTCGCCGACCACCTGGAATTTCTCGCCGCGTGATGCGGACGACACGCCCGGGCCGCTCGAGCAGGCACTGGTCGGCACGCCGGCGGGCGAGAACCTTGTCGCCGTCCAGCATGTCGTGCGCTCCTTCGATCCTTGCATGGTCTGCACTGTGCATTAAAATACAAATACACAAAACAATAAGCATAATAATGTTATTTTTTAGCCAGAAAAGCCCAGCAATTGACCTGCATCAATGCTACATAGTTCATTGATAATGTAAAAAATGCATAAAATTACATTATCCACTCGGCCAAAGGAGGCGGGCTATGAATGCGCAGGTTCCCTACGATCACGAGATCGAGCTCACTAACGTCCTCGAGCGCTGCAACGCGGCGGCTCGGGATGCCGCCATCCCCGGCAAGGACGCACTGCCCGAAGGTTTCAGCGGCACCCTCGGCCACTTCCCGGTGTACTTCCCGGAGGAGATCGCCCACGCGGGCGGCCTGCTGCCGGTGAATATCCTCGGCGGCGGCAACAAGCTGGAACTGAAACACGCCGACGCACGCATGGGCTCTTTCGTCTGCTCGATCTGCCGTTCGACGACGGAACTGGGCCTGAACGGCACGCTGCAGGGCATGACCGGCTTCATCACCCATCCCATCTGCGACGCGGCCAAGCATCTCGCCGGCATCTGGGCGCGCAACCTGCCCGACCAGCTCGCGCAGATCCTCTACCTGCCGCAGAACGTGAACACGCCGGGCGCGGCGCGCTACATCGCCGCCGAGTACCAGCGCCTGCGCGCCGATCTCGAGAAAAAGATCGGCCACGCCATCGATGACGAGGCGCTGCGCAACAGCATCCGCATCTACAACGTCAATCGCCGCCTGCTGCGCGAGCTGTACCGCATCCGCCGCGACGAGCCGTGGAAGGTGAGCTGCACCGAGTCGTACCTGCTCCTGCGTTCCCGCACGCGCATGCCCTGCGAGGAGCACAACGCGCTGCTGGCGCGCGCGCTGGACGCCATCCGGCACCGCGGCCTGCCCGCGCAGGACAAGCCGCGCGTGGTCTTCGTCGGCGGCTTCTGCGAACAGCCGCCCCTGGAGATGCTGGAGGCCATCGACGAGACCTGCTACGTGGTGGACGACGACATCCTCATCGGCCTGCGCTGGATCACCGAGGACGTGCCGGATGCGGGTGATCCGATCTGGGCGCTGGCGGAGAGCTACGTCGATCGCTCCGATGCCAGCCCGGTGCAGCACGATTCGCGCAAGATGAAAGAGGACTACCTGATGGACATGCTGAAGAAGTCGAAGGCCGACGCCGCCATCCTCACCGCGGCGAAGTTTTGCGAGCCCGGCCTCGACGAGCAGCTTGCCTGGTCCAAGCACCTCGACGGCGAGAACATCCCCTACCTGGTGCTCGAATTCGAGGAGAAGATGACCTCCTTCGAGCAGATGTCCATGCAGGTGGAAACCTTCGCCGAATCGCTGTTGTTCGCCCTGTCATAAGAAATGGAGAGAGACATGAGCACCGCACCCCTGCAGGCCGCCCCGGTCGCCGACGAATTCGATTCCCGCGCCGAAGGCTCGCGCCTGATGAAGGAATGGTATGCCCAGCTGGAGACGGCCAACGAGCGCAAGGCCGCCGTCGCCAACGTTTTCGTCATGGGCAATGCCGTCGAGATCCTGCGCGCCTTCGACTTCGAGCTGGTCTTCCCCGAGATCAACTCCCTGCAGACCGGCGTGCGCAAGGTGTCCGAGGAGTACATCCGCCTGTCCGAGGACTACGGCATGTCGCCCGACGTCTGCTCCTACGTCAAGGCCGACGTTGGCCTGATTCTCAAGGAAAACGCCCACCCCGCCGGCCGCATTCCGAAGGCCAGCCTGGCGGTGGCCTCGAACATGTGCGGCACCTTCATCAAGTGGGCCGAGATCTGGGAGCGCTGGCTGAAGACGCCGACCTTCGTGCTCGACCTGCCCGGACAGCGCGCCGCCGGCTGGCAGGTGCGTCCGGGCGACGCGCAGCACTCGGCCGACACGCGCTGGGTGGAGGCGCAGTTCAAGGACCTGATCGAAAAGTGCGAGAAGATCACCGGCAGGCGCTTCGACATGGACCGGCTGGCCGAGGTCGAGGAGCGGGTGAACAAGATGGTGGACCACTGGAACAACGTCATGGCACTGAACCGAGAGGTGCCGGCGCCCTTCAATGCCATGCTCGACGGTCTCACCTATATCGGCATCATGAACGTGTATCGCGGCACGGAAGAAGGCGTCGAGTTCATGCGCCGGCTGGAAAGCCAGCTCAAGGCCAAGGTCGGCCGCGGCGAGGGCCGCGTGGCCGAGGAGCGCTTCCGCCTGCTCTTCTCCGGCACGCCGTGCTATGTCTCCATGCGCCGCCTGGTGGAGCTGTTCGAGACCTGGGGCGGCGTCTTCGCCTATTCGGACTACCTCACCTTCGCCGCTGGCGGCATGGATGCGGCCGACCTGCGCTATGACACCTCGCGGCCGCTGGAGAGCCTGGCCGAGGTGACGGCCATCGCGGCGCATCGCGGGCTGTCCAACCAGTTCTTCGCCCATGAGCGCCTGGCGCAGCAGATCAGGGACTACGCGGTCGACGGCGTCGTCTTTCACGGCATCAAGAGCTGCCGCTTCGTCTCGTCCGGCATGGCCGATACGCGCGAATTCATCAACCGGCGGCTCGACGTGCCGACCCTCTACATCGAGTCCGATCTGATCGATCCGCGCTACTGGTCGGACGCGCAGATCAAGAACCGCGTCGATGCGTTCTTTGAGGCGCTGCATCAGCGCGGTGGCGCCGCGCCCCTGGCCCGCAAGGCCATCACTGCTTGAGGAGAACGGGAAAGATGAAATACGTTGCAGGAGTGGATGTCGGATCGACACAGACCAAGGCGGTGATCGTCGACGAGAACAAGGTGATCGTCGGGCGCGCCCTGCTCGACATGGAGACCAGCATGGTGACGGTGGCGCAGGACGCCTTCCGCGCCGCGCTCGACAATGCCGGCGTTGCCGAGGACGCCGTCGTCTGGGTGGCCGGCACCGGCTACGGCCGCTACAAGGTGACTTTCGGCCGCGAGCAGGTGACGGAGATCAGCTGCCATGCGCGCGGCGCGGTCACGCTCTTCCCGATGACGCGCACGGTGATCGACATCGGCGGCCAGGACACCAAGGCGATTCGCGTCAGCGCCGAAGGCAAGGTCGAGGACTTCACCATGAACGACAAGTGCGCCGCCGGCACCGGGCGCTTCCTCGGTGCCGCGTCTTACGCGCTGGAAATGCCGCTCTCCGAACTGGGGCCGCTGGCGATGAAATCGACTAACCCGGTGCGCATCACGACGACCTGCACGGTATTCGCCGAGTCCGAGATCATCAGCCATCTCGCCAAAGGCATCCCCGCCGAGGACGTGCTGATGGGCGTGCACCAGGCCATCGCCAGCCGCTGCGTGTCGCTGGCGCGGCGCGTCGGCATCGAGCCGGAGGTGACCTTCACCGGCGGCGTCAGCCGCAACGTGGCCATGGTCAAGCTGATCGAGGACCTGATTGGCATGCGCATCAACGTCAGCCAGGACGCCCATTTCTGCGGCGCCCTGGGCGCGGCGCTGTTTTCCCACGACCGCATGTTCGGCGGTGCGACGCAGCCGGCCGCCGCCCTGACAGAGGAGGCATGACATGTACGTTGCAGGCATCGATATCGGTTCCACCTATTCGAAGGCCATCCTGATCGACGACAAGCGCAACGTCGTCGGCAAGGCGGTGCGGCGCACCGGTTTCAAGCTCAACCAGGCTTCCGAAGGCGTCTTCGACGAATTGCTGAAGAATGCCGGCGTGACGCGCGAGGACGTGACCTACGTCGCCGCCACCGGCTACGGCCGCCATACGGTGGCCTTCCGCCATACGCAGGTGACGGAGCTGACCGCCCACGCCCACGCCGCAGTGCATCTCTTTCCCGACACGCGCACCCTTCTCGACATCGGTGGCCAGGACATCAAGGCGATCCGCGTCGACGGCGACGGCCGCGTGCGCGCCTTCCGCCTCAACGACAAATGCGCCGCCGGCACCGGCGCGTTTCTGGAGAAGACGGCGCGCTATCTCGGCCTCACCACCGCCGACATCGGTCCCTACGCCCTGCGCGCCACGGACCCGAAGGAGGTGAGCAGCGTCTGCGCGGTGTTCGCCGAATCCGAGGTCATCAACCACCTGGCCAACGGCGTTCCCGCGGAAGACATCATGATGGGCGCCATGGTGGCGCTGGGCGGACGCGCCGTGCAGCTCATGCGCCGCGTCGGCCTCGAAGCCGGCTACATGCTCACCGGCGGCATGACGCACAACGCGGCGATGGTCAAGGCGCTCGAGGACAACCTGAAAGGCAAGTTCAACATCGCGCCGAACGGGCTGGGGCAGCTCAATGGCGCCATGGGTGCCGCGCTGCTCGGCCTGCGCCGCGCCGAGAAGCTGCTCGCGGAAGGCAAGCCGATTCCGCCGACGGCGGCGATTCTCGGTCCGACGGAAGCTCCGGCACGCCGGCGCTGGTCGGCCGTGGCCGTGAAGCGTGCGGACGAGCCGGCGAAGTCCGGCGGCGAGTGCCCGGTGGTCGTGGCCGCGCACCCGGCCGATGCGGCCGCCTGATCGGAGAGGAGGACTGTCATGACCTACGTTGTCACCGAGTCCTGCATCAACTGCAAGCACACCGACTGCGTCGACGTCTGTCCCGTCGACGCCTTCCGCGAGGGGCCGAACTTCCTCGCGATCGATCCGAACGAGTGCATTGACTGCACGCTGTGCGTGCCGGAATGCCCCGTCGATGCGATCTACGCCGAGGAGGAGGTGCCGGAGAGCATGAAGGAATACACCGCGCTCAACGCCGAACTGGCGGCGCTGTGGCCGGCCATCGTCGAGAAAAAGGATCCATTGCCAGACGCCGACCGCTGGAGCCACGTCAAGGAGAAGCGAGAAGAACTCAAGCGGGAATAGCCACCTGCCTTAAAGATGCATCGTAAATGTTGCATATCGACAAACCGGCTGCTAAGATAAAGCATCATACAAAATACATCTTAAAGAAAGGAGACCGATCATGGCGACCGAACGGGACTGCAAGACCACCGTCGATGTGCGCGCCATCCCGCCGCGCCAGCGCCATCCGGCGATTTTCAGCGCCTTCGACGCGCTGTTTCCCGGCGAGGCGCTGCTGCTGGTGAACGACCACGATCCGAAACCGCTGTTCTACCAGTTCCAGGCCGAGTCGCGCGGCCAGTTTACCTGGGATTATCTCGAAGCCGGGCCGCAGGTCTGGCGGGTGCGCATCGGCAAGGCCGACGAGAATGCCGCCCAGGCCGCAGCCCGCTGCTGTTCGCATTGAGGGATGCGGATGAACGCCGTCGTGGCAAACAGCTCGCGCCGGCCGCTCCCCGATTTGCCGCCACGCGACGGAGCGAAATGGACGACGGAACGCGTGCTGTCGATCCGTCGCTGGACGCCGACGCTGCTGTCCATCCGCCTGACGCGCCACAAAGGTTTCCGCTTCACGCCCGGCCACTATGCCCGGCTGGGGCTGGGCGGGGAGGACGGCGAGGCCGTCTGGCGGCCGTTTTCCGTCGTCTCGGCGGCCTATGACGAACATCTCGAATTCCTCGCCGTGCTGGTGCCGGAGGGCGCCTTTTCCCGCCATCTGGCAACGCTTGCGGAGGGAGACGCAATCCTCGTCGAAAAGGCCAGTTACGGCTTCCTCACCCTCGGCCAGCTGGCGCCGGGCCGGAACCTCTGGATGCTGGCAAGCGGCAGCGGAATCGGTCCCTTCGTCTCGATACTGCGCGAGCCGCAGGTCTGGCAGGATTTCGATCGCCTGATCGTGGTGCATAGCGTGCGCCGCGAGACCGAACTCGCCTACCGCGACGAAATCCTGGCATTGCCGAACGATGCCCTTTTTGCCGGCGCACGGGCCAGGCTGCACCATGTGCCGGTCGTCACCCGCGAGCCCGGCACGGGGGCGCTTTCGTCGCGCATCCCGAGGCTCTTCGCCGACGGCCGGCTCGAGGCGCATGTCGGGGTGCCGATCGATCGGGCGGACGCGCGCGTCATGGTGTGCGGCAATCCGGAGATGGCACGCGAGTTGCGCGGCCAGTTGGCTGCGCTCGGTTTCCAGACCAACCGCCGCAACGTTCCCGGCCAGATGGCCTTCGAGAATTACTGGTAAGCCGCGCAAGCTTCCGCAACCTCGGTAAGATAGGCAGAGTCGGACCGGCGTATCCGGCCCGCTTGCCATGAGGAGAGGCCATGGAACGCTTCACCATTTCGCTCGACGAAAAACTGGCGAAGGAATTCGACCGGCTGATCCGCGAGCGCGGCTACAGCAACCGCTCGGAAGCAGTGCGCGACATCCTGCGCGGAAAGCTCGAAGCGAGCCGCCTCGCACGCGAGGAGGCGCCCGACTGCATCGCCGCGCTGTCCTATATCTACAATCACCACGAGCGCGATCTCACCGAGCGGCTGACGGCTGCCCAGCATGCTCATCATGACCTCACCGTGTCGACCATGCACGCCCATCTCGACCACGACAACTGCATGGAGACGGTGATTCTGCGCGGGCCGACCAGGGCCGTGCGCGCCTTCGCCGACGCCATGATGGCCGAGCGCGGCGTGCGCCACGGTGCGCTCAACCTGGTGCCGGCCGATCTGAATACCGGCCGCAGGCATCACCATGGCCACCCGAATCATACGGGCGGGCCGGGCCATCCCTATCACGTGCACAGCCGGCCGAAGAGCTGAAGATGGCGAAGCGGCCTGCCGACAAGCCCAGCCGGGAAGTGCAGGTCTACCTGCCGACCCTGCCGGCGCATGTCCTCGACCGCCCGCCCGAGGGCGTCGGCGAGGATGTCTGGATCGACGTCATCCGCAAGATGGACGAGGTGTACTCCGACCTGCTGCAGTACGAGGTGGCGCTGGAGGAGAAGAACGCCAAGCTCGAGGAGACGCAGAAGTTCATCTTCAGCGTGCTCACCTCGATGTCCGACGTGCTGGTGGTGTGTGACCGCCACGGCATCATCCAGGAGGCGAACCAGGCGCTGGCCGACCTCGTCGGCAAGAGCGAGGACGAATTGCGCGGCACGCCGCTGATCGAGCTCTTCGCCGACGACGCCTCCCGCGAGCAGGCGCGCCGCTTCCTGCGCGACCTGCACAGCGAGCGCATCCACGACTGCGAGCTGCACTTCAGGTGCCGCTATGCGCCGGAGATGCCGGTGGCGGTGAACTGCACGCCGCGCCTCTCGCCGGTGGGCAAGTTCGTCGGCATGGTGATGACCGGCCGCCCGGTCGGCGACCTGCGCCGCGCCTACGAGCAGTTGCGCCAGGCGCACGAGGACCTCAAGCATGCCCAGCAGCAGCTGCTGCATTCCGAGAAGATGGCCTCGCTCGGCCGCCTGGTGGCCGGCGTGGCGCACGAGCTGAACAACCCGATCAGCTTCGTGCTGGGCAACGTCTACGCGCTGCAGCGCTACGGCAGCCGCATGCGCGAGTACCTCGACGGCATCCATGCCGGCATGCCGGCGGCGGAACTGGCCGAGCTGCGCAAGAACCTGCGCATCGACCGCCTGATGGAAGACATGCAGCCGCTCATCGACGGCACCATCGAGGGCGCCGAGCGCACGCGCGATATCGTCGCCGGCCTGAAGCGTTTCTCGGCGCAGGATCGCGGCGAGGAAGAAACCTTCAATTTGTCCGAGGTGCTGGAACGCTCGGTGCACTGGGTGGTGAAGGCTTCCGGCTCGAAGATCGAGGTTGGCCTCGATGTGCCGCAGGAGATCCTCATCTCCGGTTCCGCCGGCCAGATGCAGCAGGTGCTGGTGAACCTGGTGCAGAATGCCATCGACAGCACCGAGCGCCGGCCCGATGCGCGCCTCGATATCAAGGGAGACGTGCGCAATCGCAGCGCCGTCATCGCCTTCCGCGACAACGGACCCGGCTTCAGGGAAGACACGCTCGGCCATGTCTTCGATCCCTTTTTCACCACCAAGCCGGTCGGCAAGGGCACCGGGCTGGGCCTGTCCATCAGCTACGGCATCGTCGAGCGCCACCGCGGCCAGTTGAAGGCCGCCAACCACCCCGACGGCGGCGCCGTGTTGACAGTGACCTTGCCTTTGGCTGGTTAAGAGGTATTCTTAAGTTCTTCATACCGGCAGCGGGCTTTCCGGCAGGCGCTGCAATGTTTCCAAATATATCAGCGTGTTGAAGATTTCCCGGAGCTTGGCATGATCCTTGTTATGAAGAAATATATGAAGTTCACACCATTGATCTTCTTTCTGGCCCTGCCGGCCGCCGCCCACGACCTCTGGCTGGAGAAGGAGGGCGGCAGCCATGTGCTGCTGCAGGGCCACCGCACCGGCGCCCATGCCGGCGCCGAGCGTGTGCCCTATGCGCCGGATTTCGTGAAGCAGGCGCTGTGCGCCGACGAGCGCGGCAAGTCGCGGCCGCTGGCGGTGGCCGCCGCCTATCCGACGAAGCTTGCCGGCGAGTGCGCCGCGCTGTTCGTCGCGGCGTCCTCCGGCTACTGGAGCAAGACCGCCTGGGAGACGAAGAACGCGCCGAAGACCGGCATTCCCGGCGTGATGAAGAGCTGGCGCTCGGAGGATTCGGTGAAGCGCGTGAACCGCTGGAGCGCGGCGCTGGCCCAGCCGCTGACCCCGGGACTGGAGATCACCCCGGTGGACGATCCCTTCCGCCTCGGCGTCGACGACAAATTCTCCGTGCGCGTGACGCTTGAGGGCAAGCCGCGCGCCGGCGTGCCGGTGGCCTACGACGGCGCCACGCGCGGCGCCACGGGCGAGGACGGCACGGTGGTGCTGAAGATCCGCCACGGCGGTCTGCAGATGGTCGCCGCCAGCATCGAGACGCCGCTCGACGACGGCAAGGCCGACACGCTGATCCGGGCCACCACCCTCAACTTCGAGCTGCCCGGCAAATGAACGCAGGGAGCGGCCGCCGAGCCGAGTTTTTTTCGCCCTCTCCCGCTTGGGCGGGAGAGGGCCGGGGTGAGGGTGGGCCGGCGTTGCCCCTCACCCCGGCCTTCTTCCCGCAGGCGGGGAGAGGGGGAAGAACGGTCGTAGCTGCACTCTTCTGCTTGTTCGTGTCAACGTCGTCAGTCTTCGCCCACGAGGTGCACCACGCCGTCGAGACAGCCGGCGCCGTGTCGGTGCGGCTGACTTTCGCCGACGGCCAACCCTTCGCCTTCGAGGCCTTCGAGGTGTACGCGGCGGGCAGCGACAGGCCGCTTGCCGTCGGCCGCACCGACGCGCAGGGTCGCGCCGTGTTCGTGCCGCCCGAAACGGGCGAGGTGCGCCTGCGCGCCTTCGCCGCCGACGGCCACGGCGTCGACCTCACGCTGAACCCGCCGCGCGGCGGCACGGCGGCAGCCGTGCCGGCGGCGGAAGACCGGCCGGCGAAACTGATGTTCGGCGCCGGCATCCTGCTGGCGCTGTTCGGCCTGATCCAGCTTTTCGTTCGAAGGGGAAAATCATCATGAAGAAGCGCATCCTGCTCGCGGCGCTGCCGCTGCTGTCCGCCTCCGCGCTGGCCCACCACGGCGTCGCCGGCGTCGGCGCCGCCGCGCTGGAAGGGCCCGGCGCGCCGGTCGAATCCGCCACCTCGGCGGTGCTGCCCGAAGGCAGCACGCTGCTGGCCTTGAAGATCGACCAGGCGAAGTTCGCGCGCGGCCGCCTGGCGCGCCCCGAAGTGGAGGGCGACTACTCGCGCTTTACCATGCTCGGCGTCGGCCACGGCTTCACGCCCTGGTTCTCCGCTTATGCCTTCCTGCCCTACAACGTCAAGGTGGATGAGTCGGGCGGCTTCAGGACGCGCGGCTGGGCCGACGTCTCGGTGCTGGGGCAGATCGGCTTCCGCCATGACGGCAAGTCGTTCTCGCTGGTGCCGAAGACCGAGAGTCTCGACGAGATGGAGGACTGGCACTTCACCGTCTTCGGCGGCGCCAGCCTGCCCACCGGCCGCCCCAACACCCGCCTGCCCGACGGCTCCATCGATCCGGGCATGTCCACCGGCTTCGGCAAGCCGTCCTGGACGCTCGGCCTGACGGCGACGAAGATGCTCACGCCGAAGCTGACCTTCAACGCCGAACTGTCGGCCCTGGCCTTCAAGACCTACCGCTACGCCACCGACTACACCACCGGCACGGACTTCACCACGCGCTTCGGCGCCGAGAAGCGCCTGAATGCCGGGCTAGCCTATCGCCTTCACACCAACCCGGAGCAGAAGCTGCGCACCGACCTCAGCCTCGAACTGCAATACCTCCAGCTCGGTCGCGACGTGGTCGACGGCGTCGGCGAGCAGGCCACCGGCGGGCGCATCGTCTATGCGCTGCCGGGCGTGCGCGTGTATTGGGACAAGTTCAGCTTCGCCTTCGGCGTGAAGAAGGCGATCTGGAAGAACCTCAACGAGCAGGGCCAGCAGCAGGGCGCCGAGGGCCTGGAGAAATACCGCCTGATCTTCAGCGCCTCGATGATGTTCTGAAGAGCATGGATTTGGCCGACGCACTTCCCCTCACCCTGACCCTCTCCCCGCAAGCGGGGCGAGGGGAAGTTCTCCCTCTCCCGCCTGGGCGGGAGAGGGCTGGGGTGAGGGTGGGAAACTAGCATGCACATCCCCGACGGCTTCCTCTCGCCGCAGACCTACCTGCCCGCCTATGCGGCGGCCGGGGTGGCCTGGGCGTGGGCGGCGCGCGGCCTGCGGCACGCGCTCGACGAGCAGACCGTGCCGCGCCTGGCGGCGATGACGGCGCTGGCCTACGGCCTCGGCCTGGTCATGGTGCCGATCCCCGGCGGCACCTCGGGCCATGCCCTCGGCGTGGCCATGCTGGCGCTGCTCTTCGGCGTGCGCCTCGCCTTCCTCGCCTACAGCCTGGTGCTGGCGCTGCAGTCGCTGCTGTTCGGCGCCGGCGGCATCACCGCGCTGGCGGTGAATGCGCTGGCGATGGGGCTGGCGGGATCCCTTGCGGCGGTGCTGGCGTTCCGCGGCCTGCGGCGGCTGAACGAGACGGCGGCGGTGGCCGTCGCCGCCTGGGCGTCGGTGCTGCTGCCGGGGCTGCTCGTCGCCCTGGCGCTCGGCGTGCAGCCGCTGATCGCCCACAAGGAGGACGGCACGCCGCTGTTCTTCCCTTTCGGCCTCGCCATCACCCTGCCGGCGGTGCTGATCCCGCATCTCTTCATCGGCGCCGGCGAAGCGGTGCTGACCGTGCTGGTGTGGCGCTTCGCCAAGGCCCGCAACTGGCACTCCCCGCTCCCGCTCGCGGGAGAGGGGCAGGGGGAGAGGGCATGAAGGCGGCGCACTGGCTCTTCGCCTACCTCGCCGCCGTGGTGGCGGTGACGCTGCTGCATGAGCCGTGGCTGCTGGCGGGCCTGCTTGCCGGCGCACTCGCCGCCGCCGGCGCGGCGCGCTGGCGCATCCTGCGCCGCGCCGTGCTGGCGATACTGACTTTCAATCTGACGGTGAGCCTGGGCTACGCGGCCGTCTCGCTCTGGCAGGGGCGCTTCTCGGCGGCGTACCTGCTGCTGGTGAACCTGCGCGTGCTGCTGCTGGTGTATCTCGGCTTCTGGTTCGTCGCGCGCGTGAACCTGCTCGAGGCCTGCCGCTTCTCGCCGACCCTGAGCTTCGTCGTCACGCTCGCCGCCGGGCAGATCGAGGCCTTCTCGCGCGCGCTGCGCGACTTCCGCCTGGCCTTCGTCAGCCGCAACGTCGCCGCGCCGGCGCTGTCCGCACGCGCCCGCCACGCCGCCGCCCAGGCCGGCCACCTGCTCGACAAATCGGTGTGCATGGCGGCCGAGACGGCGCTGGCGATGCGCTCGCGCGGCTGCTTCGACGACAATGCCGGCCTGCCCGCGCTCGAGCCGGCGCCGCCGCCCGCGCCCGCCTGGCGACCGCATCGCCCGGATGCGGCAACCGCCTACAGGAAACCATGATCGAGCTCGCCGGCATCCGCTATGCATGGCCCGAGTCGCCGCCGGTGCTCGAGGGCGTCTCGCTCTCCGTGCGCGAAGGCGAGAAGCTGGTGCTGCTCGGCGCCAACGGCTGCGGCAAGTCGACCCTGCTCAAGCTCCTCAACGGCCTGGTGGCGCCGCAGGCGGGCGGCTATCGCTACGACGGCGAGGACGTAACGCCGGCAAAGCTGAAGGGCGGCGCCTTCGCGCGCCGCTTCCGCTCCGAGGTGGTGCTGCTGTTCCAGCACCCCGAGGCCATGCTGTTCAACCCCACCGTGCGCGACGAAATCGCCTACGGCCCGCGCCAACTCGGTCTCGCCGACACCGAGGCGCGCGCGGATCGCTGGCTGGCGGCGCTCGGCCTCGAGGCGCTCGCCGACAAGGCGCCCTTCGCCCTCTCCGGCGGACAGAAGCAGAAGGTGGCGCTGGCGGCGATCCTGGCGCTCGATCCGCGCGTGCTGCTGCTCGACGAGCCGGTGTCCAGCCTCGACCCGCGCGCCTCGGGCTGGCTGGTGGATTTCCTGCTCGATTGCGGCAAGACCGTCATCGTCAGCACGCACAACCTGTCGATGGCGACGGAACTCGGCGAGCGCGCCCTGGTGCTGGGCGAGGACGGCCGTGTGCTGTACGACGGCCCGCTGCAGGCGGCGCTGCGCGACCGCGCCCTGCTCGAGGCCGCCAACCTGGTACACCGCCACCGCCACCGCCACGGCGGCATCGAGCATGTCCATAGCCACGGCCATGACTGGGAGTCGAGCCGCTGAAGTCTGCCTGATGGGATAATCCCGTCATGAAAGTACCTCCCGGCGCGGGCCGCATCCCGTTGCATACGCCGTTGCTGCGCGGCGAAAAACGGCCGCGCGTGGCCCTCGTCGGCCGCCCGAAGACCGGCAAGAGCACCATCTTCCAGGCTGCGTCCAGCGCGGCGCCGCAGCACGCCCGCCTGGCCGGCGCGTCCGCCTATGAGGAATGTCCGGTCGGCATCGGCCTCGAGGAAATCTCGCTGGTCGACCTGCCTTCGATCGAGTCCCTCCACCATCTGCGCGAAGCCGACCGGCAGGTGCTGATGGTCCTCCTCTGGGGCGACCGCTGGCCGATGATCGCCCGCCACGAGCCGCAGCAGCCGACGGCTGCCTTCCGCGCGCCGGACGTGCTGGTGCAGGTGGTCGATGCAACTTCCCTGGAGCGCGACCTCGAGCTCAGCCTGGAGCTGTCGCTGCTCGGCAAGCCGATGGTGATCGCCCTCAACCGCATGGACGAGGCGCGCGACAAGGGCCTCTACGTGAACCCCAAGGCATTGTCGGAGCGGCTCGGCGTGCCGGTGGTGGCGACGGTGGCGCACATGGGGATGGGGCTGACCGAGCTGTTCGCCGCGGCGCTGGCGGCGGCGCGCGAGAAGGTGTGCCCGCTGGCCCAGCATTGCAGCGAGCACATCCGCGAAGGCCTCAAGCCGCTCAACGCGATCCTGGCGCGGCCGGAAATCGGGGAAGCCTTCCGCGTGCCGCGCCCGCTGCTATTGATGCAGTTGGCGGAAAACGACGACTGGTTCCTGCGCGAGCTGGCCGAGCATTTCCCGGCGCTGGTGCCGGAAGTGGAAGCGGCGCGCGCCGAGGCGCAGCGCAGCCTGCCGCGGCCGCTCTCCGACGAACTGCATGCCGACCGCCACCATCGCGCCGCGCTGCTTTTCGAGGCGGTGACGCGGCTGGGTGCGCCCGAGGACAGCGAGCGCTGGAAGCGCTGGCTCGACGAGCTGTTCCTGCATCCGCGCTGGGGTCTGATCGGCAGCCTGGCGGTGTTCGCGCTGGTGCTGTTCATGGTGTTCGAGGTGAGCGCCGTGCTGGACGGACTGACTTCCGCGCGGCTGGCCGAATGGGTCGGGCAGTGGCAGCCCGGCAGCACGGCCGGCGTGGTCGGCCTGGCGGTGGCCGAGGCGCTGGTGGGCATGGTCGGCATCGTCGTGCCCTACATGCTGCCGCTGGTGCTGCTGCTGGTGGCGCTGGAGGAATCCGGCATCATGCACCGCGTCGCCTTCGTGGTGGACCGCGGCTTCCATTCAATAGGACTGCACGGCGGCGTGGCGGTGCCCTTCCTCATCGGGCTCGGCTGCAACGTGCCGGCCATCTCGGCGGTGGCCGCCACGGCGCGCGGCCGCGAGCGCATCGTCGCCTCGCTGCTGATCACCTTCGTGCCCTGCTCGGCGCGCTCGGCCATCGTGCTGGCGCTGGGCGGCAAGTATCTCGGCGGCCTCGGCGTCTTCACCGTCTTTGCCCTGGCCATGGTCACGGTGGCGGTGCTCGGCAAGCTGCTCGGCCGGCGCTATCCGGAGGACGTGCGCGGCATGGTGCTGGAGATTCCGCCCTACAGACTGCCGGCCTGGCGGGCGCTGCTCGCCAACACTTGGGTGCGCACCAGCGACATCCTCACCATCGTCACGCCGCTGCTGGTCGCCGGCAGCGTGGTGCTGGCGCTGCTGGCGCACTTCGGCGCCGACGATCTCGTCAATGCGGCGCTGACGCCGGTGACGGTCTGGTGGCTGGGCCTTCCGGTGGCGCTGGGCGTGCCGATCCTCTTCGGCATCCTGAGGAAGGAACTCTCGCTGCTGATGGTGTACCAGGCGCTCGGCACGCTGGAGATCGCGCCGCTGCTCGACTGGGTGCAGATCCTCACCTTCCTGGTGTTCCTGACCTTCTACATCCCCTGCGTGTC
>JBDHRL010000056.1:0-18408 GCA_039807535.1 Rhodocyclaceae bacterium
TGCGCATGTCCGGCTCGGAGACGATCTCCAGCAGCGGCGTGCCGGCGCGGTTGAGATCGATGCCGGACTTGCCGTGGAAGTCCTCGTGCAGCGACTTGCCGGCGTCCTCCTCGAGGTGGGCGCGCGTGAGGCGGACGAATTTCTCGCTCGCCGTGTCGCCGGAGCTGACTCTGATGGCGAGGCCGCCGCCGGAGACCACCGGCAGCTCGTACTGGCTGATCTGGTAGCCCTTGGGCAAGTCCGGGTAGAAGTAGTTCTTGCGCGCGAACACCGAGCGCGGCGCGACTTTCCCGCCCACCGCCAGGCCGAAGCGGATGGCGCGCTCCACCGCGCCGCGGTTGAGCACCGGCAGCACGCCGGGCAGGGCGATATCCACCGCGCAGGCCTGGGTGTTGGGCGCCGCGCCGAAGGCGGTCGAGGCGCCGGAGAAGATCTTCGAGGCGGTGTTGAGCTGGGCATGGGTTTCCAGCCCGATGACGATTTCCCAGTTGGCTAGGCTCATGAGGCTTCTTTCAGGCGCAGGTGCCGTCGCGCCGGTCGTAGATGATCGGCAGGAGCTGCTCGGAGGCGCTGCCGGTGCACATCCGCTCGCACTGCTGGAAGGCGACCGTGACGCGCGCGCCCTGCTCCCACATGCGCACGATGCAGCTGCCGTTCTGCTGCGTGAGCTCGATGGCGGGCAGTTCCTTCGTCTGGCGGAAATCCTTCAGGGCGAAATGGCAGACGCCGTGCTGCGGATAATTCACCCGCGCCTCGAAGCCAAGCACGCGCGCCGCGGCCACGTCCAGCCGGAGCGTGCCGCTGGTGCCGGTTTCGTCGCGATAGCTGCAGTCGGTCTTGATGGCGAGCGGCCGCACCGGGATCGGCGTCACCCGCTCGGGGATGGCGCAGGCGCCGAGGAGGGCGGTGAACAGCAGGAGGAAAGGCTTGCGCAGCATGATTCGTGCGGATCAGGCGCAGGACCCGTCGCGGCGGTCGTTGAGGATCGGCCAGAGATAGCCGTGGGAATTTCCGCTGCACATCTTCTCGCATTCCTGGAAGGCGACGGTGACGCGTTCGCCCTGCTCCCAGACGCGCACGATGCAGCGATGCCTGGCATGACTCAGTTCGACGGCGGGCAGTTCCTTCGTCTGGCGGAAATCCTTCAGGTCGAAGCGGCAGGCGCCGCGCCTGGGGATGTTCACCTTCGCCTCGAAAGCCCGCACCTTCGCCTCGGCGATGCTGAGTTTCAGCGCGCCGTTGTAGCCGGTCTCGTCGCGAAAGCTGCATTCGGTGCTGACGTTGAGCGGCCGCACCGGGATCGGGCCCGGCCGGGCCGGTTTCGCGGCGGCCGCAGGTGCCCTGGACAGCGGCGCGGCCGACGGCGCCGCAGCCGACGGCGGCGCCTTCTCCGGCGTGGTGCAGGCGGCGAGAAGGAGGGCGGGCAGCAGCGGGGCGAGCCTTGGCGTGAAGCGCCTTGCGGGCCGACCAGAACCGCCGGGTTGCATCAGGCCGCGAGAGGCCCAGGGTCGACGATGCGGCGTCCGGTCCATTGCAAGGGGCCTCAAAGCGCGGGCGCGCGGCGGTGCCAGTCGGTGGCGAGCTGGTAGCGGTGTGCCGCGCTGAGCATGCGCGCCTCGCCGAAATAGTCGCCGATGATCTGCAGGCCGACCGGCCGCCCCATGCTGCCCGCGCCGCAGGGGATCGACATGCCGGGCAGGCCGGCCAGGTTGACGGCGATGGTGTAGATGTCCGAGAGGTACATCTGCACCGGATCGCCGGCCTTGGCGCCGAGGTCGAAGGCCACCGAGGGGCTGGTCGGCCCCATGATCAGATCGCAGGACCTGAAGGCCTCGGCAAAGTCAGCCGCGATGAGACGGCGGATGCGCTGCGCCTGCAGGTAATAGGCGTCGTAGTAGCCGTGCGACAGCACGTAGGTGCCGATGAGTATCCGCCGCTTCACTTCCGCGCCGAAGCCCTCGGCGCGGCTCTTGCAGTACATGTCGATGAGGTCGTCGTACTGCGGTGCGCGATGGCCGTAGCGCACCCCGTCGAAGCGCGACAGGTTGCTGGAGGCTTCCGCCGGCGCGATGACGTAGTAGGCCGGCACCGACAGCTTCATGTTGGGCAGGGAGATATCCACCGTGACGGCGCCGAGCCTGCGGTACTCGGCGATGGCCGCCTCGACCGCCTGCGCGACATCCGCCGACAGGCCCTCGGCGAAGAATTCCTTCGGCAGGCCGATGCGCAGGCCGGCGAGGGGCTTGTCCAGGTCGCGTGTGTAGTCCTCGGCCGGCCGCTCCAGGCTGGTCGAGTCGCGTTCGTCGAAGCCGGCCATGGCATTCAGCAGCAGGGCGCAGTCGGAGGCCGACTTCGCCATCGGCCCGCCCTGGTCGAGCGAGGAGGCGAAGGCGATCATGCCCCAGCGCGAGACGACGCCGTAGGTCGGCTTGAGGCCGGTCAGGCCGCACAGCGCGGCCGGCTGGCGGATCGAGCCGCCGGTGTCGGTGCCGGTGGCGGCGGGCGTCAGCCTCGCCGACACGGCGGCGGCCGAGCCGCCCGAGGAGCCGCCCGGCACGGCGGCCGGGTCCCACGGGTTCTTCACCGCGCCGTAGAAGGAGGTTTCGTTCGACGAGCCCATGGCGAACTCGTCCATGTTGGTCTTTCCCAGCGTCACCATGCCGGCGGCCTTGAAGCGCTCGACCACCGTGGCGTCGTAGGGGCTGACGAAGTTCGACAGCATCTTCGAGCCGCAGGTGGTGAGCCAGCCCTCGGTGCAGAAGATGTCCTTGTGCGCGAGCGGGAGGCCGGTAAGCGGCCCGCCCTCGCCCTTTGCCAGGCGCGCGTCGGCGGCGCGCGCCATGGCCAGGCTTTTCTCCCGGTCGACCGTGATGAAGGCGTTCAGCGCCGGATTCAGCCGTTCGATGCGCTCGAGGAACAGCGAGGCCAGCTCGACGCTGGAGATTTTTTTCTCCGCCAGGGCGGCGGCGAGTTCCTTCAGGCTGGCGTTGAGCATGGTCGGAGCCGGCCTATTCGATGACTTTCGGCACCAGATAGAGGCCGGCCTCGACTTCCGGCGCGATCTTCTGGAAATCCGCATGGCGATCGGCCTCGACTGCCCGATCCTCGCGCAGGCGCTGGGCGACGTCCCGGGCATGGGCCATCGGCGCGACGCCGGCGGTATTCACCTGCTGCATTTCCTCGATGAGGCTGAAAATGCCGTTCAGCTGGTCGCGCGTCCGCTCGACATCGCCGGCCGCGAGTTCGATGCGGGCAAGGTCGGCGATGCGTCGGACCTGGTCGAGACTGAGGGGCATGGCGGAGAGCGAGGACTAATAATGCAAGGCGCAATAGAGTATCATAGGCAATTGATTTTCCGCACTGCGCAGGGACACAGTTAATGTTCGGTTTTTTCCGCTCCTATTTTTCCAACGACCTGGCGATCGACCTCGGCACCGCGAACACGCTGATCTACGTGCGCGACAAGGGCATCGTGCTGAACGAGCCCTCGGTGGTGGCCATCCGCACCGAAGGCGGCCCGAATGCCAAGAAGACGATCATGGCGGTCGGCCATTCCGCCAAGCAGATGCTGGGCAAGACGCCCGGCACCATCACGGCCATCCGGCCGATGAAGGACGGCGTCATCGCCGACTTCACCGTCACCGAGCAGATGCTCAAGCAGTTCATCAAGAAGGTGCACGACTCGCGCCTGTTCTCGCCCAGCCCGCGCATCATCATCTGCGTGCCCTGCGGCTCCACCCAGGTCGAGCGCCGCGCCATCCGCGAGTCGGCGCTGGGCGCCGGCGCCAGCCAGGTGTACCTGATCGAGGAACCGATGGCGGCGGCCATCGGCGCCGGCCTGCCGGTGTCGGACGCCACCGGCTCGATGGTGGTGGACATCGGCGGCGGCACCACCGAGGTGGGCGTCATCTCGCTCGGCGGCATGGTCTATGCCGGCTCGGTGCGCGTCGGCGGGGACAAGTTCGACGAAGCCATCATCAACTACATCCGCCGCAACTACGGCATGCTGATCGGCGAGACCACCTCGGAATCCATCAAGAAGGAGATCGGCTCGGCCTTCCCCGGCTCGGAAGTGAAGGAGATGGAGGTCAAGGGACGCAACCTGGCCGAGGGCATCCCGCGCAGCTTCACGATTTCCAGCAACGAAATCCTCGAGGCGCTTACCGAGCCGTTGAATGCCATCGTCGGCGCCGTCAAGCAGGCGCTCGAACAGACGCCGCCCGAATTGGGCGCCGACATCGCCGAGAAGGGCATGGTGCTCACCGGCGGCGGCGCGCTGCTGCGCGACCTCGACCGCCTGCTCATGGAAGAGACCGGCCTTCCCGTGATCGTGGCGGACGATCCCCTCACCTGCGTGGTGCGCGGCTCCGGCATCGCGCTGGAGAAGGTGGACACGCTCGGGAGCATATTCGCCAATGAATGAGTTTCGAGTTTAGGGTTCCGGGTTTCGAATTGGCAGCCGGCGCGATTCGAACTCGCAACCCGAAACCCGAAACCCGGAATCGAGCGCGGCTCGCATGTCCGTAGTCGGTCACCAGCCACCTCCCTTCTTCAAGCGCGGACCCGCGCCACTGGCCAAGCTGGCCTTTTTCGTCGTCCTGTCGCTCGCCCTTCTGGTGCTCGATCTGAAGTATCGCTACCTCGAAGTCGTTCGCCAGGGCGTCGCGATCGCGCTCTATCCCCTGCAGCGCGCGGCCTACGCGCCGGTGGACCTCTACGAGCAGGCTCGCGACTATTTTTCCAGCCTTTCCGCCGTGCAGGCGGAGAATGCGCAGCTCAGGCGCAAGGAGCTGGAATCGGCCAACTGGCTGCTGCGCCAGCAGCACCTGGAAACGGAAAACCGGCGTCTGCGCGAGCTGCTCGACATGAAGGCCCGCCAGCCGGTGTCCGGTACCCTCGCCGAGATCCTCTACGCGGCGCGCGACCCCTTCTCGCGCCGCGTCATCGTGGACAAGGGCGACCAGCACGGTATCGCTGCCGGCCAGGCGGTGGTCGACGAAGCGGGGGTGCTCGGACAGGTCACCCGCGTCTATCCCATGCAAAGCGAGGTGACCCTGGTGACCGACAAGAATCAGGCCGTGCCGGTGAAAATCGCGCGCAGCGGCCTGCGCACGGTGCTGTTCGGCGCCTCCGGCGGCCAGCTCGAGCTGCGTTTCCTTGCCGCCAACGCCGACGTGCAGCCCGGCGACCTGCTCGTCACCTCCGGGCTGGACGGGGTCTATCTGCCCGGCCTGCCCGTCGCCAGGGTGGCGCGCGTGAATCGCGATGCCGCCTATTCCTTCGCCCGCATCCTGTGCGAACCGGTGGCCGGTGTCGAGAAGCATGGCCAGGTGCTGATCCTGGGCCTGCGCGAGCCGCTGCCGCCGCAAATCGAGGAAACCGAAACGCGGGAAAAACCCTCCAAGGGAAAACGGATGCGCAAGAGGGAATGATGGCCTTTCAACCCACCCATAGCTCGCGGCGCATCCTGCTGCCCGTCAGGCAGTGGTTCATCCTGTTTTCCCTGGCCGTGGCGCTGTTTCTCAACTTCGTTCCGCTGGGAGATGCCATCGGCGTGCCCGACTGGGCGGCGCTGGTGCTGGCGTTCTGGAGCGTGCGGGAACCCTTGCGTGTCGGCATGGGCACCGCGTTCGCCGTCGGGCTGCTCGCGGATGTCGCCTCGGGCAGCGTCATGGGCCAGCACCCCCTGGCCTATCTGCTGCTGGTGTTCGCCGCCGGCGGCCTGTCGCGGCGCATCCTCTGGTTTCCGCTCGCCCAGCAGGCGCTGCATATCCTGCCCCTGCTCCTGGGCACCCAGGCCGCCATGGCCGTCACGCGCCTGATCGGCGGCGCGGATTTTCCCGGCTGGGGCTATTTTCTCGGCAGCTTCACCGGCACCCTGCTCTGGTTTCCGCTGACCTTCATCCTTCTCCTGCCGCAATATCAGCCGATCGAGAAGGACGAGAACCGCCCGATCTGATGTCCAAGCCGGCCGAATTCAAGAATCCGGATCAGGAGATCGAGCGTTTCCAGCGGCGCCTGGCGATCGCCGGCGGCCTGGTGCTCGCCGCCTTCTTTCTGCTCTTCGTGCGCTTCTTCTGGCTGGAAGTCATCCAGCACGAGCATTACCGGACGCGCGCCGAGGACAACCGCATCTCGCTGGTGCCGATCGTGCCCAACCGTGGCGTCATCGTCGACCGCAACGGACTTGTCCTGGCGCGCAACTATTCCGCCTACACACTGGAGATCACGCCGGGCAGGGTGGCCGATCTGGAAGCCGTCATCGATGAGCTGGCCGCCATCGTCGACATCCAGCCAAAGGACCGCAAGCGTTTCCGCAAGCTGCTCGAGGAAAGCAAGAACTTCGAATCCCTGCCGATCCGCACGCGACTGACCGATGAGGAAGTGGCGCGCTTCACCGCGCAGCGCTTCCGTTTTTCCGGCGTGGACATCAAGGCGCGGCTGTTCAGGCAGTACCCGCAAGGCGAGCTGGCCTCGCATGCGCTCGGCTACATCGGCCGGGTGAACGATCGCGACCTGGAGAAGATCGGGGATCAGGAGCAGGACAACAACTATCGTGGCACCGAGCATTTCGGCAAGACCGGTCTGGAGCAGAAGTACGAATTCGAGCTGCACGGCCAGACCGGCTTCGAGCAGGTCGAGGTCGATGCCGGCGGGCGGGCCGTGCGCGTGCTGGAGCGCACCCCGCCCCTGCCGGGCAACAATCTGGCGCTGACGCTCGACGCGAAGCTGCAGCAGGTGGTGGAAAGGGCCTTCGGCAAGCGCCGCGGCGCGCTGGTGGCGATCGAGCCCTCGACGGGCGGCATCCTGGCGCTGGTCTCCATGCCGGGCTACGATCCCAACCTGTTCGTGGACGGCATCTCTCCGCAAGACTGGGAGTGGCTGAATGCCTCCGAGGACAAGCCGATGGTGAACCGCGCGCTCAACGGCGCCTATCCGCCCGGCTCGACCTTCAAGCCCTTCATGGCGCTGGCCGCGCTCGAGACGGGCAAGCGCACGCCGCAGCAGGCGATTTCCGATCCCGGCTTCTTCAATTTCGGCGGGCACACCTTTCGCGACGACAAGAAAGGCGGCCACGGCATCGTGGACATGTACAAGTCCATCGTGCATTCCTGCGACACCTATTATTACGTGCTCGCCAACGACATGGGCATCGATGCCATTGCCAATTTCATGCGCCCGCTCGGCCTCGGCAGCCGCACCGGCATCGACATCGAAGGCGAATCCGAGGGCGTGCTGCCTTCGCAGGAATGGAAGCGGAAACGTTTCAGGAAGCCGGAGCAGCAGAAATGGTATGCCGGCGAGACCATCTCCATCGGCATCGGCCAGGGCTACAACGCCTACACGCCGATCCAGCTCGCGCTGGCCACGGCCGCCGTGGCCAGCGGCGGCGTGATCTACCGGCCCCACCTGGTGAAGTACATCGAGAACATCAACACGGGCGAGCGCACCCCGATCGAGCCCCGGCCGCTGCGCACCCTGCCGCTCAAGCCGGCCAACGTCGAGTTCATCAGGCAGGCGATGGTCGGCGTGAACAAGGAAGGCACCGGCGCGCGCGCCTTCGCCGGGGCGGAATACGTCGCTGCGGGCAAGACCGGGACGGCGCAGGTGTTCAGCCTGAAAGGGAGCAAGTACGAGCACGGCAAGGTGAGCGAGCGCCTGCGCGATCATGCCCTGTTCATCGCCTTTGCGCCGGCGGACCAGCCGACCATCGCCCTGGCGGTGCTGGTGGAGAACGGCGGCTTCGGCGCGCAGTCGGCAGCACCCATTGCACGCCAGGTGCTCGACTATTACCTGCTCGGCAAGCTGCCCAAGGAGGCGGCCGCCGAGGACGAGGAGCCGGGCGAGGATGACTGAGTTTGCCTTCCGCCCGCGCGAATGGTGGCAGCGCCTCGTCGCGCCCATCGATGCGACCCTGCTGGGGCTGCTGGGGCTGCTGCTCGGCTACGCTTTTCTGGTGCTGGCCAGCGCCTCGCCCGAGCGCTTGAACAGCCAGTTCCTCAATCTGGCCGTGGCACTGCTGGTGATGCGCGCAGCGGCGCAGGTACCGCCGCAGCGTCTGATGCACCTGGCGCTGCCCCTGTACGTGGCCGGCGTGCTGCTGCTGGTCGCCGTCGCCCTGTTCGGCGATGTCTCCAAAGGAGCGCGGCGCTGGCTCAACCTCGGTTTCATGCGCATCCAGCCCTCCGAGATCATGAAGATCGCCATGCCGCTCATGCTGGCCTGGTACTTCCAGAAGCACGAAGGCCTGCTGCGCGCGCGCAACTGGGCGGCGGCGGTCCTCATCCTGCTGGTGCCGCTCGCGCTCATTGCCCGGCAGCCCGATCTCGGCACGGCGATTCTCGTGCTGGCGGCGGGCTTCTATGTCATCTTTCTCGCCGGCCTGTCGTGGAAGGTGCTCGCCCTGCTGATCTCCGGCGGCCTGGCCAGCCTGCCCTTCGCCTGGTCGCTGCTGCACGACTACCAGCGCCAGCGCGTCCTGACCCTGTTCAACCCGGAGGCCGATCCGCTCGGCAAGGGCTTCCACATCATCCAGTCGACCATTGCCGTCGGTTCCGGCGGCATCCTCGGCAAGGGCTGGGGCAACGGCACGCAGACCCACCTCGAATTCATCCCGGAGCGGCACACCGACTTCATCTTCGCCGTGCTCTCCGAGGAGTTCGGCCTGCTCGGCAACACCTTCCTGCTGGTGCTCTACGCGCTGCTCATCGGCCGCGGCCTGATGATCGCGGCGAATGCGCCGACGCTGTTCTCGCGCCTGCTGGCCGGCAGCATCACCCTGATCTTCTTCACCTACGCCTTCGTGAACATGGGCATGGTCAGCGGCATCCTGCCGGTGGTGGGTGTGCCGCTGCCTTTCGTCAGCTACGGCGGCACGGCGCTGGTGACGCTGTTCGCCGGCACCGGCATACTGATGTCGATCCACAAACACCGCATGCTGGTGCAGAAATGACCCCCCATCCCCCGACCCCTGCCCCGGGGCAGGGGAGCCTGCCGGCTCGCTGCGCTCGTCAATTGCGGGGCGCGGCAAATGGGCTCCTGCGCGGCTTGCGCCTCCGGTGCGCGCCGTCCGGCCTTGGGGCGGCCCGGCGGCCGGACTGCGCCGCATGTGCGGCATCGCTCATGCTGTTGCTGGCCGGTTGCGGTTCGCAGCCCCCGCGCGAGGTCGAGCGCGAGGCGCCCACGGTTGCGAAGCCGGCGCCGCAGAAACCGCAATACACCCTCAAGCGCGGCGGCGGCTTCTACCAGGACGACGGGCCGGGCGACAGCGTGCCGGCCAATCTCGACGCCATCCCCGACGCCGAGCCGCGGCCTGAGCCGTTGCACCGCTTCGCCAACAACCCCTATTCCGTGCTGGGCAAGGACTACATACCGGCGAAGGAGCTGAAGCCCTACAGGGCGCGCGGCATCGGCAGCTGGTACGGTCGCAAGTTTCACGGCCAGCGCACTTCCAGCGGCGAGCCCTACGACATGTTCGCCATGACGGCGGCGCATCCGACGCTGCCCATCCCCAGCTATGCGCGGGTGACCAATCTCGCCAACGGAAAATCGGTGGTGGTGCGGGTGAACGACCGCGGCCCCTTTCTGCATGACCGCGTGATCGACCTCTCCTACGCGGCGGCCTGGAAGCTGGACTATATCGGCAGCGGCAGCGCCATGGTGGACGTGGAGAGCGTGCTGCCGGGCGATGCCGTGCCGACCGCCTCGCCGGCGAGGCCGGGGCTGCCGGCGGCCGCCGCGCCCGACCCCATCGCAGCGCTCGCCGCCGCGCCCGCCGAGGCGCCGCCGCTGCCGTCCGCGCAGGAACTGCGCGGCACCTTTCTGCAGCTGGGCGCCTTCGGCAACCAGGACAACGCCGAGAGCTTCCGCGCGCACATCGCGCGGCAACTCGACTGGCTGGCCGATCCGATCCACATCCGCGCCAGGGACGGCATGTACCGCCTGCACCTCGGCCCCTATCGCGATGCGCAGGAGGCCGGCCGCGTCGCCGAGCGCATCCGCGAGGCCCTGTCCTTCAAGCCCTTCGTCGTGCAGCACTGACGGTATAATTCAGCCTTTCCCCCGCATTGCCCCGATGAGAATCCTCGCCCTTTTTCTCGGCCTTCTCGTTTCCATGCCGGTCCAGTCGCAGATCCTGCCGCAGGCGCCGACGATTGCGGCGAAATCCTGGCTGCTGATGGATTATTCGACCGGACAGGCGCTGGCCTCCTACAACCCCGACGAGCGGGTCGAGCCGGCCTCCCTGACCAAGCTGATGACGGCGTATGTGGTGCTCGCCGCCCTGAAGGAGGGCCGCATCAAGCCCGAGCAGTCAGTGCCGGTGTCGGAGCGCGCCTGGAAGGCGCCGGGCTCGCGCATGTTCATCGAGCCGAAGCGTCCCGTGACGGTGGACGAACTGCTGCACGGCATGATCGTGCAGTCGGGCAACGACGCCTGCATCGCGCTGGCGGAGGCCGTTGCCGGCACGGAGGAGGCCTTCGTCCAGGCGATGAACCGCGAGGCGCAGCGGCTCGGCCTGAAAGCCACGCGCTTCGCCAATTCCACCGGCCTGTCGGATCCGCAGCATTATTCGACCGCGCGCGACCTCGGCGCCCTGGCGGCGGCGTTGATTCGCGACCACCCCGAGCACTATCCGCTCTACGCGCTGCGCGAATACACCTACAACCGCATCAGCCAGGCCAACCGCAATCGCCTGCTCTGGCTCGACCCGGCCGTCGATGGCGTCAAGACCGGCCATACCGAGAACGCCGGCTACTGCCTGATCGCCTCGGCCAGGCGCGGTCCGCGCCGCCTGCTATCGGTGGTGATGGGCGCCGCCTCCGACGGCCTGCGCACGCAGGAATCGCAGAAGCTGCTCAACTTCGGCTTCCAGTACTTCGATGCGGTGCGGCTGTACGCCAAGGACCAGGCGGTGTCCGAACTGAAGGTGTGGAAGGGCGCGCAGAACACCGTCAAGGCCGGTTTCCTCGAGGACTTCACCCTGTCCCTGCCCAAGGGCATGGCGGAGAAGGTCCAGGCCAGCCTGGTCAGCAACCAGCCGCTGCTGGCGCCCGTGCAGAAGGGCCAGCGTGTCGCCATGCTGAAACTCGTCCTCGACGGGAAGCCCTATGGCGAGTATCCCGTCGTGGCGCTGGAAGCCGTATCGGTGGCGGGCGTGTTCGGCCGCGCCTGGGACGCGATGCGCCTCTGGTTCGAATGACAACCCACCCCCCATCCCCCGCCCCGCGGGCGGGGGTGACGAAGGTTCGCAATCCGATGGATTGCTCCATGTTGCTGGCTGCGCCTCCTTGGGGCGGCCCGGCGGAAGCGCGATGACGACCGTCTACCTCGACGGCGAATTCATGCCCATCGCCGAGGCAAGGGTTTCGGCGATGGATCGCGGCTTTCTCTTCGGCGACGGCGCCTACGAGGTGATCCCGGTCTATTCGCGCCGGCCCTTTCGCCTGCCCGAGCACCTGGCGCGCCTGCGCCACACCCTTGACGGCATCCGCCTGTCCAATCCGCACGACGACGCGGAATGGACGCGGCTGATCGGCGAGATCGTCGCCCGCAACGCAGGCGAGGACCAGTCGGTCTACCTGCAGATCACGCGCGGCGCCGACAGCCGGCGCAACCACGCCTTTCCGGCGCGCGTGACGCCGACCGTCTTCATCATGTCCGAGCCGCTGGGGACACCGCCGCCCGCGCAGCGCGAGAACGGCATCGCGGTGGTGTCGGCGCCGGACGTGCGCTGGCTGCGCTGCGACCTGAAGACCATCTCGCTCCTGGCCAACTGCCTGCTGCGCCAGCAGGCGATCGAGGCCGGCTGCGTCGAGACGATCCTCTTTCGCGACGGCTTCATGACCGAGGGTGCCGCCTCGAACATCTTCGCGATCAGGAGCGGCGTGCTGCTGGCGCCGCCGAAGGACAACCTGGTGCTGCCCGGCGTCACCTACGACGTCGTGCTCGAGCTGGCGGCCGCCCACGGCCTGCCGGCCGAGGTGCGGCCGGTGGCCGAGGCCGAGGCGCGCGGCGCCGACGAGCTGTGGATGACCTCCTCGACCAAGGAGGTGCTGCCCATTGTGTACCTCGACGGCCAGCCCGTCGGCCGGGGCGAGAATGCGGCCCGGCCCGGCCCCGTCTTCGCGAAGATGTACGCCTGGTACCAGGAATTCAAGCGGACGGTGATGCGCGGCGGTGAGTGAAGAATCGCTCCTGCAGTTTCCCTGCGACTTCCCCATCAAGGTCATGGGCCGGCGCCAGGACGGCTTCGCCCAGGCCGTACTGGAAGTGGTGCTGCGCCATGCGCCGGATTTCAATGCCGCCGCCATGGAGATGCGGCCGAGCGCGAAGGGCAATTACATGAGCCTCACCTGCACTGTCCGCGCCCTGTCGCGCAAGCAGCTCGACGCGCTGTACCGCGAGCTGACGGCGCATCCGCTGGTCAAGGTCGTGCTGTGAGCGGCCGGAACGCGGCGCCGCGCAGCAGCGAACGCCCGGCGCCGCCTTTCACGGCCGGCGGGCCGGGGGAAATTGTCCTGCGCCGTCTTGGGCAGACTGACTTTGTGCCGACCTGGCGCGCCATGCAGCGCTTCACGATGGAGCGCGATGCGGCCAGCGCGGACGAGCTGTGGCTCACCGGGCATCCGCCGGTGTTCACCCAGGGGCAGGGCGGCAAGCCCGAGCACCTGCTGCGCGATGCCGGCATCCCCGTTGTCAGGATCGACCGCGGCGGGCAGATCACCTATCACGGCCCCGGGCAGGCGGTGGCCTACCTGCTGGTGGATCTCGCGCGGCGCGGCCTCAAGGTGCGCGAGCTGGTCTCGCGCATCGAGCAGGCGGTGATCGACCTGCTGGCGGAATACGGCCTGCGCGGCGAAAGAGTGGCGGGCGCGCCCGGCGTGTATGTCGGCGGCGCCAAGATCGCCGCGCTCGGCCTGCGCGTGAAGAACGGCTGCTGCTACCATGGCGTGGCGCTCAACGTGGACATGGAACTCGCGCCCTATTCTGCGATCAATCCCTGCGGCTATCCGGGGCTGAAAGTGACGCAGCTGCGCGACCTCGGTGTGGCCGTCGGCTGGGAAACCGCCGGCGAGGCCCTGCTGGACCAATTGAAACGGCAGATCCGGAAATGAGCGGCGACAAGCCACACAAGCAGAAAGGCGAGGCGAAAACCGCGCGCATCCCCATCAAGGTGGTGCCGGCCGTCGCGCCGCTGAGGAAGCCCGAGTGGATCCGCGCCAAGGCCGGCAACGGCCAGGCCCGCTTCGGCGAGGTGAAGCGCCTCCTGCGCGAGGCCGCCCTGCACACGGTGTGCGAGGAGGCCGCCTGCCCCAACATCGGCGAGTGCTTCGGCAAGGGCACCGCCACCTTCATGATCCTCGGCGACCTGTGCACGCGGCGCTGCCCGTTCTGCGACGTCGGCCACGGCAAGCCGCTCCCGCCCGACCCGCGCGAGCCCGAACATCTGGCGCGGACCGTGGCGGCGATGAAACTCAACTACGCCGTCATCACCAGCGTCGACCGCGACGACCTGCGCGACGGCGGCGCGCAGCACTTTGCCGACTGCATCCGTGCCCTGCGCGCGGCCGCGCCGGCGACGCGCATCGAGATCCTGGTGCCCGATTTTCGCGGCCGCATGGACATCGCACTCGACATCCTCACGGCGACGCCGCCGGACGTCTTCAACCACAACCTGGAAACGGTGCCGCGGTTGTACAAACAAGCGCGCCCCGGCGCCGACTACGCGCATTCGCTGGCCCTGCTCGCGGCCTTCAAGACGCGCAATCCGGATCTTCCGACCAAGTCCGGCCTGATGGTCGGCCTCGGCGAGACCGACGCGGAGATCCTCGCCGTCATGCGCGACCTGCGCGCGCACGACGCCGACATGCTTACCATCGGCCAGTATCTCGCCCCTTCCGCCCACCACCTGCCGGTGCTGCGCTACGTCCATCCCGACGTGTTCGGGATGTACGAACGCGAAGCCCGCGCCATGGGCTTCGTGCATGCCGCCTGCGGGCCGATGGTGCGTTCGAGCTACCATGCCGACATGCAGGCGCATCTCGCCGGCGTCTCATGAGGAACATCATGCCGAGGCAGATCCTGCTCATCGCCGCCCTGTTTTTCGCCGGCGCCGTCCAGGCCCAGGTGGGTCCCGGCGAGGCGGTGCCCGCCTACGAGACCCGGCTGCTCGACGGCAAGATGCTGTCGTCCGCCGCGTTCAAGGGCAAGGTGGTGCTGGTGGTGTTCTGGGCGACCTGGTGCCCGACCTGCCAGAAGGAACTGCCCGAGCTGCAGTCGCTCTACGAAAAACACCGGGGCAAGGGCTTCGAGATCCTGGCCCTGTCCATCGACGCCGACGCCTTCACGGTCGAGGAATTCTGGAAGGACCACGATTACGTCTTCCCGGTCGCCATGCGCGCGCCCGCGCACGCCCGGATTTTCGGCCCGGCCAAGGCGATTCCGGCGCTCTACCTGATCGACCGGAAGGGCAAGCTGCGCTTCGCCCGCATCGGCGGGATCGGCAAGGACAAGCTGGAGGCAGAGCTGCTGCCGCTGCTGTAAGCCGGCCGCCCCTTTTATTCCTGGCGCGACTGGTCCAGTGCCGAATCCACGGCTCGCTTGTAGTGGATATAGTCCATTTCCGGCGCCGGCGCGCCGAGCCGTGTCGCGGCGGCGGAGACCTGGCCGCGGTGGTGTGCCATGTGGTTCATCATGTGCGTGAGCACGTCGCGCACCCAGTTGTGCCGCTCCTTGCCTTCTATGCTGCGATAGCCGACTTCGGACTCGAAGAAGGCGTCCGGCCTGGTCTCGAGCCAATGCTGCAGGCCGCGCGTTTCCTGGCGCAGGGAATTCTTCAGCTCGCGCCAGTCGGGGTGATGCAGCCGCCTGTAATCGAGGATCGGGCTTTCGCCCTGCAGGCGCAGCCGCCACAACTGGGCCACCACGAGCATGTGGTCCATCGTGTGGTGGATGCTGGAGAAGTGCAGTCCCAGCGGCTCGGCGAGGGCCTCCGGATCGAGCCGGCCGAGGCACTCGAAGAGCACTTCGTTGGCCCAGTGCTGGTAATCCGCCTGGTAGATGAAATATTGCTTCCAGCTTGGCGCGCCCATCCCTGCCTCCTTCGTGCGAGAATGCGCCATCACGACCGGAGTCCGTCATGGCCATTCCCTTGCGCATTTTCATCGCTTTGTTTCTGCTTGTCACCCTGCCTTTCGCGCGGGCGGCCGGCCTCGATGCCGTCAGCGCGGAGGAAAGCAGCGGCGCCTTGCGCCAGGCGCTCAGCCAGGGCGCCTCGGCGGCGGTGGCCAGCCTCGGACGGACGGACGGCTTCCTCGGCAATCCGAAGGTGAAGATCCCGCTGCCGGAGAATTTGCAGAAGGCCGAGAAGCTGATGCGCAAGCTCGGCATGGGCAAGTACGCCGACGAGCTCATCGTCACCATGAACCGCGCCGCCGAGGCCGCCGTGCCGGAAGCCAAGGAATTGCTGCTGAACGCCGTCAGGCAGATGACCCTGCAGGACGCCAAGGGCATCCTCACCGGCGGCGACGATTCGGTGACGCAGTATTTCAAGCGCACCACTTCCGCGCCGCTCACCGAGAAATTCCTGCCCATCGTCCGCCAGGCGACGGAAAAGGTGGCGCTGGCCGATAAATACAACCGCTATGCCAGGCAGGGCGCCAAGCTCGGCCTCATCGACGAGAAGAACGCCAGCCTCGAAGGCTACGTCACCGAGAAGGCGCTCGACGGCCTGTTCCTGATGATCGGCGAGGAGGAGCGGGCGATCCGCAAGAACCCCCTCGGCCAGGCCAGCAGCCTGCTGCAGAAGGTGTTCGGCGCGCTCAGATGACTGGAGCCTTCCCGCCGACCCCCTTCCCCCGGAAGGGGGTGCCGGTTGTTCGCTTCGCTCCGCGTTGTACGCTGCAGCCGGCTCGGGGCGGCCCGGCGCCGGCTGCCAGCCCGCCGTCCCGGCGGGACTGACTTTTCCATGACGGCCACACTCAATGCGCCGCAGCGCGAAGCGGTGCGCTATCTCGACGGTCCGCTGCTGGTGCTCGCCGGCGCCGGCTCGGGCAAGACGCGCGTCATCACGCAGAAGATCGCCCACCTCGTCGAACAGCGCGGCTTCGAGGCACGCCACATCGCCGCCATCACCTTCACCAACAAGGCGGCGAAGGAGATGCGCGAGCGGGTGAAGAAGCTCCTGCCCGGGCGCTCCCTCGAATCGCTCAACGTGTCGACCTTCCACGCCCTCGGTGCGCGCATCCTGCGCGAGGAGGCGAAGACCCTTGCGCTCAAGCCGCGCTTTTCCATCTTCGATGCCGCCGACAGCGGCGCGGTGCTGGCCGAGCTGGCCAGGGAAGCCGACAAGGCACGCCTGAAATCCCTGCAGTGGCGCATCAGCGCCTGGAAGAACGCGCTCGTCGAGCCGGCCGCCGCGGCCTCGCTCGCCGAAGACGAGCCGGGGCTCGCCGCCGCACGCCTGTATGCCGGGTACGAGCACGCCCTGCGCGCCTACCAGGCGGTGGATTTCGACGACCTCATCCGCCTGCCGGTGCGCCTGTTCGAGAACGAAGCCGACGTGCTGCTGCGCTGGCAGGGCAAGCTGCAATACCTGCTGGTCGACGAATACCAGGACACCAACCGCAGCCAGTACCGCCTGCTGCGCCTGCTCGCCGGCGCGCGCGCCGCCTTCACCGCGGTGGGCGACGACGACCAGGCCATCTACGCCTGGCGCGGCGCCGACGTCGGCAACCTGCGCCTGCTGCAGGAGGATTTTCCGCAGCTGAAGGTCATCAAGCTCGAGCAGAACTACCGCTCGACGACGCGCATCCTGAAGGCCGCCAACGCCCTCATCGGCCACAACCCGAAGCTCTTCGACAAGCGCCTGTGGTCCGAGCACGGCCACGGCGACGCCATCCAGGTCAGCGTTGCCCGCGACCACGAGCAGGAGGCCGAGCAGGTGGTCATGAAACTGATGGCGCATCGCTTCGAGCATCGCGGCCAGTGGGGCGACTACGCCCTCCTCTACCGCGGCAACCACCAGGCGCGCATCTTCGAGCAGCAGTTGCGCAACCAGAAGATTCCGTATGCCCTCTCCGGCGGCCAGTCCTTCTTCGACAAGGCCGAGATCAAGGACCTCGTCGCCTGGCTGCGCCTGCTCGCCAACAGCGACGACGACCCCGCCTTCATCCGCGCCGCCACCACGCCGCGGCGCGGCATCGGCGCCGGTGCGCTCGAAGGGCTCGGCCGCCTCGCCGGCGCGCGCCACGCCTCGCTCTTCGCCGTCGCCTTCGAGGAAGCGGCCGCCGCCTACCTCAACCCGAAACAGCTCGCCGCCGTGCGCGAATTCGGCACGCTGGTGAACCGGATGGAGTGGCGCGCGCAGCGCGAGCCGGCGCGCCAGGTGCTGGAAGACTTCCTGCGCGCCATCGCCTACGAAGCCTGGCTCTTCGACAGCTGCGACCCGCGCGAGGCCGAAAGCAAATGGGCCAACGTGCGCGACTTCGTCGACTGGCTGTCGAAAAAGGGCGAGGAAGAAGGCAAGACCCTGCTCGAACTCACGCAGACCGTGGCGCTCATCTCGATGCTCGACAAGAACGAGGAGAGCGGCAACCAGGTGCAGCTCGCCACCCTGCACGCCGCCAAGGGGCTGGAGTTCAGGCACGTCTTTCTCGTCGGCGTCGAGGAGGGGCTGCTGCCGCACCGCGAATCGATCGAGTCCGGCAGCGTCGAAGAAGAGCGCCGCCTGATGTACGTCGGCATCACGCGCGCCGAGCGCAGCCTGACGATCTCGTACTGCGAGCGGCGCAAGGCGGGCAGGGACTGGCGCGCCTGCGAACCCTCGCGCTTCATCGCCGAGCTGGGTGACGATCTCAAAGTCAGTGGCGGCAGGACGGCGCAAGTGGTCGAGCGCGGCACCGGTGCCGCGCGGCTGGCGCAGATGAAGGCGCTCCTCGCCGGCGGCAAGGGCGGCGGATAAAAAGCAGCGGATAAAAACAGCGGGCAGTAAAAAGGGCGGGAATCCCCGCCCTTTTCGTGGTGCAGGCGCCGCCTTCGCAGGCGACGCCTTGCCTTACTTGCCGGCGGCGACCATGTATTCCACCGCGGCACGGATGTCCGCATCCGGGATCGAACTGTTGCCGCCCTTGGCCGGCATCGCCCCCTTGCCCTTCAGCGCGCTGTGCAGCAGGGTGTCGAAGCCGCTGGCGATGCGCGGGCCCCAGGCCGCCTTGTCGCCGAACTTCGGCGCGCCGGCGACGCCGGAGGCATGGCAGGCCATGCAGGTGGCGTCATAGACCTTCTTGCCGGCGGCCGGCGCAGCCGCCGCAACCGGCGCCGGAGAGGGCGGCGTGGCGGGAGCGGGCGGGGCCGCGGGTGCCGCAGCAGCCGGGGCGGGTGCCGTGGGGGCCGTGGCGGCGCTTGCGG
>JBDHRL010000057.1:0-18358 GCA_039807535.1 Rhodocyclaceae bacterium
CTCACGCTCGGCATCGCGCTCGGCTCGTGGTGGGCCTATTACGAGCTCGGCTGGGGCGGCTGGTGGTTCTGGGATCCGGTGGAAAACGCCTCCTTCATGCCCTGGCTGGTCGGCACGGCGCTGGTGCACTCGCTGGCGGTCACCGAAAAGCGCGGCGGTTTCAAGAACTGGACGGTGCTGCTCGCCATCGCCGCCTTCTCGCTGTCGCTGCTGGGCACCTTCCTCGTCCGCTCCGGCGTGCTCTCCTCGGTGCACGCCTTCGCCACCGACCCGCGCCGCGGCATCTTCATCCTGCTCTTCCTCGCCGTCGTCGTCGGCGGCTCGCTGTTCCTGTTCGCCCTGCGCGCGCCGAAAGTCGGCCTCGGCGGCGCCTTCGGCCTGGTCTCGCGCGAATCGCTGCTGCTCATGAACAACGTGCTGCTGGTGGTGGCGGCCGGCAGCGTGCTGCTCGGCACGCTCTATCCGCTCTTCATCGACGCGCTCGGCATGGGCAAGCTGTCGGTCGGGCCGCCCTACTTCCATGCCGTCTTCGTGCCCCTGATGGTGCCGGTGCTGCTGCTGATGGCACCGGGGCCGCTGATGCGCTGGAAGCACGGCGATGCCGGCGACGTCATGAAACGGCTGTGGCCCGCCGTGCTGGCGGCGCTGACTTTTGCCGTGGCCGTGCCCTTCGCCTACGGCCAATGGCGGCCGCTGGTGGCACTGGGCCTGGCGCTCGCCGCCTGGATCGTCGGCGCCGGCATGGTCGGCATCGTCGCCCGCCTGCGCGGCAGCCGGGGCGGGGTCTTCTCGCAGCCGCGCAGCTGGTGGGGCATGCACCTCGCGCATGTCGGCGTGGCCGCCTTCGTCATCGGCGTCACCCTGGTGTCGGCCTACCAGGAGGAAAAGGACGTGCGCATGGAACCGGACGACACGGTGACGGTGGGCGGCTACGCCTTCCGCTTCGTCGGCGTGCGCCCGGAGACGGGACCCAACTACCGTGCCATGATCGGCGAAGTGGAACTCTTGAAAGAGGGCAAGGTGCTGAAGACCCTGCATCCGGAGAAGCGCAGCTATTTCTCCTCGACGATGCCGATGACGGAAGCGGCCATCGACGCCGGCCTGCTGCGCGACGTGTACGTCTCGCTCGGTGAGCCGATCGACGAGCGCGCCTGGAGCGTGCGTGTTTACTACAAGCCCTTCGTCGACTGGATCTGGGGCGGCTGCCTGCTGATGGCGCTGGGCGGGCTGCTCGCCCTCAGCGACCGGCGCTACCGCCTGAAGAAAGCGGCCGCGGGCAGAATCGCCGCGCAAGGAGCCTCGGCATGATGCGCTACCTGCTGCCACTGGGCCTGTTCATCGTGCTGGTGGCCTTCCTCGCCATCGGCCTGAACCGCGATCCGCGCGAAGTGCCCTCGCCCCTCATCAACAAGCCGGCGCCGGCCTTCGCGCTGCCGCAGCTGCACGAGCCCGAGGCAAGCTTTGCGCCGAAGGACATGCAGGGCAAGGTCTGGCTGCTCAACGTCTGGGCCTCGTGGTGCGTCTCCTGCCGCCAGGAGCATCCGATCCTCGTCGAGCTGGCCAAGTCCGGCCTCGTGCCGATCTACGGCCTCAACTACAAGGACCAGCGCGCCGACGCCCTGAAGTGGCTCGCCCGGTTCGGCGATCCCTACGCGCTGTCGATCGTCGACGCCGAGGGCCGCATCGGCATCGAGTACGGCGTCTACGGCGTGCCGGAAACCTACGTCATCGACAAGGCCGGCGTCATCCGCTTCAAGCAGATCGGCCCGGTCACGCAGGACGCGCTGGAAAAGACCATCCTGCCGCTGGTGAAGGAGCTGCAGAAATGAGCGCCCGCTCCGTCCTGATGCTTTTATTCTGTCTGCTGTCTTCCGTCCCCGGTCCTCTGAGCGCCAAGGAAGCCGCGCCGCTGGCGCAGGACGAGGCGGTGGAAAAACGCATGGTCGCCATCACCGAAGACATGCGCTGCCTCGTCTGCCAGAACGAATCGCTCTCCGCCTCGCGCGCCGATCTCGCCCTGGACCTTCGCCGCGAGATCCGCGAGCAGATCGAGCAGGGCAAATCGGACCAGGAAATCCGCGACTTCATGGTCAGCCGCTACGGCGACTTCGTGCTCTACCAGCCGCCGCTGAAGGGCACCACGCTGCTGCTCTGGTTCGGACCGTTTCTCTTGCTCGTCGCCGGCTTGACCGGCCTCGTCGCCTATCTGCGCCGGCGCGGCAGGCGCATCGCGCCCGCTGTGTTGAGCGCCGAGGAGCAGAAGCGGGCCGAAGCGCTGCTCAAGCTGGGCGATGGCGAGAACCGGCCATGACCGCCTTTCTCATTGCCGCGGCGATCCTCGTCGCCCTCACCCTCCTTCTGCTGCTGCCGCCGCTCCTGCGGCGGCGCGCGCCCGGCGTCGAGGCCTCGCGCGCCGCCATCAACGCCGGCATCTATCGCGACGAGCTGGCCGAACTGGAAAGCGATTTCGCCGACGGCAGCCTGACCCGGTCCGACTACGACGAGAGCCGGCGCGAGTTGCAGCGGCGCCTGCTGGAAGACGCCGGCGGCGGCGCCGAAAGCGGCGCACTGACGCAGCCGGCCCGCAGGAGCGCGCTGCTGATCGGCCTTGCCCTGCCGATCGCCGCCGGCCTGATCTATTTCATGCTGGGCAACATGCCGGCGCTGTCGCCGCAAAACGCACAGCCGCCGAAGATCACGGCCAGGGAAATCGAGGACATGGTCGCCCGCCTGGCCGCCCGCATGGAGCAGAACCCGGACAGCGACCCGAAAGGCTGGGTCATGCTGGCGCGCTCCTACAAGGCGATGGGCCGCTACGAGGAAGCGGCGCGCGCCTTCGGCAAGATCGAAAAGCAGGTGAGCGAAGATCCGCATTTGCTCTCCGAGTATGCCGAGGCGCTCGCCCTGTCCACCGGCGGCTCGCTGCGCGGCCGGCCCAGCGAGCTGTTGCTGCAGGCGCTCAAGCTCGATCCCGATTTTCCGGACGCCCTCGTCCTCGCCGGCACGGCCGCCTACGAGCGCGACGACTTCGTGGCAGCCGTGGGTTACTGGGAGCGCCTGCTCAAGCAGTTGCCGCCCGATTCCGAGGACGCCCAGTCACTCTCCCACAGCATCGGGGAAGCCCGCACCAAGGCGCAGAAACAGGTCAAGAAAAAACCCGCGGCAGGAAGGGCGCCATAACCACAAAATCTTTCCGGAATCAGGTCAAAGCTTGCGCCAAATCAATGTCGCAGCGCAGCATCCAAATCACCATTCGGCAAGTTTGTTCAATAAAGTCTTACGGTTAGTCTGCGCTGCATGCAGAATAGCCAACAAGGAGCCAGAATGGGCGGAAGTAACAAAGGCATGATCGGACGCTGCTGGGACGCGCTCAGGCATCCCAGCGCCAAATATTCCCTGCTGACCCTGCTGGGGGTCGGTTTTTTCTCCGGCATCATCTTCTGGGGCGGCTTCAACACCGCGATGGAAGCGACCAACACGCTGGAGTTCTGCGTCTCCTGCCACGAGATGCGCGACACCGTCTATCAGGAATACAAGAAGACCATCCACTACCAGAACCGCACCGGGGTGCGCGCCATCTGCTCGGACTGCCACGTGCCGCGCGACTGGGTGCACAAGGTGGCGAGGAAGATCCAGGCCTCGAAGGAGCTCTACGGCAAGGTGATGGGCACCATCGACACGCCGGAGAAGTTCGAGGCCAAGCGGCTCGAACTGGCGCAAAACGAGTGGAAGCGCATGAAGGAGGCCGATTCGCGCGAGTGCCGCAACTGCCACAGCTTCGAGGGCATGAATGCCGAGACGCAGAAGCCGCGGGCGAGAAAGCAGCACGAGCTGGCGCAGCGCGACAAGGAGACCTGCATCGACTGCCACAAGGGCATCGCCCACCAGAAGCCCAAGGGCATGAAGGAAGAGGACGAGGAGTAGGCCGGTTCCCGGTTGCCTGCGGGCGGTTGCGAAGGCAGGATTTGGCTTTACTGGCAACTGGCGACAGGGAACTGCCAACCGAATGACGGACATCAGCCGCCGCCAGTTCCTGTGCGGCGATTTTTCCGGCAAGAAAACCGTGGTCCGTCCGCCCTGGGCGCGGGCGGAGGCCGCTTTTGCCACCGCCTGCACGCGCTGCGGCGAATGCGTGAACGCCTGCCCGCAGCACATCCTCGTTCTCGACGGGGAAGCGCGTCCGGCGACGGATTTCGGCCGCGGCGAATGCACCTTCTGCGGCAAGTGCGTCGATGCCTGCGGGCCGCAGGCGCTGGAAAAGCGCGACGGCGCGCCGCCGTGGCGGCTCAAGGCGCACATCCGGAACACCTGCCTGACGATATCGAACGTGGTGTGCCGCGCCTGCGGTGACGCCTGCCCCGAGCGGGCGATCCGCTTCAGCCCGCAGCCGATGGCGTCGGCGCAGCCGGAAGTGGATGGGGCGCGGTGCACCGGCTGCGGCGCCTGCGTCGCGCCGTGCCCGGTGCAGGCCATCCGCATCGTTTGATAACTGATGAGCCGGCCCCGCCGCCGGGCCGCCCGCGCATGCGCGGATTAAGTGACGACACCCCCTCCCATCCTCCCCCCGCCGAGCGGGGGAGGTGACTAGTCACCCCCGCCCTCGGGGCGGGGGCAGGGGGGTGGGTGGTCAACTCCCCCTCGGGGGTGCGCTTGCGCACCCCCTTCCCCGGGAAGGGGGATGGGGGGAAGGCCTTACTGCTCCTGGATGCTCGTCAGGTAGGCGAGAATGTCCTGGACATCCTTTTCCTTGAGTGCATTGAGGATGCCTTTCGTGCCCTCCTCGTCGTGCGGGCGCTCTCCCCGGAGGTAGCTGTCAACCTGCTTCTGCAGGTAGTTGGTGTATTGACCGACGAGCATGGGGAACTTGCCGCGGCCGCGACCATTGCGACCGTGGCAGGAAAAGCAGTCCCTCTGATAGACGGCCTTGCCGTTTTCGACATCGCCTTCCGCGCGCGGCACGATCATCACCTTCTCCATTGCCTGCAGGCGAGCCAGCGCATCGTCGCCGTCCTTGAACTCCGGCGGCCGGGTCGGCAGCTGGATTTTCGCGAGATATTCCGCGATCGCCTCGATGTCCTCGTCGGGCAATTCGCGCTCCTGCGTGTAGGGATACATCGGGAGATTGATGCGCTTGCGCGCGCGGAAGGATTTCAGCTGGTCCTTCAGGTAGGCGGCGCGCTGGCCGGCGATGCGCGGATATTCGCCGCGCTTGCCGCCCTGGCCGAACTCCCCGTGGCAGGCGGCGCAGACGCCGTTGATCTCCTTGCCCTTCTCCTCCTCGGCCGATACGGCCGGAGCCGGCGCAGGCGCCTCGGCGGCGACGGCCGCCCCGGCTGCGGCCTTCTTCGGCGGCGCAGCGGCTGCGCCGGCCGTGGTCAGGCCCGCGACGAACAGAAAAAGGGCAGGAGCAGGAAAGATGCGCACGACATCAACAGGGGATCGCGTCCGGTTCCGCATTCTGCGCAATCGCATTCGCAGGCGGCTTGACTGGAGTCAAGGGCCGCTCTCGAAGCGGAACGGCACAGTGATGTCCTTCCGTCCGGTCTCGAGCTTCACGGTCGCCTGCCAGACCATGCGGCCGGTGACGCACACCGGCAGGGTCGTTTCGCCGGCATAGCGCCCGCCATCGCCGGCCAGCGGCAGGCGGTGCAGCCCCATGTTCATGTCGACACCCTGGAAGCTGACCTCCACGCCATCGGGCTGCGTGCCCGCCACCGTCACGACGACGCGCATCGGCCGGGAAGTCGGTACCGGCCTCGGCGCCAGGGCGATTTCGACGCGACCGCCGCCCGGCAGCGCGGCCGCGCAGGCTTCGCGGTCCAGCCGGCAACCTTCGACCACGGGCAGGGAAACGTCGGCGCGCGGCAGCCAGCCATAGCCTGCCGCCGCGGCAATCGCCATGGCAGCAATCGTCGTGATGGCAGGATAAAAATCGCTTCTGTTCTCCAATGAAAATCCGTCCTGTCCTTTCCGCGGCATTGTCCTGCTCCCGGATCACGCCATTGTTTGATATTCGTCAAGGATTCGTCTGGCGACAGGAATAAAGTGATGCGGCATAATGTCGCAGCGTCGATTTGCCGCACTCGTTTTTTGCCGCATTTTTGCCGCGCTTGCGCCATGAACCGCAGCCGGTGGCCAGGCGCGCGGATTGCAGTGAAGGATTTATGTTGTCCTCTAGGGAGAATCTCCATGAAAAAGATGAGTAAGCGGGTGGTATCGCTGCTGATCGCGGCCGGCGTCGGCTTGACCGCCACCGCCACGTGGTCGGCGGAGTCGCTGCAGGATGTGCTGAAGCGCCGCAACCTGTCGCAGCAGGATCTGCTGGCGGCGGCGAAAACCTACGTGCCGACCGGCAAGCGCGACGAGTTCGTCGTCTTCAGTTCCGGCGGGCAGAGCGGCCAGATGATCGTCTACGGCGTGCCGTCGATGCGCATCCTCAAGTACATCGGCGTGTTCACGCCCGAGCCCTGGCAGGGCTACGGCTACGACGAGAACTCCAAGGCCGTGCTGAAGCAGGGCATGATCGACGGCAAGGCGATCACCTGGGGCGACACGCACCACCCGGCGATCTCCGAGACCAACGGCGAGTACGACGGCCAGTACCTGTTCATCAACGACAAGGCCAACCCGCGCCTGGCGGTAATCGACCTGCGCGACTTCGAAACCAAGCAGATCGTCGTCAACCCGATCTTCAAGTCCGAGCACGGCGGTGCCTTCGTCACGCCGAACACCGACTACGTCATCGAGGCGGCGCAGTACCCGGCGCCGTTGGAGAACAGGAAATTCTTCCCGCTCGAGGACATGAACGAGAAGTACCGCGGCGGCGTGACCTACTGGAAGTTCGATCGCAAGGAAGGCCGCCTGAATCCGAAGGAGTCGTTCTCCCTGGAGTTGCCGCCCTACTGGCAGGACCTGTCGGATGCCGGCAAGGGCCCGTCGGACGGCTGGTCGTTCACCAACTCCTTCTGTTCCGAGCGCTACGTCGGCGGCATCGAGAAGGGTCGTCCGCCGTACGAGGCCGGCTGCTCGGCGAAGGACACCGACTACCTGCACGTGGTGAACTGGAAGAAGGCCGCCGAGCTGGTCAAGGCCGGCAAGGCCAGGAAGATCAACGGCCACGACGTGCTGCCCATCGACGTCTCCGTCAAGGAGGGCATCCTCTTCCTCGTGCCCGAGCCGAAGAGCCCGCACGGTGTGGACGTCACCCCGGACGGCAAGTTCATCATCGTCTCCGGCAAGCTCGATACCCACACCTCGGTCTACTCCTTCGAGAAGATCCAGGCCGCCATCCAGGGCGGGAAGTTCGAGTCGAAGGATCCCTACGGCATTCCGGTGATCGGCATGAAGGACGCCCTGCACGTGCAGGTGCCGCTCGGCCTGGGGCCCCTGCACACGCAGTACGACTCGAAGGCCTGCGTCGCCTACACCTCGCTCTATGTTGACAGCCAGGTCGCCAAGTGGGACTACTGCGCGGGCAAGGTGCTGGACAAGATCAGCGTGCACTACAACATCGGGCACCTGATGACCATGGAGGGCGACTCCACCAAGCCGGCCGGCAAGTACCTCGTCGCGCTGAACAAGCTGGCCATCGACCGCTTCGTGCCGGTGGGGCCGCTGCATCCGCAGAACCACCAGCTGATCGACATCAGCAACGACAAGATGCAGCTCCTCTACGACATGCCGCTGCCGCTGGGCGAGCCGCACTACGCCGTCGCCATCGCCGCCGGCAAGCTGAAGCCGGGCGTGCGCTACAAGGTCGGCACCGATTCCCGCACCGACAAGCCGCATCCGGGCGCCGCCCGCGCCGGCGAGGAGCGGATCGAGAAGAAGGGCAACAAGATCACGGTGTATGGCACGCTGATTCGCTCGCACATCACGCCCGAAACCATCGAGGCGGACGTGGGCGACGACATCACCATCCACCTGACCAACCTCGAGCGCGCCCAGGACGAGACCCACGGTTTCACGGTCTCGACCTACAACCTGCACGCTTCGGTCGAGCCGGGCAAGACGGTGACGGTCAACTTCAAGGCCGACAAGGAAGGCGTCTATCCGTACTACTGCACGGAGTTCTGCTCCGCCCTGCACCTCGAGATGATGGGCTACCTGCTCGTCAAGCCGAAGGGCTGGAAGCCGACCAAGACCACGCTGGCCAAGGCCAACTACACGGAAGACGACTACAAGAAGACCGTGAAGAAGATCGCCGACACCCAGGCGGTGATCGACTCCGTGGTGGGCTTCATCACCTCGGTGAACTACAAGGACTTCCCGGATGTCGTGGCCATGGTGGAGGATGCCACCGACCAGCTGAACAAGGCCAAGGAAGCCAAGGCCAAGCATGAGGATGCCGCCAAGAAGAAGGACTGGGACCAGGCCAACCTCTGGGCCGAGCAGGTCTGGCAGTACCAGGTGAAGGCCGCCGATCTCGGCCTGCGCGCCAAGACCTACCTCGAGCAGGCCGGCGCCAAGAAGGCCAAGTAATCCGGTCTTCGGCCAGACCCGTCACGGGGGGCATGGCAACATGCTCCCCGTTTTCATACAACTTCAGGAGATACACATGAAGCGCATTTCCCTTATCGCCGTGCTGGCGGGACTGACTTTCGCATCCGGCCACGCCCTGGCCCTCGACGGCGCCAAGCTCTACCAGGAAAAGACCTGCTGGTCCTGCCACGGCAAGGACGCCAAGAAGGCCCTCACGCCGGCCTACCCGAAGCTCGCCGGCCAGAATGCCGCCTATGCCGAGCAGCAGATGAAGGACATCAAGAGCGGCGCCCGCAACAACGGCCAGACCGCCGCCATGAAAGGGGTCATGGGCTTGGTCAATGACGCGGAAATGAAAGCCATCGCCGAATATCTTTCGAAGCTGAAGTGACCCGTCGGCCGTGCCGCGGCGGTCGCCAAATGCGGCCGCCATCGTTTCATCATTGATACAAGTCAATGTTCACTTCCGGCCGTTCAAGGATAATCCGACCATTCTTGATATTCCGTCTTGGGAGAGTGAAATGAAGAAAATCGCATTGACCCTGTCGCTGGCCCTGTCCGCGACCCTGGCGCTGGCCCAGGCGCCCGCGCCCAAGGCGGCCGGCATCGAATCCAAGGATTACCAGTGGGCCAAGATGGAAGGCGAATTCAAGGAAGCGCTGGCCAAGAAGGGCGACGTCAAGCGCGGCAAGGACACCTACGAGATCTGCGGCGCCTGCCACCTGCCCAGCGGCGCCGGCCGCTCCGACGGCACCTTCCCGCAGCTCGCCGGCCAGCACACGACGGTGCTGATCAAGCAGATGGCCGACATCCGCATGGGCCTGCGCGACAACCCGACCATGTATCCCTTCGCCAAGGAAATGACCGATCCGCAGGACCTCGCCGACACCTCGGCCTACATCCAGAGCCTGTGCATCCCGGTCGACCACGGCAAGTACGAAGGCGCGGATGCCGCCAAGCAGGTCGCCGCCGGCAAGGATCTCTACGAGAAGCAGTGCAAGGAGTGCCACGGCGCCAACGGCGACGGCAACAAGGAGAAGTTCTATCCCGTCATCGCCGGCCAGCATTACAAGTACCTGCTGCGCCAGATGACGGAGATCCGCGACGGCAAGCGCCGCAACGCCAACCCGGACATGGTGAAGGTCATCAAGCCCTACACCAACGAGCAGCTGGTGGCGATCTCCGCCTACCAGGCGAGTCTCACCATGCCCGGCGCCATGTGCAAGCCGAAGGCCGGCGCGCCCGCCAGGAAGAAGTAATGCCGCTGCAACCCTGCCGCCCGCTCGACCGGGCGGCAGGCGCATAACGACCGCTCGCGCACGAAGGACGGGGGAGGGACGGCCCTCCGGGCAGCAGGCGGACCGAACCGACAGAGCAAACAACATGCAAGCCCGGACAAACCCGAACCTCCTCGTTGCCGCGCTGACCGGCATCGCCCTCGTCGCCATGATCGCCGCCTATTTCGCGCCGATCTGGTGGGTGTCGCTGACGGCACCGAACTATCCGAAGGACGCCTTCCCCGACGGCATCCGCATCCACTTCCATTTCGACGGCGTCTATAACGGCTGCAAGGCGGCCGGCGCCGGCACGCGCATGGCCAGCGAGATCATCCAGAAGGACCTCTCGCACGAGGACGAGCGCTACAACCCGGTCCTCGACAAGGGCAAGAAGGTCGACCAGGGCGCCCAGGGGCTCGACTGCGTGCACGAGATGAACACCATCAACCACTACGTCGGCATGTTCCCGATCGCCTCCGGCGCTCCGGTGGAGAAGCCCCTGGCGAAATTTTTCTTCGCCTTCTTCGCCACCATGATGGTTGCCTTCGCCGTGACGAAAAGGAAGCTGCGCCTCGCCGTCCTCGGCGCCGGCTTCGCCGCCACTGCCGCCTGGATGCTGGTCGACCAGTACGCGCTCGGCCACCTCGCCGGCCACGTCAAGGCCTACATGGAGGAAACCGGCACCTTCTTCCGCGAGCCCGAGAAGATCCGGGCCTGGGGCGACAACGTGCGCAACATCTCGCACATGGTCATCGCCGGCCTGATCGTCGTCATGGCGGCGGTGCTCGCCGGCGTGGCGAAGATGCGCGGCTTCTCCCTGCTGCTGGCCCTGGTGCCGGCGCTGCTGCCGCTGTACTTCGTCGTCACCTACGCCGGCTGGCTGTGGTTCTTCGGCCACAATCTGCACCCCTGGGGCGCCTTCACCGTGAAGCCCTTCATGCCGACGGTGTTCGGCGAGGGCAAGGTGGCGCAGTTCTCCACCTACTCCTACCCCTACTGGGGCTACGCCCTGCTGCTGGTGGTGTTCGCCGCGCTGATGCTGGCGCTGCTGATCCGCCGCAGGCAGATGCGCGAAGGGGCCGCGGAGTAAGGCCATGCGACGCGCGGCTGCGCTGCTGGCGCTGCTCGTCGCGGCTGCGGCGCTCGGCGACGGCGCGACGCCCGCGCCCAGGGTCGACGGCGCCGCCCACGGCGGCGTGCGCGCCGACGTGGACCGGCCCAAACCCGTCTATCCCCTGCATGAGCGCGACCCGCGCATCCACGGCCTCAAGCCCTTCCAGGCGCTGGTCGATGCCGCCCCGCCCGGCTCGACCCTGAGGCCTCCGCCCGGCACCTATGCCGGCCCGGTCCGCCTCGACAAGCCGCTCGTCATCGACGGCGGCGGCCAGGTCGCCATCGACGCCGGCGGCAAGGGCACGGTGTTCTCGCTGGAAACCGACGGCGCCGTGCTGCGCGGACTGACTTTGCAGGGCTCCGGCGACTCGCACGACACCGACGATGCCTGCCTCGACGTGCGCGGCAACCGCAACGTCATCGAGAATCTCGTCATCACCGACTGCCTGTTCGGCATCGACCTCAAGCAGTCGAACGGCAATCTCGTGCGCGGCAACCGCATCTCCTCCAAGCCGCTGCCGCTCGGCCTGCGCGGCGACGCGCTGCGCCTGTGGTACAGCCGCGACAACCGCGTCGAGGAGAACGAGATCTCGGATTCGCGCGACATGGTGGCGTGGTATTCCCACGGCAACGTCATCCGCCGCAATGTCGGCAGGCGCAGCCGCTATTCCATCCATTTCATGTTCGCCACCTACAACCTGGTGGAATACAACCGTTTCTACGACAACGCCGTCGGTGTCTACCTGATGTACACCGAAGGCGTGCACGTGAAGCACAACGTGATCTCGCACGCCACCGGCGCCACCGGCATGGGCATCGGCTTCAAGGAAGCCTCGGATGCCGTCATCGAGGGCAACGAGATCATCTACTGCGCCGTCGGCGTGCATTCCGACCTCTCGCCCTTCCAGCCCGACACGAAGATCGAGTTCCGCGGCAACCGCATCGCCTACAACGGCATCGGCATGCTGTTTACCTCCGAGCTGGGCGGCAACGTCGCCACCGGCAACGATTTCGAGGGCAACCTCACCCATGTCGCCCAGGCCGGCCGCAACACCGGCGGCCTGAACCAGTGGCGCGGCAACTACTGGGACGATTACCAGGGCTTCGACCGTGACGGCAACGGCATCGGCGACACACCCTACGAGCTGTACGCCTTCGCCGACCGCATCTGGATGGAGATCCCGCAGGCGCGCTTCTTCAAGACCTCGCCCGCCCTCGAAATGCTCGACTTTCTCGAGCGCCTGGCGCCGTTCTCGTCGCCGGAGCTGATGCTCCGCGACGAGGCGCCGCTGTTCAGGAAACCGGAAAGGAACACCCATGAGCGAAGCTGACAAGCCGGACGGCGAACCGCCGGCCCCGGCCGCCAGGCCGGCCGGCAAGACGAAGCCGCCGCCCCTTTCGCTGTCGAAGCGCCAGGCCCTGCGGCGCAAGTTCCTGCGCACCGTGCTGCTCACCGGCGGCGTGCTGGGCGCGGCCCTCTCGGGCTATCTGCCGATGGTCTATGCCCGCAGGCAGCGCCTGCGCCCGCCGGGCGCGCTCGACGAGAAGGACTTCCTCGCCTCCTGCATCAAATGCGGCCAGTGCGTGCAGGTCTGCCCGGTGCAGGCCATCAAGCTGGCCGACCTCGTCGACGGCTTCGGCGTCGGCGTGCCCTACATCGAGGCGCGCGACCAGGCCTGCGACTTCTCCTGCGATGCGGTGCAGTGCATTCTCGCCTGCCCGACCGGGGCGCTGGTCTATCACAAGCCGGAATTCCTCAAGGTGCGCGCAGGCGCCGCGCTGGCCGAGAAGCCGCTCCTGCTCGCCAAGGAAAAGGATCCCGAGCCGACGCTCAACCTGAAGGAGCGCATGGGGGTGGCGCGCCTGACCCGTCCCGAATCCTGCCTCGCCCTCCAGGGCAAGGGCTTCAAGGGGCAGGCGCGCGGCGCGGAATTCAAGGGCAAGCTGCGCTACATGGCGGTCGACCGCTGGAAGCCGATTCATGTCTCCGACCATGCCTACGAGGCCGAGGTGTGCGACCTGTGCGTGCAGGCCTGCCCGATCAAGTGGGCCATCACCATGGAAACGGTGTACGCACCGGACGGGCGCCAGCGACTGGCGCCCGTGGTGCATGAAGCCTGCGTCGGCTGCGGCGTCTGCGAAATGATCTGCCCGACCGAGCGCGCCAGCATCGAGATCGTGCCGAGGGAGGTGTGGAGATCATGATGGCCCCGCCCTCCCTCGCCTCCCCTCGCGGAGGGGAACCCGCCAGCCCGCTGCGCCCGCATGCCACGGGCAGCGTTCATTGCGCTTTGCGCCATTGCCGCCTCCGGCGACGTGCCGCCCGCTCTTGGGACGGCCCGGCGACCGGACTACGGGAGCTGCCATGAGCAATACGATCCTGAGAAAGCGTTTCCTGGAGCAGATCCTGGTGATGTTCGGCCGCGAGCCGAAGAAACCGGAGGCCGCCAGCGAACCGGCCAGGCAGATCCACCTGCTCAAGCGAACCACCAACAAGGAGAAGCTGCAGGCCGCGGCGGCCCATGCGGAAGCGCACATGAGCACATCGCACAAGTGGCGCAACCGGCGCTGGGCGGTACTGATCGCCGTCAACCTGCTCTTCGTGGTGTCCTTCGCCCTGGACATCCAGGTGCTGGAAGGCGCGCTCACCGCCTCGCGCTTCGTCGGCTTTCACCTGATCGACCTGAACGCGGCGCTGCAGGTGATGCTGGCGCACAAGCACATCCTCGTGAACCTGGTGATCGGCACCGTCACCATCTTCGTCGGCTGGCTGCTGCTGGGCGGGCGCAGCTTCTGTTCCTGGGCCTGCCCCTACCACCTGCTGGCGGAATGGGCGGAGAAGATCCACCTCTGGCTGGTGAAGAAAAAGCTGGTGGTCGACCAGCCGATCGACCGCCGCCTGCGCACCGTGTTCTGGATCGTCTTCGCCCTGCTCGCCGTCGCCACCGGCTACACGGTGTACGAAGCCATCTCGCCGACCGGCATCGTCTCGCGCGCCCTCATCTACGGCCCGGGGCTGGCGCTGCTCTGGGTGCTGGCGCTGCTGGTGTTCGAGGTTTTCTTCGTGCGCCGCGCCTGGTGCCGCTACGCCTGCCCGATCGGCCTCACCTACGGCGTCGTCGGCATCTTCAGCCCGGTGCGCATCAAATACACCCTCGAGGGCTGCTTCCACGAGGGCAACTGCCGCAAGGTCTGCCTGGTGCCGCATGTGCTCGACACGGTCATCAAGGGCCGCGCCGTGCACACCGAAGTGCCGATCGGCCCGGACTGCACGCGCTGCGGCCTGTGCGTGGACGTCTGTCCGACCGGTTCGCTCACCTACGACGTGAAGGGGCTTTCGAAGCTGCTGTAGGACCGCGGCCGCCCGTATAATCCGCCCTGCATGATCCACTTCGAGAACGTCTCCAAGACCTTCAAGCGCAACCGCGTCCTCGACGGCATCGGCCTCGACATCGGGCTGGGCGAGCGCGTCGCGCTGATCGGCTCCAACGGCGCCGGCAAGACCACGCTGATCCGCTGCCTGCTCGGCGAGTACACCCACGAGGGCACCGTGACGATCGACGGCCTCGCGCCGCGCGTCCGCCGCACCGAGGTGCTGGCGAAGGTCGGCTTCGTGCCGCAATTGCCGCCGCCGCTGAGGATGCCGGTGGGCCAACTGATCGGCTTCGCCGCCGCGCTGTGCGCTTCCGACGAGAAGCGCATCGCCGCGCTCGCCCGGCGCCTCGGCCTCGACGTCGAGCGCGTGCGCCAGCAGCCCTTCGTCAAGCTCTCCGGCGGGCAGAAGCAGAAGATCCTCATCGCCATCGCGCTGGGACGCGACGCGAAAGTGCTGGTGCTCGACGAGCCGGCCGCCAACCTCGACCCGGAGGCGCGCAAGATCTTCTTCGAACTGCTCGCCGAGCGCCAGCACGAGGCCACCATGCTGATCTCCAGCCACCGCCTCAACGAAGTGGCGACGCTGGTCAATCGCGTCGTCGAGCTGGACATGGGCCGCGTGGTGCTCGACGACCGCGTCGCCGACGACGTCTCGCTGGCGGGGCTGCTCGACTGCCGCATCCGCGTCAAGCGCGCGGAAGCCGCCTTCGCCAAGGCGCTCGGCGCCTGGGATTTCCGTTCCTCCGCCGACGGCCTGGAGTGGGCCGGCGAGGTGGCCGGGCCCGACCGCCTGCGCTTCCTCGGCATGACCAGCCGCTACGTCGCGCTGATCGCCGAGCTCTCCTTCAGCGAAACGGAAAAAGTCAGTCCCGCGGAGACGGCGGCGTGAGCGGCCGGCGGGGCTTCCTGCGGCTCTCCGGCGGCCTGCTGCTCGCCCCGCTGGCGGCGTGCGGCCGGAAGGACGGCTGGCCGGAGGGCATGGCCGAGATCAAGTGGGACCGCGACACCTGCGTCCGCTGCAACATGGTGATCTCCGATCCGCGCTTCGCCGCCGAGCTGCGCGGCGGCGGGAAGAACACGGCGTTCAGGTTCGACGACATCGGCTGCCTCGTCTTCTGGCTGCGCGACAAGGCGGCGCAATATCCCTGGATGGCGGAGCCGGCCACGCGCATGTGGGTGGCCGACTCGGCCGACATGAGCGGCGCCAGCTGGCTCGACCCGCGCGCCGCGCACTATCTCGGCGGCCGGCTCTCGCCCATGGGCTACAACTTCGCCGCCGTGCGCGACGCCGTGCCAGGCGCACTGACTTTCGAAGCGATGCGCGAACAGGTATTGGCAAAAGGCAAATGATCCGAAAAACCTTACCACCAAGACACCAAGGGCACAAAGTTTCACCAAGATCAACGGGTTGGAGGACGGTATTGTTTCACCCGCCGGGTAAGTGTTCTCTATCTCCAAAAATCCTTGGTGCCCCTTGGTGTTCTTGGTGCCTTGGTGGTGAAGAACTGCGGAATTTAGGATGAAAGAACTCTGGCTCACCGCGAAACTGGACGTCGTCGAATCGCTGCGCGCGCGCTGGTTCCTCATCTACTGCCTGATCTTCGGCGGGCTGGTGGCGCTGCTCTTCGTCTTCGGCCTGACCGAATCGCGCGTGCTCGGCTTCATCGGCCTGTCGAGGCTGCTCGTCACCTTCATCCAGCTCACCATGGCGATCCTGCCGATCTTCGTGCTCATCACCACGGTGCGCTCGGTGGCGGGCGACCGCGAAGCCGGCGTCTTCGAGTACCTGCTCTCGCTGCCGGTCGGGCTCGCCGCCTGGTTCTGGGGCAAGATCCTCGGCCGCTATCTCATGATCTTCCTGCCGGTATTCGCCGCCATGGCCGGCGCCGTGCTGTGGGCGCTGGTCCGCGGCATCGAGGTGCCGTGGGGCATGTTCGGCTACTACACGCTGCTGCTGGCCACCATGGGCGGGTGCTTTCTCGGCATCGGCATGCTCATCTCGGCGCTGGCGCGCAGCACCGACGTCGCCCAGGGGCTCGCCTTCATGGTCTGGCTGACCCTGCTGCTCTTCCTCGACCTGATCCTGCTCGGCGTCATGATCCAGGGCCAGGTCGCGCCGGAAGTGGCGGTGGGCATCGCGCTGGCCAATCCGCTGCAGGTGTTCCGCACCGCCGCGCTGGCGCTGTTCGATCCGCAGCTCATCGTGCTCGGTCCCTCGGCCTTCGTCATCCTCGACACCTTCGGCGCGGCGGGCTACAAGGTCTTCGCCGTGCTCTATCCGGCCGCCGTCGGTGCGCTGTGCGCCGGCGCGGGTTACCTGTTCTTCCGCCGCGGCGACCTGCCATGAGCAGGAATCGGGAATCGGGAATCGGGAATCAGTGGCGATTGGGCGCGCTGATGTTTTTTCTCCCGCTTGTCGCGTTTGCCGCGGACGCCGCGGCGCTGTTCGCCGCCACGCTGCACGACTTCGACGACAAGCCCTTCGCCTTCGAGCAGTTGCGCGGCAAGCCACTGATCGTCAATTTCTGGGCGCGCTGGTGCGGCCCCTGCCGGGCGGAGATCCCCGAACTGGCCGCCGCCCACGACAAGTACGCCAGGCGCGGCCTCGTCGTTGTCGGCATCGCACTCGACGACAAGGTCGAGGCGACGAAGGATTTCGCCAGGGCCTACGAGATGCGCTACACCGGACTGCTCGCCAAGGAAGGCGGCATCGCCCTGATGCAGGCCAGCGGCAACCCGAAGGCCGTCGTGCCGTTCACGCTCATCATCGACCGCAAGGGCGCCGTCGTCGGCAGCAAGCTGGGGGCCATGAACCACGCCGAGATCGAAGCCGCCGCCCGGCAGCTTCTGGGCGCCCAATGATGCCCCCGCCGATGGAGCCGACGCTCGCCGCCTTTCCCAACCCCTGCCTGCGCTATTTCGCGGCGACGCGCCCGGCCTTTCTCAGCGTCACCTTCGCCGCCTGCCTGGTCGGACTGGCCACGGCGGCCCTCGACGGCGCCATGCTGCGCCCGGCCGCGGCCTTCTTCACGGTGTTCTTCGCCCTGGTGGCGCACGCCGGCATCAACGTGCTGAACGACTACTACGACGCGTTGAACGGCAGCGACGCCATCAACACCGAACGCCAGTTCCCCTTCACCGGCGGCAGCCGATTCATCCAGAACGGCGTGTTGAGCCTGCGCGCCGCCGGCGTCTTCGGCTACGCCCTGCTCGCCGCGGTGATTCCGGCCGGGCTGTGGCTGACCTGGTCGTCCGCGAACGGCCTGATCCTCATCGGCCTGGCCGGGCTGTTCGTCGGCTGGGCCTACTCGGCGCCGCCGCTGAAGCTGATGAGCCGCGGCTGGGGCGAACCGGCGATCGCCTGCGGCTGGCTGATCGTCGTCATCGGTGCCGACTACGTGCAGCGCGGCACCTTCTCGCCCCTGCCCTTCGTCGCCGGCCTGCCCTACGCCCTGCACGTCGCCAACGTGCTGTTCATCAACCAGTTCCCCGACTGCAAGGCGGATGCCGCCACCGGCAAGCGCAACTGGGTGGTGCGCCTGGGGCCCGGGCGCGCGCGCTTCGGTTATCCGCTCATCGTCGGCATCGCCCACGGCTGGCTGATCGGCGCGGTGGCGCTGGGCGCCCTGCCGTGGACGGCCCTGATCGCGCTCGTCGCGCTGGCGCCGGCCCTCGCCGCCACGAAACAGTTGCTCGCCCATGCCGCCCGGCCGGCCGAACTGGTGCCGGCCATCCGCGCCACCATCGGCGCGGCGATGCTGCACGGCATCCTGCTCGCCGTCGGCCTGGCCGCCGCGCGACTCTTCGGGCTGCACTGAAGGCGGTCGCGATGGCTGCCTACGTCATCGGCCATATCGCCATCAAGGACCCGCTGAAGTGGGCGGCTTACCGCGACCAGGTGCCGGCCACGCTGGCGCCGTGGAACGCCGAACTGGTGTTTCGCGGCAGGCAGTTCGCGGTGTTCAGCGGCACCCCCCTCCATGCCGACACCGTCGTCATCCGCTTCCCCGATCCGGCCGCCGTCCGCGGCTGGTTTGACTCGCCGGCCTATCAGGCCCTGATCCCGTTGCGCGACGAGGCCGTCGACATGGTGCTCGTCGGCTACGAGGCAT